>NZ_LT630003.1:1864090-2174772 GCF_900105615.1 Lacrimispora sphenoides JCM 1415 | reverse complement strand
AGTACTGGTATTTGAAATCTTGAAGACCTGCCTGCAGTATCTGGGTGTTGATACCAACTTCCAGTATATTGCACAGGGAATTGTAATTGTAGTTGCGATTGCTCTGGACATCAGAAAGTATATTGCAAAGAAGTAATTCCTTTAAGGAGCACCCTGCAGCTTTTGCCGGGGTTTTTGGAAAAAGGAATCGGAGCAGGGGCAGCGGGCTCTTAAGTGTAATTCCGCCTTTGTTCCGGTTCCTTTTCTGCATGGTGTTATAATGAATGGCGAGCCGTAAGAGTCTGGAAAAGAGGTATCCTTTGGACTCCTGCGGCTCGCTTTATTCATAAAAATTTATGGAAGCTGGCTTAACCTGCTGTTCTGATATTCTCCTGAAAACGTTACGTCTTCTCCAAACCAGGAGGGAGGAATGAAGTTTTCGGCTTCTTCTCTTTCCGGAAATTCCACTTCAGCCAATATCAGCCCTTTAAAACGTCCATCAAAGACATCCAGTTCTATGGTCAGATGATCGGAACCTTCCATGGGGATCAGATACCGTTTTTTTGTAAGAATATGGCCATCCGCTTTTTTGATTAAGTGTTCATAGGACTCTGGTGTCAAAGGTAGATTGTATTCCTCCCGTTCCAAAAGTCCCTTTGATTTGTAGGTAAGGTAAAAGGAGTCATCCTCTCTGCGGATCCGGACTACCGGTTCTGTTGAGAGATATCCCTGTTCTATGAAGTGACAAGGGTAGGCGGTGTAATCCGCCGGCGGGTGGGGTATGAGATATTTTCGTTCTATTTCCATGGGAAAGTCCTCCTGCTACAATGTTTTGTACTGCCATATGCGGCCAGTATATCATGGGCACTAAGTTTGTTAGTACCTGACAAGTTTTTCTGTTATACCATAAAAGCAATGAGCCAGGTGCCGTAAAGCGGTATATGGAAAATGCAGCATGATAACAGACGCCTGCGTCATTATACCACATGGGAACAAAAAGTAGAAGGTGGTGGCAAAAAAAGAAAAAACGTGGTAATATGGGGAAAACAGTGGAATTCAGGAGATTTAGGACATGAAACGTTTAAGTAAACGGATTTTTGTAGTTTTTCTGATTGTATTGGCTGCTTTTCTTCTTCATGGATGCGCTCCTCGGGAGCAGGAGAAGAATACCGAAGAACGTTCAGCATCAGAAGCAGGCACGGAAGGGGTTCGTGAGGAGACAGGCCCTAAGATTGGGATAAGTATATACCGCTATGACGATACATTCATGAAGCTGTATCGTTCGGAATTAAAACAATATCTGGAGGAAACCTGCCATGCGGATGTGATCATGCGCAATGCCGGAGGAGATCAGGAAGAACAGAACCGGCAGATCAGCCAGTTTATTTCGGACGGGTGTGACGGGATCATAGTAAATCCAGTGGAGGTGTCGGCTGCGCCTGGGCTTTCCGATGACTGCAGCCGAGCAGGGATCCCTTTGGTTTTTATTAACAGAGAGCCAAACGAGGAGGAACAGAAGCGGTGGCAGGACAACCACATGGCAGTGTCCTGCGTTGGAACGGATTCCAGACAGGCAGGTACCTATCAGGGAGAAATCATCCGGGAAATGCCTGATAAAGGAGATATAAACGGCGATGGGGTGGTATCTTATGCCATGCTCATGGGAGAGGATGGCAATGAGGACAGCCGTTACCGGACGGAATATTCCATAAAAGCCCTGGAAGAAGGGGGAATGAAGACAGATAAACTGTTTTCCGGCAATGGAGACTGGAACAAGGATAAAGGGAAGAAGCTTGCGCAGGAGGTGTTAAACACCTACGGAAGCAGGATAGAGGTGATCTTCTGCAACAATGATTCCATGGCAAACGGTGCATTGGAAGCTGTAGAAGAGGCGGGCCGCGTCCCTGGAAAGGATATTTACCTGGTAGGGGTAGATGCCCTTCAGGATACGGTAAAATATATAAAAGAGGGAAAGATAGCCGGGACTGTTTTAAACGATTTAGAGGGACAATCCCAAACAGCTGCCGATACTTTGATAAAGATGATTGACGGGGAAGATGTGGACACAAGGTATCAGGTGGATTATATCAAGGTCACTGCAATCAGTACCTTTCATACGTTAAAAGGAGAGGATTAAGATGAGTAAAGTATTTGCGTTTTTCGCTGATGGATCAGAGGAAGTGGAGTTATTGGCAGTTGTGGATATTTTAAAGAGGGGTGGCCAGGAGGTGACCCTTGTTTCCGTTACGGGGAAAAGAGATGTGGTAAGTGCCCATCAGATAAAAATCCAGGCGGATTATGAATTTTCCGAAGTAGACTGTAAAGATGCTGATGTTCTGTTTCTTCCCGGCGGAATGCCGGGAACCAGGAATTTAGGTGCCCACGAGGGACTGTTAAATTCTTTAAAGGAAGCTCATAAAGAGAACCGGAGAATCGCGGCGATCTGCGCTGCTCCAAGTATATTAGGAAAGCTTGGTATGCTGGAAGGGAAAAGAGCAACCTGCTTTCCCGGCTTTGAACCGGAGCTTAAAGGTGCCTTGTATACAAAACAGGGAGTTGTTACGGATGGGAATATAACGACCGCCAGGGGGTTAGGCTATGCGCTGGATATGGGAATTGAACTTCTGGGCCTTCTGACGGATAAAGAACATGCCCGCCAGGTAAAGGAGGCCATCCAATACGACCATAGTTCCATGTGATGGGGTAGGTGAGCGTATGAAAAAAGGATGGGTATTGCCGGTTCTGGCTGCTGTTTTCATCGGGCTGCTTACCGGATGTGAAAAGAAAGATCCTTACGGATTATCGGAAAAAGATCCAGTCACCATTACCATCTGGCATTATTACAATGGCGTCCAGAAGGAAGAATTCGACCGTCTGGTGCAGGAGTTTAATGAAAACAAAGGAAGAGAAAAAGGGATCATCGTCAAGGCGTTTAACAAGGGAAGCATTGACGAATTGAGCAATCTGATTAATGAAAGCATTGAAAAGAAGATTGGATCGGATCCTCTGCCTGATGTTTTTTCTGCTTATGTGGATAAGGTGTATGAAGTGGATCAGATGGGATTGGCAGCAGATTTAAGCAGCTATCTGACTGAGGACGAAATATCGGAATATGTGGATGCCTATATGGAAGAAGGCAAATTTGACAGCACAGGGGCGATTAAGGTATTCCCTATCGCCAAGTCTACCGAGATCCTTACTGTGAATAAGACGGACTGGGACAAGTTTGCAGAGGCAACAGGAGAGACAGAGGAGGCTCTTTCCACCTGGGAAGGGATCACCCGTGTGGCAGAGTCCTATTATAAATGGACGGACAGCTTAACGGACGAACCGGATGATGGAAAGGCTTTTTTTGGAAGGGATGCGTTTGCTAATTATATGATCATCGGCAGCCTTCAGCTGGGCCATGAAATCTTTAAAGAAAAGGATGGGAAAACCGTTCTTGATCTTGATAAGCAGACCATGAGGAGGCTATGGGACAATTATTACGTTCCCTATGTAAATGGATATTTTGGTTCCTACGGGAAGTTTAGAAGTGATGATGTAAAGACAGGCCAGCTGGCAGCCTTTGTTGGGGCGACCAGCGGAATCTCTTACTTTCCAACCTCAGTGACCCTTGAGGATGGGACCAATTATGCCATAGAAAGCAAGCTTTACCCTCTTCCCAATTTCCAGGGTACCGCTCCCTGCGCAGTACAGCAGGGAGCCGGTATGATGGTGTTTAAATCTGAGGAAAAAAGAGAGTATGCAGCAACACTATTCCTAAAATGGTTTACATGTGTGGAACAGAATATGAAGTTTGCAATTGGTTCCGGTTATCTTCCGGTTAAGAAGGCTGCCGGTAATGAAGAACTGCTAAGACCCTTCCTGGAGGAAGCCGGCGAGGACAGCGGGGTATCACAGAACCTTCTGATAGGCCTTGACACGGCGAATCAGTACCGGCTTTACACTTCAAAGCCTTTTAACGGCGGCGACCGGGCCAGAAGCGTGCTGAATTCCGCAATGGCTATAAAGGCAAAAGAAGATTACGAAGAGATTTGCACCCTTATGGGGCAGGGAGTGAAACGGGAAAGTGCAGTTGCAGATTTTGTGACAGAAGAAAATTTTGATAACTGGTACAGAGACACAATGGAGCAGTTGGAAGCGATTATTGGAGAGTGATTTATGAAGAACAAGAGAAGTGAATCCATTCGCACCCAGCTTCTGGGACCATTGCTGATCCTGCTGGTTCTGCAGGCTGCGGTCATTGCAGGTCTGGTACTGTTTGGCGGAGTTTCCATCAAATTAAAGAATAATGAAATCCACATATTAAGTGAAAATACAGAGAGCACAAAGCTGAGCCTTGAGAAAGAGACCTTTCACCATTGGATCGTTATGTTTAGTAATTCTGAATTCATAACCGCCGGGATCCAGCAAGTGCTTGACAGTGAGGGACGCAGGTCAAGAGATATCCTTACGGATTATGAACTGAATCGGAAAATCGTTGATAAGGTTATGGAAAAATCCATAGAAATGCTTCACTTAAGCCATGCGACGGGAGTTTTTATGGTCTTAAACGGCCCGGCGGCCAAGAACAGTCCGGTTGAAATGAAAGCAGGCTTTTATATGCGCAATTCCAATTCAGGAGGATATTTAAAGGATAATTCGTCCCTTCTTATGGAAAGAGGGCTGCCATCCATAGCGGAAAAATACGACATTCCTCTGGATTCCTTCTGGGAACTTGGCTTTCAGGAAGATGAGGAGAATAAAGCCGCCGCCTCTTTTTATAAGAAGCCGTATCTTATGGCGGTTCAGAATCTGGCAGCCAAGGATGATGCCATGGAATTTGCCTACTTAAGCCCCCCTTTCCGCTTAAGCCCCAGGGATATGCAGGTAATAACCTATTCCATCCCAATCATACTTAATGACGGCACCGTTGTGGGGGCATGCGGGCTGGAAATTACCTTAAACCAGCTTGAGCAGATTCTGGGAGAAGACCAGACAAGCGGCAATTTTGAAGAATGCTGGCTTTTAGGCATTCGGAACAAGGGAACAAAAACCATTATCCCTGTCGCCTATTCCGGATATCTGTATAATCAGTATTTTAACGAGAGCCAAAGAATTGATTATGAGGATAATGAGGAAGAAACCATCAGTGAGCTGACATCTTCTGAGGGAACCAAATGGTATGCCAGTATAAGAAGCTTAGATGTTTATGGAAACAACGGACCTTTTGAGGAAGAAGAGTGGGTATTAGCCGGTATCGCTCGCCAGAAGGATCTGCTGTCTTTTTATAATGCAATCCGGTGCATGCTTCTTGGCTCCATGGCAGTACCGCTAATATTCAGCCTGTTAGGGGCGTTTGTTATAGGCAAGATCATGACGGAACCTATCCGCAGATTGATCGTAGAATTAAGAGGAAAGTCAGGAAGCAGGGAACTTTCCCTTAAAAGAGTACATATCAGAGAAATCGATGAACTGACAGAAACCATTGAACAATTAAATCAGGATGTGGAAAGGGCGTCGTCTAAGATTTCAAGTATCCTGGAACATGCCAATGTCCTGATCGGCGTATTTGAATATGAGGAGGAGTCTGACCGTGTATTCTGCAGCCGCTCTTTGTTTCAGATGCTGGACTGGGGCAGCATGGAAGAGCCATACTGTTATATAAAGTCAGAAGAATTCAAGAAATACATGGAGAATACCTTTACCGGTATTAAGATAAAAGGGGACCGTGTTTTGCAGTGCCTGGAGGACCCGGAAGGGACGCGCTGGGTGGAATTTATTCTGGACGGATCAAAGAAAGGGACAATCCTTGGGGTGTGCTCGGATGTGACTGCGGATGTAGAGGAAAAGGAGAAGCTGGAGCGGGAGAGGAATTTTGACCTGCTGACGGAGATTTACAACCGGAGAGCATTCCGGGAACAGGTCGCGGCTGCTATGAAGAGGCAGAAAGGGAAGGTTTCCGCACTGATCATGTGGGATCTGGATAATTTAAAATATATTAACGATACATACGGACATGACGAAGGAGACCGGTACATTGTCCTCTTTGCCAACTGCTTAAAGATATTCTCGGAAAAGGGAGGGATTGTAGCCAGATATTCCGGAGATGAATTTGTTACCTTTATGGAAGCAGATGAAAAGGAAGAAATCAGAGAAAAAATCCGGGAATTCATGAAACATATTCAAAAATTCTCACTGAATACGGGCGGGGGATACCAGTTTCCTATCCGCGTGTCGGGAGGGCTTTCCTGGTACCCGGATGATGCGGCAGACTTTGAGTCCCTGTTTAGTTATGCTGATTTTGCCATGTATATGGTAAAGCACAGCGTAAAAGGGGTGGTAAAGGAGTTTGATTTAAATGAATATACTCATAATTCCTATATGTTAGCAGGCAGCGAAGAGCTTAACCGGATGCTAGATAAAAAAGAGGTTCGTTTTGCATTTCAGCCAATTGCAACAAGGGAAGGAAGGATTTACGGATATGAATTGCTGATGCGTCCAAAATTTGCAAACATGAAGGGAATCAGTGAAGTGTTAAATCTGGCAAGAGCGCAGGCAAAGCTTTCCCAGATAGAGGCTCTCACCTGGTTTGCAGGACTTAAGGCGGTTGTGGCGGAGGCTATGGCCGGGCAGCTGGGAACTGACGAGAAGCTGTTCATCAACTCCATTGCCAGCGTGTGCTTAACGGAAGCAGAGCAGACGGAGCTGGAAGAAACCTATGGAAATCTGCTTCACCGGATTGTCATTGAAATGACAGAAGGCGAACCGGTAAGCCAAGATTTCATGCATCGCAAGGTTGACATGGCGAGGCGGTGGAAGGGGCAGGTCGCTGTTGATGATTTCGGGACGGGATATAACAGCGAATCCATTCTTCTGCGTATGAGGCCGGATATCATTAAGGTGGATATCAACCTGGTAAAACGGATCCACGAAGACCAGAACCGTCAGATCATTTTAAGGAATCTTTTGGATTTTGCAAAGCAAAACAACATAACAGTTCTTGCCGAGGGGGTAGAAACTCCGGAAGAGCTGGAATTTCTTATGAAATGCGGAGTTTCTCTGTTCCAGGGATATTATATTTCAAGGCCGCAGATGGAGATCCGGCCCCTGGATCCCTACATCGTAAAGCGCATGCAGGAGTTTACAGGAAAAACCTGATTTAATCGTAAATAATACTGGAATTTACGGGACGAGTATGCTATAATGTTAAATTGAAGTGTAACGCCCTGTTGATTTGGCGGTTCACATATATTTCAAGGAGGAACCCTTTAATGAGTTTACAAGTAGAAAAATTAGAAAAGAACATGGCAAAATTGACGGTAGAAGTGTCAGCGGAAGAGTTTGATAAGGCTCTTACTGCGGCTTACAATAAGAATAAGGGCAGATTCAACATCCCTGGTTTCAGGAAAGGGAAAGCTCCTCAGGCCATGGTTGAGAAGATGTATGGAGCAGGCATTTTATATGAAGATGCAGTAAACGAGGCTCTTGACGCAACTTATGGTGATGCAGCGGAAGAAAGCGGACTGGACATCGTTTCCAGACCTGAGATTGACATCGTACAGGTAGAAAAGGGTAAGACCCTGATCTATACGGCTACAGTAGCCGTTAAACCGGACGTAACACTTGGCGAATATAAGGGAATTGAAGTGACCAAGGCATCTGCCGAAGTAACCGATGAAGATATTGATTCCGAGTTAAAGAAAGTTCAGGAACAGAATTCCAGACTTATCTCCGTAGAGGACAGATCTGTAGAGGACGGTGACCAGACGGTTATCAACTTTGAAGGCTTTGTAGACGGAAAGACATTTGACGGCGGAAAGGGTGAGGATTATCCTCTTACCATTGGTTCCCACTCCTTCATTGATACCTTTGAAGAGCAGCTGATCGGCAAGAACATCGGCGAAGAGTGTGAAGTCAACGTAACCTTCCCAAATGAGTATCATGCAACAGAATTGGCAGGAAAGCCTGCATTATTTAAGGTGACTGTTAAGGAAATCAAGAAAAAAGAACTTCCTGAATTAAACGACGAGTTTGCAAGCGAAGTTTCTGAATTCGAGACATTGGAAGAATACAAGAACGACATCAGGGAAAAGGTTGCTTCCAGAAAAGAGAAAGAAGCAGCAACAGAGAATGAAGATCATGTGGTAGAGAAGGTTGTTGAGAATGCTGCCATGGAGATTCCTGAGCCGATGATCGACAGCCAGGTGAACAACATGGTTAATGATTATGCCAGAAGAATGCAGAGCCAGGGCCTGTCTCTTGACCAGTATATGAAATTTACAGGCATGACTCTTCAGTCCTTAAAGGAGCAGATGAAGCCACAGGCTCTTAAGAGAATCCAGACAAGACTGGTACTGGAAGCAGTTGTGAAGGCAGAGAACATCACTGCATCTGATGAAGCAGTTGAGAAAGAAATTGCCAGCATGGCAGAAGCTTACAAGATGGAAGTCTCTCTGGTAAAAGAATCTCTTGGAGAAGTCGGCATCCAGCAGATGAAGGAAGATCTGGCAGTTCAGGAAGCAGTAGATTTTCTTGTTGCAGAAGCAAAATTAGTTTAAGAAGTATCCTTTGAATAGATTCCTGGCATTTTGTCCGGAGTCTATTCGACTTTGATAAGAGATATCTTACGGGTATCCCTTTATGCCCAGAAAGCATGGGCAAAATATAGGAAACACCCTACGGGTATCCCTTTATGCCCAGAAAACATGGGCGAAATATAGGAAAGAACAGACAGGAGGAAGACAGATGAGTTTAGTACCTTATGTCATTGAATCAACCAGTAAGGGCGAGCGCTCTTACGATATTTATTCCAGACTTCTTAAGGAGAGGATCATTTTTCTTGGGGAAGAGGTATCCGATGTATCAGCAAGCCTTGTTGTGGCCCAGCTGTTATTTTTAGAGGCAGAGGATCCGAATAAGGACATCAACCTCTATATCAACAGCCCTGGCGGTTCCGTTACCGCAGGAATGGCAATTTATGATACCATGAACTATATTAAATGTGATGTATCTACTGTTTGTATGGGCATGGCAGCCAGCATGGGAGCATTTTTACTGGCCGGCGGAGCAAAGGGAAAACGGTTCGCTCTTCCAAATGCGGAGGTTATGATTCATCAGCCATCCGGCGGAGCAAAGGGCCAGGCCACTGAGATCCGAATCGTAGCTGAGAATATACTGAAGATAAAGAAGCGTTTAAATGAAATCCTGTCAGCAAACACTGGCCAGCCTTATGAAGTGATTGAACGCGATACAGAGCGCGACAATTACATGAACGCGGAAGAGGCGAAAGCATATGGCTTGATCGATGATATCATCTACAGCCATGACCGATAAGCCTCTGCGCTTAAGCAGCCGGGGCGATTTATAGGAAACACCCTGCAGGTATCCCCTTTACACCCGGTAAAATGGGTCGGGCACTGCCAGGAAGCAGGGCAATGTATTAGGAAACACCCTGCGGGTATTTCTTTATGCCCAAAAAGCAGGGCAATTGTATTAGGAAAGAATGAGGTGTGTATATGCCGGTCAGAACAGACGACAAGATCCGATGCTCTTTTTGCGGGAAGACCCAGGACCAGGTAAAGAAGCTCATTGCCGGTTCCAATAATGTCTACATCTGTGACGAATGTATTGATTTGTGCGCAGAGATATTAGAGGAAGAATTTGACAGCCATGAGGAAGAAGTGCCTGATTTTGGTGATATCAACCTGATGAAGCCAAAGGAAATCAAGGCTTTTTTAGACGATTATGTCATTGGTCAGAACAACGCAAAAAAGGTATTGTCTGTAGCAGTCTATAACCACTACAAAAGAATCACTTCCAGGAAAAAAATGGATGTAGAAGTGCAAAAGAGCAATATTCTGATGTTAGGTCCTACCGGCTCTGGTAAAACCTATCTTGCGCAGACGCTGGCAAAGGTTTTAAATGTTCCGTTTGCTATTGCAGATGCCACCGCCCTTACAGAAGCTGGTTATGTTGGCGAGGATGTTGAGAACATCCTTTTAAAGCTCATCCAGGCGGCTGATTATGACATCAGCAGGGCAGAATATGGAATTATCTATATCGATGAGATTGATAAAATAACAAAGAAGTCGGAAAATGTGTCTATTACCAGAGATGTTTCCGGCGAAGGCGTACAGCAGGCTCTTTTAAAGATTCTGGAAGGTACGGTTGCAAGTGTTCCGCCTCAGGGAGGAAGAAAGCATCCCCATCAGGAGCTTTTACAGATCAATACCACCAATATTCTGTTCATCTGCGGAGGCGCTTTTGATGGATTGGAAAAAATCATTGAACGTCGGTTAAGTGCCGGTTCCATCGGCTTTAATGCGGAAATCGTAGATAAGAACAAGACAGATATTGATGATCTTTTAAAGAAGACCCTTCCTCAGGATCTGGTGAAGTTCGGTTTGATACCGGAGTTTATCGGCCGAGTGCCGGTTAACGTATCCCTGGAACTTCTGGATCGGGATGCACTTGTGAAGATATTAACAGAGCCGAAGAACGCCCTGGTCAAGCAGTATCAAAAGTTGTTTGAACTGGATGATGTGAAGCTTGAGCTGACCGGAGAAGCAGTTGAACGGATTGCGGAACTGGCAGTGGAGAGAAAAACAGGGGCCAGAGGCTTGCGTTCCATTATGGAAAGCGTAATGATGGAGATGATGTACGAGATTCCATCTGACAGCAGCATCGGAATCTGCACGATTACCAGGGATGTTGTAGATAAAAAGGGTGAGCCGGAGCTGATTTACAGGGACACGGCAGTCCCAAGAAAATCACTGGCTCAGAAGTTAAGAAAAGATAAGACAGGCGAGATCGCATAGGTCCCTGCATGAGTCAGGAAGGTGTTACAGCGAGAAAATCTGCTGGAACACCTTTTTGAATGCAAAGGAGAGAACACAATGGTGGATAAGACAATCACAATGCCAGTTATCGCCCTGCGAGGCATGACTGTTCTTCCCAAAATGATGCTGCATTTTGATATCAGCCGGACAAAATCCATTGCAGCTGTGGAGAAGGCAATGGTGGGAGATCAGAAAGTATGTCTGGTTACCCAGAAGAATTCTGAGGAAGCTGACCCTGGAATCGAAGATTTGTATCAGATCGGTACAGTGGCTCTCATCAAGCAGCTGGTAAAGCTGCCGAATAATGTGATCCGTGTTATGGTGGAAGGTATGGAGCGGGCAGAGCTTTTGACTCTTGACAGCGAGGAGCCCATGCTCATAGGTGAAATTGAAAAGGCTCTGGAAGCAGATGATTCCATTGATTATATTACAAGAGAGGCTATGATTCAGATCATTCAGGAAAAGCTGGAGGAATACGGCAGGGAGAATCCCAGGGTCGCTAAGGAGGTACTTCCGGGTCTTATGGTGCTTAATGACCTTGGCGAGCTTTTGGACCAGATTGCCGTACAGCTTTCCTGGGATTACCGGGTGCGCCAGCAGGTGCTTGAAAGCGCTCTTTTGGAGGACCGGTATGCGCTGGTTATAAATCAGCTGATGACAGAGATCGAGGTCACAAAAGTAAAACGGGAATTACAGTCCCACGTTAAGGAACGGATCGACAAGAACCAGAAGGATTATATCTTAAGGGAGCAGCTTAAGGTGATCCGTGAGGAGCTTGGCGAGGACAACCCTTTGTCCGATTCCGACGAATACTTAAAGAAGCTGAAGGCTTTAAAAGCTGATAAGGAGACCAAGGATAAGATTCAAAAGGAGATTGAACGCTTTAAGGCGATGCCTGGAGGAAGTCAGGAAGCCAATGTGGTCCGTATGTACCTTGAGACGGTCTTAGAGCTTCCGTGGAAGAAGCTGTCAAAGGATGATAACAGCATCGCCCATGCAGAGGAGATCTTAAATGAGGATCATTATGGCCTTGAGAAGGTAAAGGAACGGATTCTGGAATATTTAGCAGTCCGCGTCCTTACAAAAAAGGGATCCAGCCCTATCATCTGCCTGGTAGGACCTCCTGGAACAGGAAAGACTTCCATTGCCAGATCAGTAGCAAAGGCGTTGAATAAGGAGTATGTAAGGATCAGCCTGGGAGGAATCCGGGATGAAGCGGAGATCCGCGGACACCGGAAAACCTACGTAGGCGCCATGCCCGGAAGGATTGTAGAGGCCTTAAGGCAATCCGGAGTCAGCAATCCCTTAATGCTTCTTGACGAGATCGACAAGGTCAGCAGGGATTATAAGGGTGATACTTCTTCCGCTCTTTTAGAGGTGCTCGACAGCGAACAGAATATAAAATTCCGGGATCATTATGTAGAGATTCCCATTGATTTATCCAATGTGCTGTTTCTGGCAACGGCCAATACCACAACCACCATACCGGGGCCGCTTCTTGACCGTATGGAAGTAATTGAAGTAAATAGCTATACGGAGAATGAAAAATTCCATATTGCAAAGAATTACTTAGTAAGAAAGCAGCGGGAAAAGAATGGGCTTAAGCCAGGTCAGGTAACCATATCGGACGAGGCTCTTGAAAAGATCATTCACCACTACACCAGAGAGGCCGGAGTCAGGAATTTAGAAAGGCGGATCGGAGCTGTTTTCAGAAAAGCTGCAAGAGAATTCCTGGAAGATGGGAAAAAGGCCATTGAGATAAATTCAGACGACCTGGAGAAGTATTTAGGCAAGGAAAAGGTACTCTTTGAGGATGTAAACGAGGAAGACCAGGTGGGAATTGTAAGAGGTCTTGCATGGACCAGCGTCGGCGGCAACACCCTTCAAATCGAAGTCAATGTCATGCCAGGGAAGGGAAGCCTTCAGATGACCGGACAAATGGGCGATGTCATGAAGGAATCCGCCCAGACTGCTTTAAGCTATGTCAGATCGGTATGCCCGGAATATAAGGTAAAGGATGATTATTTTGAAAAGCACGATATCCACCTTCACATTCCGGAAGGAGCCGTGCCAAAGGATGGCCCATCGGCTGGAATCACCATGGCGACGGCTATGCTGTCTGCGGTCACAAAACGGAAGGTAAACGCCAAGGTGGCCATGACAGGAGAGATTACTCTTCGCGGCCGTGTTCTGCCGATCGGTGGCCTTAAGGAAAAAATCCTGGCTGCACGTATGGCCCATGTGGAGAAGGTTCTGGTTCCTGACAGGAACCGTCCGGATATTGCAGAGCTGTCAGAGGAAATCATCGGAGATCTGGACATCATATATGTGAAGAACATGCCGGAGGTTTTAAAAGAAGCTTTCATCAAGGAATAGAAGCACAGGTATGCCCAGAAAACATGGGCAGGAAAGAGGAAATACCCTTCGGGTATACCTTTATGCCCAAAGAACATGGGCAGGAAAGAGGAAACCATATGATCATTAAATCAGTAGAGCTGGAGACTGTGTGCGGGATAACCAGTACGCTTCCGGAGAATACAAAGCCGGAGTTTGCCTTTGCGGGCAAATCCAATGTGGGAAAATCTTCTCTCATAAATGCCCTGATGAACCGCAAATCCTTTGCCAGAACTTCGTCCCAGCCGGGGAAGACCCAGACCATTAATTTTTATAACATCAATGATGCTTTGTACTATGTGGATCTTCCAGGCTACGGCTATGCTAAGGTATCTCTGGAAGTGAAGGCGAAGTGGGGGAAGATGATAGAAAACTATCTTCATAAGTCCTCCATGCTCCGATGTGTGTTTTTGCTCATCGATATCCGCCACGAGCCATCGGAGAATGATAAGACCATGTATAATTGGGTCGTGCACAATGGCTATCATCCGATCATCATCGCCACCAAGCTGGACAAAATAAAGAGAAGCCAGGTGCAGAAATCGTTAAAAGTCCTTCGCACGGGGCTTGGGATCGGAAGCGAAGTAACGGTGATTCCCTTTTCCGCCGAGACCAAGCAGGGCAGGGAAGAAATATGGGACATCATTTCAGAATCCGTAAATGAGGGAGCAGTTGATCCGCATAAATAACCTATGGATTCATGCTTCGGGTATTGAGGCGATCCATATCAAGATTACCGGAGGACATTACGCATGAATTATGAATCGCATGGTATGCTTGACGATGCACAGGATAGGCTCTCATGGCTTATGTCCCGCGGAGAATTTGAAGACGCAATGCAATTTTTTATTGAAAACAGGGCGCAGATAACACCATTGCGCCGCCGATTCTACTTAAGCTGCATCCTGGACGGACTCGTGGGCCATAAGTCCTACCGCCGTATCGTCCGATCAACTGTGATCATGCTGGCTTTCAACTTTTTGATTCAGCCTGTGTTTCCGCTGAAGCTTCTCGACCTTTTTGCGTTTCTGTCGCAACGCTTTTTGTATTACAACTATTTTGCAGTGCTTCTGCCGAATGTTATCAACGCTCTCTTCATTCTTGGACTGATATTCCAATGGCATACCTGGGCAGCCCTGCCGTGTAAGCTGTTCGAACGGAGAGTCGAACCGGCTTACCGCATTGTCTTTTTCATAACAATCACTCTTGTTTCTGCATTTGTGGCTGTACAATTTATTTCCTTGGCAAAAGACCTTCCAAGGGTAAGGGATGGTGAATACCTTACCCGAACGGTTACCGAGGAGGATGTGATAGCAATGGCATACGGACAGATCATCCATGAAACAGACCAGGAGGATGTGGCGTCTGAATTGCGGCGGGTGCTCCATGACGAATACGGTTGGGATTATTACGCTGACGATTACCCGGTCTATTATTATAAAAATGGAAAAGACTTCTTAGGCCGTGACACGGTTCTTATCTATCTTGACGCCGAAGAAGAATATTATGTCATGAGCCGTTTGCAATATAAGGCGACGGTGTATGATGACGGAATCTACCCTTTCGTGATCAAATACTTGCCGGGCAGCAAAGTAATACTACAAATAGTAAACGAATGATTTTAAGGATGGATATATATGGAGATTCGATACACCCGGTCCAAAGCCGCCGGTTCAGAATCAAAAAAAGGGAAGAAGTTCTGGTTGCTGCCGCTTCTGTCCAGTGCAGTGTGCTATGCGCTGATACTGCTCGCCAAACCTGTCTGCAGGCTTTTGTTTTCTTTTGGCGATGAACCTGTTTCAGCACAGCTGCGTGCAGAGTTTTATGGCAATTCCGCTTCTATTATATTTCTGCTTCTGCCCCCGGTAATCTGTCTACTGCTATACATAATCGCTTCGATTATAGGACCCATACGGGAAAAAAGGGAGCTGCTGCGCGTTTCAGACTTGCTGGCTGCAGAAGAACGCCGCAAGACATACCTCATGCAATATGAGCGGTACATAGAGCATAAATCCACGGGTTGGAAGATTCGTGTATTTTTCTATGTACTGCTGGCAATAGAAATCACGTTTGTAGTACAATGTCTCTTTTTCAGTTCTGCGCCGCGTGAGACAATTTCACTCTACAGCGATCTCTCTCTGTTGCGTACAGGCAAACCCCTTATATACAAGGGGAAATTCCTTCCCACGGACCGTCCGCTCGACAACACAAATGATTATGTGATTGTTCCGGATAAGGAATACTACTATTTCTCTTCTGATGTGGGGACACTCCGTTGTGTAAAGAGTAACCTTCAGTCTGATACTCTGATGCAGACCGAATACTGTGTGGAGTATCTGCCCGGTACCCATACGGTGGTGTCTGTCACCAATGCAGCCGGAACCACATTGACCGGTCCGTCCGGTTTATCCTCTGCCAGTTTGCCTGACGGTTCATGGCTGTATGGAGATCTGATTGTCAGAAGGTGTACTGAGATTTACGGTTATGATCTGCTGACGACCGATGAGCAGAAGGCTTTCGATCTGTTGTATGGTGAATATTATAGCGTGGCTGTGGCGCGAGGCGAGGAAAGCACCCATAGCTTTTATCTCCCCGAACCGCTCACAGCAGAGGGATACCAGCGAGTGCTCTCACTGTACGGGGCCGTAACTTATTATCAGAAAAACAGGCAGCCCTGGCGTTATGCCACCGACGATGCTGGTCCAGTCCGTAACGTATATGCAGGCAGGATCATCAGCGATACAAATCCCCAATATTTTGAGGCCTGGGACGCAGCTGCTGAACTTGTCTCGGGTATGCCGCCAGACCTCACCGATCGGGAAAAATGTTATTACCTTGCGCAGTACCTGGTGGAACATGTGACGCCATACAACGGTGAAATGCCGCAGACAGAATTTCAGGACAGCAACGGCGTTACTATCAGGGTCGCGGTTCCTGATCCGGAATGGGCCACCGCATATGGTGCGCTAGTGGAGGGCAGGGCCAATTACGAGGGACTTTCCGCCGCCTTTGCGCTGCTTTCCAGAGAAGCGGGCGTGGACTGTATTTGTATTGTCGGGGAAACTGTTGATGGCGCTCATGTATGGAATATGGTGCGAATCGACGGCAACTGGTATCATGTCGATACGGTGTGGATGAATAAGGGCGGAGTGGTTGACGAGACGTATTTTCTGGCTGATGATGGCCAGATGGAGATTACTCATCGACCTGCTTCGTATGGAGGCTGCGCATTTGTGCCGGTTCCGGCATCCGGTCCGCAGGAGCGCAGTCGGTAGTATGCCCGGTGCTTTATAAAACAACGTATAATCTCAGAACCCGCGAATAGTCTTGACAAGGAGTGAAAATCTTTTTATAATGAATCTATTTATTGTATAGAAATTAATTTGGTTGGAAGAGGAGAAAAAAGTTATGAAAAAGATAATGAGAAAAATCGTATCAACTCTTATGGCAGCGACCTTGGCAGCGTCCTTTCTGACTGCCTGCGGAAGCGGTAATGCCGGTACAGGCACGTCCGCGGCAGCCGGCAAGGAGACGGGAGACAATAAGGTATTAAAGGTTGCCATGGAGTGCAGCTACGCACCATATAACTGGACCCAGCCGACAGATGCAGGCGGAGCCGTTCCTATATCCGGAAGCTCTGATTTTGCTTATGGCTATGACGTCATGATGGCAAAAAAGATAGCAGAGGAACTGGGCTATGGACTGGAGATCGTTAAGCTGGACTGGGATTCCCTTGTTCCTGCCGTTCAGTCCGGAAAGGTTGACTGTGTTATCGCCGGTCAGTCCGTTACAGCAGAGCGTATGCAGTCTGTTGATTTTACAGATCCTTACTATTATGCGACCATTGTGACCCTGGTGAAAGCCGGAGGCAAGTATGAGAATGCAAAGAGTGTTTCCGATTTTTCCGGAGCAACCTGCACTTCCCAGCTAAATACAATCTGGTATGACAACTGCCTGCCTCAGATTCCAAGTGCAGACATTCAGCCTGCCCAGGAATCCGCACCAGCCATGCTGGTATCTTTAAGCTCCGGAAGATGTGACCTGGTAGTGACAGACAAGCCTACCGGACAGGCAGCGCTGGTTGCTTATCCTGACTTCAAGCTCCTTGATTTCACCGGAACAGAGGGTGAGTTTAAGGTTTCTGATGAAGACGTGAACATCGGTATTTCTTTGAAGAAGGGCAATACGGAATTAAAGGATGCCATAAACGGAGTACTTGCCAAAATGAGCAAGGACGATTTTAACAAGATGATGGAAGAAGCAATTTCCGTTCAGCCATTATCAAAGTAATCCAGGTAAAATACCTTAAGGCATAGTTCGGGTTCAGGAATGTAAACATTCCTGCACCTGGCTCATTGCTTGCAGGAATAAAAATAGAATCAGGGCTTGCAGGCACGGGAGAAGAGTGTTCTAATTTCGTGCCGCTTGTTCTGTTTCGACGAAGTACGAGAAGGAGAAGGTAGTATATGTCTTTGCCATCAGATTTTTTTGGAAGAATAGTATTTATACTGCAGCATTATGGCCCGTCCTTTTTAAACGGGGCGGGAAAGACTATGGCAATCGCCATTGTCGGCACATTCATCGGCTGCATCATTGGTTTTGCCGTAGGAATTATCCAGACGATTCCGGTTATAAAAAGTGACAATCCTATAAAAAGGTTTTTGTTAAAGTTAGTAAAATTCATTTTAAATGTTTATGTAGAGGTATTCCGCGGAACGCCAATGATGGTTCAGGCCATGTTTATATTTTACGGTTCTTCCGTATTGTTTGGCATTAACATGTCCACCGCTTTTGCTGCTTATTTCATCGTGTCCATTAATACGGGGGCTTATATGGCTGAGACCGTGAGAGGAGGAATCCTTTCCATTGACCAGGGACAGACTGAGGGAGCCAAGGCCATCGGCATGACCCATTTTCAGACGATGGTCAATGTTATCATGCCCCAGGCACTGCGCAATATCATGCCTCAGATCGGCAATAACTTAATCATCAACATTAAGGATACCTGCGTGCTTTCTGTGATCGGCGTTGTGGAGCTGTTTTATGCCACAAAGGGCGTTGCAGGCGCATATTATACCTATTTTGAAGCATTTGGCATCACTATGATCATTTATTTTATCCTGACCTTTACCTGTTCAAGAATCCTTCGTCACTGGGAGAAGAAGATGGATGGTCCAGACAGCTACGATCTGGCGACCACGGATACCCTGGCTTATACCAGCGGCATGGTTAAATTCCCAGATCCTAAAGAGAAGGAGGATAAATAAATGGCAGGCGGAAAAGTTTTAGAGATTCATCATTTGAGCAAGACCTTTGGAACGAATGTAGTGCTGCGGGACATTGATTTCTCTGTCAATGCCGGAGATGTGACCTGTATTATCGGAGCCTCCGGTTCCGGAAAGTCAACGCTGCTGCGCTGCATCAATCTGCTGGAAACTCCTACTACCGGCGAAATCATGTACCATGATGTAGACATTACGGACCGGAAGATGAACGTTCCTTCCTATCGTACGAAAGTAGGTATGGTATTCCAGAGTTTTAATTTATTCAATAACATGACTGTTTTGGAAAACTGTCTGGTAGGCCAGATAAAGGTCTTAAAAAAAGATAAGGAAGAAGCCAGAAAGAAGGCGATGATGTATCTGGAGAAGGTAGGTATGGCTCCTTACATCAATGCAAAGCCAAAGCAGCTTTCCGGCGGGCAGAAGCAGAGAGTGGCCATTGCAAGAGCCTTGGCAATGGAACCGGAGATCCTGCTGTTTGACGAGCCAACCTCCGCACTGGATCCCCAGATGGTAGGGGAAGTACTGGCAGTTATGAGAACTTTGGCAAAGGAAGGCCTTACCATGATCATCGTAACTCATGAAATGGCATTTGCCAGGGATGTGTCCAGCCGTGTGGTTTATATGGCAGGCGGCGTCATTGAAGAAGAAGGCGCTCCAGCTGATATCTTTGGGAATCCAAAGAAAAATTCAACAAAAGAGTTTTTAAACCGGTTTATGCAGGGATAAGAAAAAGCTGATTCAGGATGATAAAACTGAATCAGCTTTTTTATTAATTTAAGTGAGAATTCTCTGACAAAATCCGTTCATCGATACGGCGTACAACACCATGGGTATAAGCTGTAAAATATTTTGACCAGAAACTATATGCCGTTGGATTGATGCTCTCAAAGTCTACACCCAGGTGGGTGTAACCCTCTGCCTTCAAGGTTTTTATCACCTCATTCAGCAGGTTTTGATATAATCCTTTGCCTCGATGCTCTTTAAGACAGAACGCACTGTTAATATGGCGGTAATTTGGATGTTCCGTTATAAAGGTTTCGCCAGATTCTGAAATTTTTAAATAAGCGCATATTTTGCCCTGGTATAGAGACACAAAACACCGTTCATGATTTTTTATGCACGTTTCACAAAAGGCATCCAATGTTTCCTGTTCACGTTTCATGAAAGTCGGACTATTGTTAAAATGTTTGTTTAACATGAGTTCAAGCGGATATGCCAAAGCGTACTCGCTTGGTTGAAGTTCTATGAACTCGTATCCTTCACTGGTCCTGCAATCAAATGGCTCCATAGGGCGGATTGAATCAACGCAGCGAAGACCAAAACCGTATTTAAAAAGCTGGTTTTGAACAATTTCGTCATGTGCGTATAAGCAAATACCATGACTGACTGCGCCTGCACGCACCCATTTGCGGGCAGCATCCTGATACATGGACGCATAAATATTTGCTCTGTTCTTAAGGGTTGCCGCATTGGCACACATAGGTGAAAACACACCCTTAACGTCAGTGGAGTGAAACGCATTGTCAAAAGGCTTGACGCCGCATAAAAATCCCACCATTTCATCATCTTCAAACGCTGCAACACCCATACCGTTATCGGCAAAGCAGGTCAAATCAGGGAAGGCATCAACATATGGCAGAGCCGGCACCTGACAAAGTTCTTCTTTGTAGCAGGCCAGTGCCAGCTCATTTGCCTTGCTGATATGTTCCCTGGCAAAATCAACTATAATCATCGTTTCATTGCTCCTCTTTTCGTCTATGGGTAATGAGCAAATTTCACTTGGGCTCATCGGAAACCCGCTGTGGTTGAATCGTTTCCTTTTTAACCGGCTCTCCCTGGATGGGGACCGGCACTTCCTGTTTCTCGGATATACACTTATGAACCGGCTTGGAAAAAAGATTTCGTATCTTGATCCTGATAAAGGTATTTGCTGCTTTGATAAAAACCACAAAAATAAAAACGGGCAGGATGACGGTTAAAATTAACCTTACCTTGAAATGGAACTTTTTTTTCTCTAATTGTTTCAAATGTAACTGATATTGTTCATTTATCTTCGGAAATAATGTTTTCTTTGTCTGAATTTTACTCAAAATAAATCCCCCTTATGTTTCTGTTAGATGAAATGTTAAGAGCCGCTCATCAGTGCTTTCATGGCAAATGCATATATTTCCTGACTCTTAGATTTCCAGTGGTCACACATGATTTCCGCCTGGTCCTTATCCGGAACAGACAGTTCCAGGTTTATCAGGCAGTTTTTTCCTTCCCGGACCTGACAGTGGACGATGTAGTCATGGCTGGTGGATTTATAGAAATCAGCGGTTACCCCCACCTCGTTGCGGAGACGGAACTTGTTCTCTTTTAAATATTCATCCATATCATTGATGATAGCCGGTGAAATCTTGCTACCGAAAAAGGAAAGGGTTTCTTCCCCTTCCCTGGTGATCTCGTACCGGCTGCTGTTATGGTTTGTTTCCACATGAAGCAGTCTGGCCTCCAGCAGTTCATTCAATGCCTGATTGAGCGTAAAATATGTGGTATATTCATGCTCCAGAAAAAAGTTTGACAGTTGTGCGCTTGTCAGGGGGAAATTAACCTGTTTAAGCATGTATAAAATCATTAGTTTGTACAGGGTCATAGGTTCTGACAGCATAGTTACCTCTTTCCTGCCCGCGCTTTTTGGGCATTTTGGTATCCCTGTAAGGGGATACCTCCATTGTCGCGCTTGCTGCGCCGTAAATTCTAGGATTGTGAAAGCCGCTTTCAACCAGATCCTTCATATTTTTTACTGCCGGATATATTCTTTGACGGCCTGGCTCACGACAGATGCAACACGAGGGTCAAAGGCCTCGGGCAGGATATTGTTTTCGTTCAGTTCTGAAGGTGCTACAAGGCCGGCAATAGCGGTTGCGGCAGCAAGCTTCATATCTTCCGTAATAGCAGTTGCCCTTCCCTCCAATGCACCTTTAAAGATGCCGGGGAACACAACTACATTATTGACCTGGTTGGGGAAATCAGACCTTCCGGTTCCAACTACTTTTGCGCCGGCTGCTTTGGCAAGATCAGGCATGATCTCAGGAACCGGGTTTGCCATGGCAAACAGAATGGCGTCAGGATTCATGGAAGCGACCATTTCTTCCGTTACGATTCCGGGAGCAGAAACTCCTACGAAAATATCACTGCCTTTCATGGCATCTGCCAAAGAACCATGGATTCCTTCCAGATTTGTCACATCCATCATCTTTTCCTGCATCCAGTTTAAGCCTTCCATGCCCTTTGCCAGGATTCCTGCACGGTCACACATGGTGATATGAAGAAATCCGTAGGACAGAAGGAGTTTTGTAATGGCGATACCGGCGGAGCCTGCACCGTTTACAACAATTTTGCATTCCTCTTTTTTCTTTCCTGTCACTTTTAAGGCGTTTATAATGCCGGCAAGAACGACGATTGCTGTTCCGTGCTGGTCATCATGGAATACGGGGATGTCAAGAAGCTCTTTTAACCGTTCTTCGATTTCAAAACAACGGGGGGCGGAGATATCCTCCAGATTGATTCCGCCGAAAGCGGGCGCAATATTCACCACGGTCTTAATGATCTCTTCGGTGTCCTGGGTATCCAGACAGATCGGGATGGCATTGATTCCCCCAAACTCCTTAAAGAGCACCGCTTTTCCTTCCATAACGGGCATGGCGGCCAGAGGTCCGATGTTACCAAGTCCAAGAACAGCGCTTCCATCTGAAACGACAGCAATGGTGTTGGATTTGATTGTGTATAGGTAGGCAGCTTCCGGATCCCCGGCAATAACTTTGCAGGGTTCTGCTACGCCTGGAGTATAAGCAAGGGCCAGATCCTCCCGGCTTTTTACCTTTGCTTTGGAAATAATTTCCAGCTTTCCTTTCCATTCTTCATGCAGTAATAAAGCTTTTTCGTTGGTTGTCATGATCGTTCGTCCTTTTTTTCACAGTTTTATTTTATCATACCAATTTTAGGGTTTTAAATCAATAGAAAATATGTTAGAATATAGAGTAATTAAAATCAAATAGCTAAATAAGATAAGGAAATTAAAGATACAGGTGGTACTATGAGAGAACGGATCAACAGGCTGGCAAAGGGCATCATTGATTCAGAGATTCCAAAGATTAAGGTGACACCGTGGGAAATTGATGATGTGGTTCGTTCCGGCGGAGCTACCAGGCGGGAACTTGTCGTTACCAGTGAGAATAATTTACATATAAAAGGACTTGCATATTCGTCAAATTTCCGTGTCAGACTCATAAGCGGAGCGTTTGGCGGAACATATAACCATCTGGTCTATGAGATAAACAGTAGTTACCTGGAAGATGGAGATGTGATTAAGGGCTCTTTTTATCTGGTTACCAATGGCGGCGAGAGAGAAGTCCCTTATTCTTTTTGCGTGGAACTGAGCACGTCAGGAAAAGCGCTGAGTGATTTAAAGACAGCAGAGGATTTTGCAGATACGGCTAAAAAAGATATGGATACGGCTCTTCGTTTGTTTGAGTACCGGGATTTTGTCACGGCTCCCTTTATGCAGGACCTTCATGTAAGGGCAATCTACGATGGCTTGAAGGGGAGACCTGACAGAAGAAAGGAACTGGAAGAGTTTCTGACCGCTTTAAAGGTAAAAGAGCCGGTCCGGTTATGGACGGAAACCGAGGAGCGGAGATTTGGAGAACTGGAAGAAGTTGTAACGGACTGGGTGATTATAAAGCGCAGCGACTGGGGCTATGTGAACCTGGAAGTTACAACGGACTGTGATTTTATAGAGCTGCCAAAGAAAAGCGTTGGGGAGCAGGACTTTGAGGAAGAGGAATGCAGAGTCCCCTTTTTGGTCCATCCGGAACGCATGCACCAGGGAGAGAATTCCGGAAGGATTCTCATAACTGGAGTTGAAGACCGTTTTGCCATCCCCGTTACGGCGGTCAATAACCCTGGAGGAGGGGTATCCGCAGAAAATGCATTTGCAAAAGAAGCTTTGAGCCGGTTTTTACGGCTCCGCCTGGAAGAAGAGTACGGGCAGAAGGATATAAATAATCTATATGATGAGATGGAAAAGGCTCTTGATGAGATTGAACTGATGAAAGGTGAAACCAGCCTCCTTAAGCTGCTTCGGGCTGAGATATTCCTTGGCCAGGGAAATCCTTCCAAAGCGGCGTTGCTTCTTGACGAATGCCGGGATGATGTCCTTAAGGTGCGTCAGGAAAAAAGGGAGCTATACTGCTATTACCAGTACCTGCGTTTAAAGGTGCAGCCGGACGAATACCAGAAGGAATCCCTGATCCGTCTCATGAAAAAATATCTGGAAGAAGACAGAAGGCTCTTCTGGCTTTTTTTGCTGCTTATGAAGCTGGATGACAAGCTGTTTGAGAATCTGCCTGCATTGTTAGCCATGATGAAGAAGCAGTTTCAAATGGGGGTCAGAAGCCCGTTTTTCTACGTATGGGGCTGCAAAGTGCTGAACAGTTCACCGGAGATCATAAGGGCCATGGGTTCCATGGAACTCCAGATCCTTTATCATTGCGCCGGAAAAGGAATCGTAGATCAAAAGCTGGCTGTAGCCGTATCCAGGCTTACCTTAACGGCAAAGCATTTTAACCGGCTGCAGTACCGGATGTTAGTTAAGCTTTATGAGGAGCACCCTATAAAAGAGGTGCTTGAGGCGATCTGTGCCTTGTTAATCAAAGGGGAATGCCGCATGGCGGAAGCCTTTTCCTGGTACGAAAAAGGGGTAAAGGCAGGGATCAGCCTGACGCGGCTGTATGAATATTATTTGTATGCTCTGCCGGGGAATTACTGCTATCTCCTCCCAAAGGAAGTGCTTCTTTATTTTTCCTACGGAGGAAATGAACTGGATCTCCATAGCAGGGCGATCCTTTATAAAAATGTTCTGGTTTATCTGGAACCAACTGACCCTCTGTATCAGGCCTATGAGCGGACGATCGAGAAATTTGCTACGGAGCAGCTGTTTGAATCACGGATTGACAAGCAGCTGGCCGGAATTTATGAGCGGATGATATTAAAGGATGTGATCGATCTTCCTATGGCAAAGGTGCTGCCCTCCATACTCCGGTCCTACCGGGTGGAATGCAGCAATAAAAAGATGAAGTATGTCATTGTGTGCTATGAGGAAATGACAGAGGAGGATGCATTCCTTCTCGATGATGGTGTCTCCTATGTACCCTTGTTTTCAGAGCACAGCATATTGCTTTTCCAGGATGCCTTTGGCAACCGGTATGCCAACATTCCCTATGAGAAAGAACCTGTTATGGACCGCCCGGAACTGGAAGAACGCTGCTTTGAACTTTATCCGGAGCATTCCATGCTCCGGCTCCGGGCATGTGAACGGATTCTTGCGGACGGGGCCTCAGATATAGAAGAGGTGAAGATTCTGGAAGGCACGCTGGAGGATAAAAACCTGCGGCCTCTTTATCAGAAGCTTCTCCTTTCCAAAGTCATCGAGTTTTACGGCAGACAGGCCTCTGACGGTCTGGAAGGAGATGAAGGAGCCGGATATCTGGTTAAGCTGGATAAAAAGGTCCTTTCCAAGGAAGAGCGGATAAACGTCTGTGATACGCTCATCCATAACAATCACATGGAAGAGGCGTTCTTAATGATCCGGGAATTCGGTAGCGAAGGAACCAGGACGGAGCGGCTTTACGAATTGTGTACGAAAATGATACTTAAGAACTTATTTGACGAGGATCCTTTGCTTTTACATCTGGCATATGATGTTTTTAAGGAAGGAAAAAGTGACGGAGTGATCCTTGACTACCTGTGCGAGCATTTTAACGGGTTGACGAGCCATATGTATCAGGTGCTTATGAAGGGCGTTTCCGAGCATGTGGAAACATATGATCTGGAAGAACGCCTGACGGCTCAGATGATGTTTTCCGGATGCAGCTCTAAACTTGACAAGGTGTTTGGCCTTTACAGGAGCCGCAAGGAAACCGGTGATATGATCGTGAAGGCTTATTTTATCATAAAATGTTCAGAGTACTTTATGGAGGATAAGGAGCCGGAGGAAAAGGTTTTCGCTTATCTGGAAGGAACGGTTAAGGCAGCATCTGTAAAAGGCCGTCTTCCCACCATTTATTTGCTGGCCATAACTAAGTATTATTCGAAACTTTCTGCGCTTGATGAAGAGCAGCAGAAGCTGTGCCAGACTACGGTTTCCTTCCTGTTAGAAGAAGGTCTTGTGTTCCCGTATTTTAAGGATCTGTCAAACTATATTCCCATGCCGGAAGATATTATGGATAAAGCCATGATCCAGTACTGTGGGGACCGGGATTCCAAGGTGGAATTGCAGGTCAGAATTCTTCCGGATGAAGAAGAGTTTCACAGTGAGGATATTTCCCGGATGTACCAGGGAGTTTTCGTCAAGCAGAAAATATTGTTTGAAGGCGAGATCATGGAATACCGGGTGAGAGAGCTGATTGAGGAAGCGTGGGTTCTAAAAAAAGAAGGCAGTGTAAGCTGTGATACCGGAGTCTCCCGAAAGGCTTCGGACAGCAAGTTTGCCTGTTTAAATGATATGAGTCTGTCCTTAAGCTTAAAGGATGAAAACGGGCTCAAAAATCGGATGCAGGAGTATTTAAAAAAGAATGCTGCTGCAGAAGAATTATTTCCACTGATGTAAGATAAGGGGGCTGTCAATGGACGGACTGATAATAGGGCTTGACCTTTGCGATGCCTATACCCGCATATGCTGCCATGACAGGGAAAAATCATGGTGCTTTCCTACAGTGATCTGCAGGAAAAAGGATGAAGATGCCTGGTTTGTAGGAGAAGAGGCTTATGCCTATACTCTTGTAGGCGAGGGCATTATCATAGACAAGCTGATAAAAATGGTTAGGAAAGAAGGAACCGCCACTCTGGGCGGAACCAAATACGAAGGTCTTGACCTTTTAAAGATGTTTTTAAAAAAGATATTAAAGCTTCCCATGGAAGAGTTTTTCTGCGATGAGGTGAAACAGCTGGTGATCACCATGCAGAAGGTGGATGTAAAGCTGATGGATGCCCTTATGTACTGCGCGGACTACTTAGAGATACCAAGAGATCGTGTGCACATCATAAGCCATACGGAAAGCTTTGTATACTATACCCTCAGCCAGAAAAAAGAGGTTTGGAGCAATCAGGTAGGTGTGTTTGACTTATCGGAAGATTCTTTTCACTATCATGAGCTTAAGGTACAGAGAGGCCTTCGGAAGATGGTGGTGATTGCAGAGGATGAGGCTTTGGAAGAAAGTTTTAATCTGGATATTTTAGATACGCCTTCCGGAGGAAAGCTGGCGGATAAAATCTTAAGCTCCTGCGCGGACAGGCTTCTCCAGAAGAAATTATTTTCATCTGTCTTTCTGACGGGAAAGGGCTTTGAGCGCCATGACTGGGCGGGAGATTCCATGAAGATACTGTGCTCCCGCCGGAAGGTGTATATGGAACCGGAGCTGTTTGCCAGAGGTGCGGCTTTTAAGGGAATGGATTATCTTCAGGATAAGACCTCTTATCCCTTTACCTGCATTTGTGAGGGGCGTCTTCATTCCACCATTTCCATGAAGGTGCTCCATAAGGAACGGGAAAGCCAGCTGGTAGTAGCTGCAGCCGGGGACAACTGGTATGAAGCAAAGAGCAGCGTGGATTTAATCGTGGATCATCAGGATTACGTGGAATTCATGGTAACGCCCATGGATCCAAAGCAGAAACGGCTGGTGAAGATTCCGCTGGAAGGATTTCCAAAACGTATGGAAAAAACCCTCCGGATAGGGATCAGCTTTGGGTTCTTGGATGAGAAAACCATGGCAGTAGTACTAAAAGACAAGGGCTTTGGTGAAATATTTCCGGCCACAGAGGCCGTGATAAGGCAAGAGGTTATGCTATGAGTTTGATTCTTTGCCGGCAGGAGCCGGTTAAACATCCTTTTTATTTTGAAGGCCTGGGAATCCGCCTGTTTTCATCCCAGGAGCTTTGCTATGTGATTTATAATAATCCTCTTTTGGTCATGGATCAATTTGTGGATAATAACCTGATCCAGTTTATCAGAGAGGATCTGGATATGGGGTTTCTGGCTGCTAAGCTGGAAAAATGGCAGCAAAGCGGCGAGGAAACGGATGAGCTTCTTGCCATGATCCTTCACGAATGCGATTATTATACTGCTTCTGAGGTCGGACGGTTCCGGCAGAATCTGTCCACTTACCGACGGATGCCTGTCCATGAGTTTTTAAAGGCAAAGGCGGATTACCTATTTTCCAGAAAGCAATATGGAAAGGCGGAGTCAGAATACCGGAAGATCCTGGATCTTCCAAAGGGTAACCGGGGAGATGATGCCTTCCGGGCTAAAATATATAATAATCTGGGAGCGGCTTATGCCAGGCTGTTTATGACGGACAAAGCCTGCCATGCCTACCAGAAATCCTTTGATCTGGTGAAAAATGCCGAGATTTTAAAAAGAATATGCCATCTGGCCCAATGGAATCAGGGCCTGGTGTTAAATGAACGGTTTCAGGCTCTCATTACAGATGAAATGAGGCAGGAATGCGAAATAGAAAAAGAAAAGGCGGAGGCGCTGGCGGCCGGGGCGGACAGCCTGAAAGAACTTGAACAGCTGTTTCAAAAAGACCCGATCAAGCGGCTTCAGGGAGCCGGTGAGCTTATCCAGAAGTGGAAACAGGAATACCGGAATATTATGTCATAAAATGGATTCTGTTTCAGATTGCTAAACGGTGCTCACGGGGAGTAGTCTGAACAATATGGAGGTTTCCGCAGAACTGGGGGTTAGCAGAACTCCGGTAAAAAAAGCTTTCTGAAATTCATAAGAGTATTGTACTTGACAAAACTATAAAAAGACACTATCATTACATGGTATAAGGAAATACCCTGCGGGTATACCTATATGCTCAAAAAACATGGGCAAGAACAAGGAAAAGGTAGAGAAGAAGAGGAGTACGCTTATAACCCTGAAAGAGAAAACCGTTCACCGGCTGAAAGACGGTTAAGGTAGTGTATGCGGAAGGTAGCTTCTGAACCGGAAGGCTGAAATTTTGTAATTCAGTAGGCTTTCACGTGTGGCTGCGTTATAGGCTATATGAGATATGGCAGGCTCTGTCATATGAACAAAGGTGGTACCGCGTTGATTCGCCCTTTGCATCCCAACGATGCAGAGGGCTTTTTTTGTATACTGGGAAATCTATTTGGAATTTCCTGTTATACAAAGCGCTCCGCTTTGGAAGCGCAATTCCGCCCAAGGGCATACGATTAAGCCCGGAATATATGGCGGTCAGCAGGAAGGAGAACATGATGAAAGAATTGGAGAAGACCTATAATCCGGCAGGGATTGAAGGCAAGCTTTATGAGAAATGGCTGGATAAGAAGTATTTCCATGCAGAACCAAACAAGGATAAAAAGCCCTTTACCATTGTAATGCCGCCTCCTAATATTACTGGACAGCTTCACATGGGGCATGCACTTGACAACACCATGCAGGATATTTTGATCCGCTTTAAGAGGATGCAAGGCTACGAGGCCCTGTGGCAGCCAGGTACAGACCATGCGGCCATTGCAACGGAAGTAAAGGTCATTGAAAGCTTAAAGATTCAGGGGATTGACAAAGAGGAACTGGGCAGGGATGGCTTCCTGGAAAAATGCTGGGACTGGAAAAAAGATTATGGCAGCAGGATCATCAACCAGCTTCATAAGCTGGGATCCTCTGCTGACTGGGACAGAGAGCGTTTTACCATGGATGAAGGCTGTTCAGCAGCTGTTCAGGAAGTTTTTATCAAGCTCTATGAAAAAGGTTATATTTATAAAGGTTCCCGTATCGTAAACTGGTGCCCGGTTTGCCAGACTTCCATTTCGGATGCGGAAGTGATGCATGATGACCAGAATGGCTTCTTCTGGCATATCAATTATCCCATTGCAGGAGAAGAAGGCAGGTTTGTGGAGATTGCAACCACCAGGCCGGAAACCCTTCTTGGAGATACTGCGGTGGCAGTTAATCCGGAAGATGAGCGCTATCAGGACCTTATCGGTAAGATGTTAGAGCTTCCGCTTACAGGCAGGGAGATACCGGTGGTAGCAGATTCCTATGTAGATAAGGAATTCGGTACCGGCTGTGTGAAGATCACCCCGGCCCACGACCCCAATGACTTTGAGGTAGGTAAGAGACACAGCCTGCCCGAAATCAACGTTATGAATGACGATGCCACCATCAACCTTCCGGGAAGCAAATATCATGGCATGGAGCGTTATGAGGCCAGAAAAGCCATTGTGAAGGATCTTGAGGAGCTGGGTCTTTTGGTTAAGGTGGCTCCCCATTCCCATGCGGTAGGAACCCATGACCGCTGTAAGACCACCGTAGAGCCGATGGTAAAGCAGCAGTGGTTTGTTAAGATGGAAGAGATGGCAAAGCCTGCAATTGAGGCTTTAAAAACAGGAGAACTGAAATTCGTTCCGGATAGATTTGATAAGTCATATCTTCATTGGCTTGAAAATATCCGTGACTGGTGTATTTCCAGACAGCTTTGGTGGGGACATCGCATCCCGGCATATTATTGTGATCAGTGCGGAGAGATCATTGTATCGAAAGAAGTTCCAACCGTATGTCCCAAATGCGGAGGAACCCATCTGACTCAGGATGAGGATACCCTTGACACCTGGTTTTCTTCTGCTCTCTGGCCTTTCTCCACCTTAGGCTGGCCGGAAAAAACAGAGGACTTAGAATACTTCTACCCAACTGATGTACTGGTTACAGGCTACGACATTATTTTCTTCTGGGTAATCCGCATGGTATTTTCCGGAATCGAGCAGACCGGAAAGCTTCCATTCCATACGGTGCTGATGCACGGCCTGGTGAGGGATTCCGAAGGCCGCAAGATGAGTAAATCCTTAGGAAACGGTATCGATCCTCTGGAGGTTATTGAAAAGTACGGAGCCGATGCCCTGCGAATGACCCTGATCACCGGCAATGCACCTGGCAATGACATGCGTTTCTACTGGGAGCGCGTAGAGGCAAGCAGAAACTTTGCCAATAAAGTTTGGAATGCTTCCCGTTTCATTATGATGAATATTGAAAAAGCACCGGAAGCAAAGGCAGAGCTTTCAGAACTTACCATTGCGGACAGATGGATCCTGTCCAAGGCGAACACCCTTGCAAAGGATGTAACGGAAAACCTGGATAAGTATGAGTTAGGAATCGCCCTTCAAAAGGTCTATGACTTTATCTGGGAAGAATTCTGTGACTGGTATATCGAGATGGTGAAGCCAAGGCTGTGGGACGATAATGATCAGACAAAAGCGGCGGCCATCTGGACGCTGAAAACCGTGCTTATTAACTCCTTAAAGCTTCTTCATCCTTATATGCCGTTCCTTACCGAGGAAATCTTCTGCAATCTTCAGGACGAAGAGGAGTCCATTATGATTTCCAGCTGGCCTGAGTACAAAGAGGCATGGAGCTTTGAAACCGAGGAGCATGCGGTTGAAACCATTAAGGAAGCTGTAAGAGGAATCCGGAATGTACGTACCTCCATGAATGTTCCGCCTAGCAGAAAAGCAAAGGTTTATGTTGTTTCTGAGAATCAGGAGATTCTTGATATCTTTGAACACAGCAAGGTATTTTTCGCTACTCTGGGTTATGCCGGTGAGGTTTATTTACAAAAGGATAAAAGTGGAATATCAGACGATGCCGTATCAGCGGTCATTCATCAGGCAGTCATCTACATGCCTTTTGCGGAACTGGTGGATATTGAAAAAGAAGTAGAACGTTTAAAGAAGGAAGAAGAGCGCTTAAGCAAGGAGCTGGCCCGTGTTGAGGGCATGCTTAACAACGAAAAGTTCGTAAGCAAGGCCCCGGCAGCCAAGATTGAAGAGGAAAAGGCTAAGCTTCAGAAATATGCTCAGATGATGGATCAGGTAAAGGAGAGACTTTCTCAGCTCTCTTAAATCCCCATCTTGGAAAATCGACAATCTTAAATAGAATGTGAAAAACAGTCGAACATGGCAGAAAATGCTGTGGCCGGCTGTTTTTTGTTGCGCAGCCATGGGAGAAAGCGTCCTTTTTGATTTTTGTCCATTTGTCAGGAAGAGAAGAGGAATGGACAAAAGGGGAACGTGTGGTCTGTAAGAATCTGTCGGCAAATGCCGTGGCAGGATGGAAAAAGGCGATAAAAAATTGGAATCATCCCCATGGTTTTGACAAATTCTGAATGGCTTACTGGCTATAATGTTCGTACAGGGCGGGAGGTGAAAGCGGCGACGGAAATAAACCTGTATATTGATGTATTGTTCTTAACTAATTTTGCCATGGATTTCCTGGTATTATCCATTGTCAGACGGGGGATGAAGTATCGTCTCATATGGTGGAGAATGATTCTCGGGGCTATTTTGGGGGCAGCTTGGGCTGTGTTTGCTGCCGCTTTTCCATTTTTACCCCTGTGGCTTGAGATGGTAATAACCTATCTGGCGGTGAGCACCCTGATGGTGATGACGGCTTTCGACGTAAAAAGACCAAAGGAAATAGGGAAAGCAGTATGTGCTCTTTATCTGGCTGCAGTAACAACGGCAGGCATAATGGATGCCCTATATCAGCATACGAAGGCCGGCTATTATATAGAACAGATTCTTAGAGGAAATGGTCAGAAAGCCATACCCTTTTACCGGTTGATTTTTATTGCGGCGGGTACTTACTTCGGAATCCGCTGCTTTCTGCGGCAGATTACCGCCATGCTAAAGGGAAAGAACAATTTTTATGAAGTTACCATGCATTACAGAGGAAAGAAAAAGGTAGTAACGGCTCTGCTTGATACAGGAAACAGACTGTATGAACCGGTAAGCCGTCGGGCCGTCCATGTTGTGACTTATGAGGCTGTCCGGGAGCTTTGCGAAAGTGTGTCGGAGGTTGTCTACATTCCCTACGGTAGCGTTGGGAAAAGTGACGGTATGCTGCCCGGAATCTTTTTGGATGAGATGGAGGTACGTCAAGGGGATGAAGTGAAGGTGATTGAAAGGCCTCTGGTGGCCGTAAGCAAAAAGACATTATCCGTAAATGGAGAATATCAGATGCTGCTGCATGAAGAGTGAGTGAACGAAGTAAAGGAGAGAGTATCAATGATTATAAAAGTATCCGTACCAAACCGTTTCCAGTTTAAGGCAATTCCAACATTTAAAACATTGATGATGCCGTCACAGGGGGAGGTTCATTACATAGGAGGAGCTGATATTCTTCCTCCGCCTCTGGACAATGAAAAAGAAGCACAGATTATTGCGCTCCTTGGCAGTGATGATGATCAGAGAGCAAAATCAGAGTTGATTGAACATAATCTCCGTCTTGTGGTATACATAGCGAAGAAGTTTGATAATACCAGTGTTGGGGTGGAGGATTTAATTTCCATAGGTACCATTGGACTCATTAAGGCTATCAATACGTTTAATCCAAATAAAAACATTAAATTGGCCACCTATGCCTCCCGCTGCATTGAAAATGAAATACTCATGTACCTGCGCCGGAATAACAAGACCAAGATGGAGGTTTCCATTGACGAGCCTTTGAACGTGGATTGGGATGGGAACGAGCTCCTTTTATCAGATATTCTCGGAACCGAGGAAGACGTCATCTATAAGGATTTAGAAACCGAGGTGGAACGGAACCTTTTAAATACAGCCATCAGCCGGTTAAGCCCAAGGGAGAGAAAGATCGTAGAGCTGCGGTTTGGACTCACAGATGAGGAAGGAGAGGAAATGACCCAGAAAGAGGTTGCGGATTTACTGGGGATCTCCCAGTCCTATATATCCAGGCTGGAAAAGAAAATTATGAAGAGGTTAAAAAAAGAAATAGTGCGGTTTGAGTAAGAAGGCAAACTTAACAGAGCAGAGTATATAGAAATTATATACCCTGCTCTGTTTATATTAAAAATAAAGTCTTTCCTTTTTTTGTAAATAATGAAACTTTTTTGAGTTATAATACGTCTAATAGATAGAACCCCAGAGAGGAGGAAGAAATGAAACAAAAGATTGAAGAAGAGGCAGAACGAATCCTTTTGAAAAATTATGAATCTTATTACCGGCTTGCGTACAGCTATGTAAAAAATGAACAGGATGCCTTGGATATCGTTCAGGAGAGTGCATACCGGGTAATTAAGGAATGCAGGAAACTGAAAGAAGAAATATATCTGTCGACCTGGATTCACCGGATCGTTATAAATGCATCCATTGACTTTTTAAGGAAGCAGAAAAAGGAAAGCGTAAGCTTTGATGAGGTTGAGATTCCACATGAAGACAGCTATAAGGAAGATGACCCCTTGGAGCTTTTAAGTTCTTTAGAGGAAAAGGATCGTATAATCGTGATTTTGAAATATATGGAGGAATGGAAACTGGAAGAAATCGCTCAAATTCTGGAGATGAACGTGAGCACCGTAAAAGCCAGGCTTTACCGGGCGCTGAAGAAACTGAAGATCATATTGGAACCAGAGGTTACTTAGGATAGAAAGGAGCAGTTATTATGGAACGCAGTGATGAGGAAAGACTGTTAAGAATGAAAGATAGTTACCATAATATTCCTGTGCCGGAGGCTGCCCGAGCAGGCGTGGCGGCAGGAATTGAGAGAGCAAAAAAAGAAAAGAGGATAACGAAGATGATGAAATTGACAAAAAGAACAGGTATATCAGCGGCAGCAGCGATGGCAGCTATTGTAATTATGGCAAATGCCAGCCCGGTTACTGCCAATGCCATGGAAGAAATCCCGGTTTTAGGCGCAATCGCAAAGGTTGTTACATTCCGTACCTTTGAGGATACCAATAATAATTATGAGGCTAAAATAGATATCCCAAAGGTTTCCATCAATGAAAAGGATAATGTAAAGGTTAACCGTTCCATCGAAGACTATGCCAATCAGCTGATTGCGGAATATGAAAAACAGGTGGCAGGTGATCAGGTTGGAGATGGCCACTATTCCGTGACCTCCAGCTATGATGTTGTGACAGACAACGAAAAGTACCTCTCCCTGCGGATCAATACAACCGTTATCATGGCCAGCGGAGCGGAGTATGTAAAGATCTTTACCATTGATAAAGAAACAGGAAATGTGGTGTCTTTAAAGGATCTGATGAAGGATAAGGCCGACTACATTACTGCCATCAGCGATAACATCAAAAAACAGATGGAAGAGCAGATGGCTGCGGATGATTCCAAGATGTACTTTTATAATACGGGAGAGGATTACGTGGATGAATTTAACCTGATCACCGGGGATGAAAGCTTTTATTTTAATGAGAATGGTGAAATCGTAATCGTATTTGACGAATATGAAGTGGCGCCGGGATACATGGGCGCAGTTGAGTTTACCATACCAAAAGATGTGACAGGATTTTAAATGATAGATCTGGAACCTAGTTCCTGATGACAGCAAGTATGCAGAAAGAAATGCCGCAAACCCTTAGGGTTTGCGGCATTTCGTACTTCAGGCACTGCACATCTGGGAAGCTATTAAGTATCAGAAACCTCTACGGCTGTTTCAAGAGTGTGCCATGGCATGGCTGCACACTTTACCCGCGCGGGCAGATTAGAAATGCTTTTCAATGCGGCTGCTTCTTCAAGCGGTTCTAAGTCCTTGTCATTTGTAGTTTTACGCTGTATCATCGCGGTAAACAATTCCGCGAGGTATTTTGCCTCAGAGAGAGACTTTCCTTTTATCAAGTCAACCATCATGGAAGCTGATGCCTGGGAAATCGCGCAGCCTGTGCCGGTATAGGAGGCGTCCGTGATCCGGCCATGGTCGATCAGCAGCTCAAGTTCTATTTCATCCCCGCAGCTTGGATTTTTCCCTGCCAGGCTAACGCTGGCCTGTTCCAGATGGCGGCGGTTTCTTGTGGATGTGCTATGTTCGGTGATTATTTCCGTATAAATCTCATTTAGTTCCAAGTTTCAACACCTCCCTGACCTTGCTTAAGGATTCTATCAAAACATCGATATCCTCTTTGGTATTGTAAAAGCACAGGCTGGCACGGCAAGTGGCGTTTACGCCCATATGCCTCATCAGCGGATGAGCGCAATGATGCCCTGAACGTATTGCCACGCCATCCGCACTGAGTATTGTCGATACATCATGGGGATGCGCCCCGTCAATATTAAAGGAAATGACGCCCGTGCGGTTAGAGCCGCTTTCCCTGCCGTAAACGGTAACATGGGGCATAGTATTAAGCTGTGCAAGCGCATACCCAGTCAGCTCATGTTCAACCTCTTCAATCTGCTTATAACCGATAGTTTCCAAGTAATCAATTGCAGAGTGCAGGCCAACTGCACCCTCCACGTTTTGTGTACCGCCCTCAAATTTCGCGGGGCCGTCCATGAAGGTGGCAGTCTGCTCGCTCACAACGTCCACCATCCCGCCGCCAAAGAGCAGCGGCTGCATTTTGCTCCAATGCTCTTTTTTTGCGTATAAGACACCGATCCCCATGGGAGCGTACAGCTTATGACCCGAAAAAGCCAGAAAATCTACATCCAATGCCTGCGCGTTGACCGGCATGTGGGGTATGCTCTGCGCCGCGTCCAAAACGACAACTGCGCCGGCCTCATGGGCCCTTTTGATGAGTTCCCCAATCGGATTGACGATTCCTAATACGTTAGAAACCTGTGCGACAGCGACGATCCTGGTCCGGGAGGTGATGTTCGCGGCAATTTCTTCCGGTTTCAGCTTTCCGTTTTCATCGGTGTAAAGATATCTAAGCCGTGCGCCTTTTGCTTTTGCCACAGTCTGCCACGGGATTAAATTACTGTGATGTTCCGCGATGGAGATCAAAATCTCATCGTTTTCCTGGAGGACATCCATACCATAAATGCCAGCCACGAGATTGAGGGATTCGGTGGTTCCTTTCGTAAACACGACTTCCTCTGTACTACCCGCGCCTATGAAGCCCGCTACCTTATCCCGTGCGGTTTCGTAAAGCTCCGTTGCCTTCTCGCTTAAGGGATATGCCCCGCGATGGGGGTTGGCGTTATACTGTTCATAATATTTTCTCAAGGATTCAATCACCTGTGTGGGCTTTTGAGTGGTAGCAGCGTTGTCAAGATAGACCAGTCTTTTTCCGTTTACCGTGCTGTTTTTAAGCAGAGGAAAATCCTCTGAGTAGTTAGTTCGCATTGTCCAGCACCTCCTGAATGAATAAGGAAATATCTTCCCGCAAGCTGTCTGGCACTATGTTTTCCAAAACAGAATTGAATGACGCCATTGCAATCAGCTTACGTGCCTCTCTTTTTTCTATACCGCGGCTCATCAGGTAAAATAGCTTGTTCTCGTCAATTTTTCCGGTGGTGGTGGCGTGCTGCCCTTCCACGTCATCTTCGCCGCACAAGAGTAACGGTGCGGAAAGATTGATCGTATCAGAACCGAGTACCATTACGCTTTCTTCTTCCCGGCCTTTTGCTCCTGCCGCACCAGGAAGAAAATCAAGCGTGCTTTTTGCCGTTTTGTGTGCCTTGTCAAACAGCGCGCCCCGGATGTTGATATTACCCTGCGTATTTTTGGCCTTGTATTCAATACGGTAATTGAAATCTAGCGCCCTTTCGCGGTTTACGGCATAAGCGCCGTCTAAATCAGCGGATGCGCCATTTCCTGCTAACTGGACGCTGCAGCCGGAAACGGATTTTTCTGCCCCTCCTTCAATCAGAACTACATGGGCGGCTGCACCTGCATCTACGTTTACCTCTGTTGCGTCAACGCCTGTATGATTCTCCGCCAATCTTTGCGCCTTTATCAGCGTGATATTTGCGTCTGCATTTACATGAAGCGATGTGTATCCGCAGTGGAAACAGTTTGCACCGCCGTCAGACGCATACCTGATCACTAGGGTAGCGCTGCTTCCGGCTTCCGCGCAGATAATCAACTCATCCGACAGGAAAGCGTTGCTGCCGTCGAGATGAAAGTCCAGCATGATCGGTTCCTTTGCCACGAACCCTGCCGGGATCGTGATATACAGGCGGTAATTGCAGAACGCCGCTGCGTATCCTTTGATATCACGAAGGCTGGCCGGAGGATTTTCTGTTACTTCCAATGCAGGTTCACGGCTGATCCGTAACCCGGAATAATTCTTTTGCAGTGGATTCCCGGTATAGGCGGGCATACCGTCAAGATCGATCGCTACGGACGTATCGTTTATTTTGAGCATGTTCCATGTTGAAACCTGCAGCTTATTGAGCCTTTCTAATGTATGATTCATGCCAACCTCCTCTTAACCGATGCCGCCCTCAAATTCAAGGGCCACCAGCCTGTTCATTTCCACGGCGTATTCCAAAGGAAGCTCCTTTGTAATAGGTTCCACGAAACCGCGGACAATCAGCGCCTTGGCTTCATTTTCGTCAATTCCCCTCGTCATCAGGTAAAAAACCGTTTCCTCACTGATGCAACCGATTTTTGCTTCGTGTCCGATATCCACTTCGTCATTTCGTATATCCATCACAGGGATTGTGTCTGAGCGGCTCTCGCTATCCAGCATGAGGGATTCACAGCTTACGCTGGATTTGCTGTTTTTCGCCTCGGGCAAAACAGTAACAGCGCTGCGGTAGATGGCTTTCCCGCCGCTTTTGGAGATGGATTTTGACGATACCGTGGATGAAGTATTCGGTGCGGCGTGAATCACCTTAGTGCCAGTATCCAGTTCTTGTCCCGCGGCGGCAAAGGTGATACCCGTAAACTCGCTTCTGGCCCCTTCTCCCCGCAAAATACTGCTGGGATACAGCATGGTGATATGGGAGCCAAATGTACCGGAAACCCACTCAATTGCGCCGTTTTTTTCCACTGCCGCGCACTTTGAATTGAGGTTCATCATATTCCTCGACCAGTTTTCGATGGTAGAATACCGCAGCGTTGCGTCTTCCCCCACATAAAGCTCCACACAGCCGGCGTGCAGATTCAGCGCGTTATACCGGGGAGCGGAACAACCCTCAATGAAATGTAGCCGTGCACCTTCCTCCAGAATAATCAGTGTATGCTCGAACTGACCGGCTCCCGGCGCGTTGAGCCGGAAATAGGATTGCAGCGGCATATGAACCTCGACCCCCTTTGGCACATAGACAAAGGACCCGCCCGACCAGACCGCACCATGCAATGCAGCAAATTTATGTGCCGTGGCGGGTAGCAGTTTCATAAAATGTTTTTTTACGATATCCTCGTACTCATGGAGTGCGGTATCCATATCGGTGTAAATCACACCCTGCTGGCGCATCTCTTCTTTAATGCTGTGATAAACAACCTCAGAATCATACTGTGCACCCACGCCTGAGAGCGCCAGTTTTTCCGCTTCGGGGATGCCCAGCCGGTCAAATGTCTGCTTAATTTCATCGGGAACCTGGTTCCAGTCATCCGTCATCGCCATATTTGGGCGTACATAGGTAACTATATGGTTCATATCCAATTCGTGAAGGCTTGGTCCCCAATTTGGCAGAGGAAGCCGTTCATAAACGGCGAGGGATTGTAACCTGTGTTCCAACATCCAGCCCGGTTCGTTTTTTCCTGTGGATATATCGGTAACGATTTCCGCAGTCAGTCCTTTATCTACTTTATACGCGGCGTTTTCCGGGTTTGCAATGTCATAGGCGTCACGGTTGATTTCCTCAACCTGTGTTTTTTTACGTTCCATCATGTCACCTCCTCAGCCGCTTTGGAAGGTGAGAGAGAAGTGAAGCCGCTGCGGTTCACCTCAACAATCAGCGAGGCATCTCCGGTTTTGATAATCTGCCCGTCAATCAATATATGTACCATATCAACATTGATACTTTCTAAAATTTTCGTGCTATGGGTGATGATCAGCAGTGCGTTTTCTTCATTTTTATAGCTTCGTACACCCTCTGATACCGTTTTGACAGCGTCAACATCCAGGCCGGAATCTGTTTCATCCAAAATAGCCAGCTTTGGGTGAAGCGCCAGCATCTGCAATATTTCATGCTTCTTCTTTTCCCCGCCCGAAAACCCGACGTTTAAGTACCTTGTGGCGTAACTCTCGTCAAAATCCAGACGCGCCATAAGCTCTTTTAATTCCTTGTGGAAGTCCCAGGCCCGCTCGTTGTTACCGGTAACCGCATACCGCGCCGTGCGCAGAAAGCTTTCCACCGTGATCCCGTCTACTTCCTCAGGATTTTGAAATGTCATAAAGATGCCGCTTCTTGCCCTTTCATCTGTTTTGGTACAGGTGATGTCTTTTCCTTCAAATACGATGCGGCCTTCCGTCACCGTATAGTTCGGATGTCCCATGATGACACTCGCCAGCGTAGATTTCCCCGCACCGTTCGGTCCCATGATCACATGGGTCTCTCCTGGATTTATTGTTAAATCTACCCCCTTGAGGATTTCGTTATCACCTGCATAAGCTCTTAATTTAGAAATAGTAAGCATGTCTTATTCCTCCTTCCTTTCTATCCCGTTTCCGCAGATACCGCCTGATTGACAGGCAAACTCACTGATAGGCATACATTCCTTTACTTTTTCGAAAAAATCCAGAATAACCCTTGCGTTGGCATCGCTGAGAGAACAGAAATATTGACACAGCTTTTGGTTAGCTTCGCTATGGTATTCCTGATGCTTAACCCTTACCTGCTCCCCCTCCGCTGTAAGTCTGTAATATTTTTCTTTCTTATTCCCGGGCATTTTATATCCTTCAATCAGTTTCTTTTCTGTCAGCTTTACCGTCATCTGAGTAATCGCGCCTTGCGTAACGCCCATAATTTCCGATAGCATACGTGCATTTGCATCGGGATGGTCATAAATCGCATCTATCAGGCTCAGTTCTGCGTGATAAAGCAAATTTGAGTCGCTATATATTTGAGGGATTCTCTGCTCATCCGTGATCATAGCTATAACTTCAAATAAATTCCCAATTAATTTACATTCCATGTTCTTTTTCCCTCCAATATTTTTACGAAACAATGGCTGATGTTGATTTTAATTTCGAATTTAGTATAGCACCTAAAGAATCTGCTGTCAATATACTTTAGCTACTAAAGAATATAGACGATTTCTTACTTGATGGGTGAGAGAATGTGCATCTTTTTATTATTTATTGTTAAGCCAAATATTACAATGCCTTGAATGCAGCTACGATTATATAATCATAATATAAAACGGTGAAGTTACACGGAAATGATTATATGTGGATTATAAAACATGCAATATTGTGAAAAGTGTATTTGAAAAAATAATTAGTTTTATTTATATGAAAAATATGCATAAATGAGTGCGATAAAAATGTATAAAATACACAAAATATTTAAAACGAACATAAAATATATAAACGGTCATTTAACGCTCTTGAAAAACTCGTATCCTAATGTTATTATCTACATGTAAAGATAAATACGAACATAATCGATCATAAAACGATCGTAAAAAGCAAGGGAGGATGTTTAGATGAGCAAAGTGGAAGAAATCACAAGGGAAAGCTGGATCATGAGCACGTTTCCTGAATGGGGAACCTGGCTGAATGAAGAAATTGAACATGAGACAGTGGAACCCGGAACAGTGGCTATGTGGTGGCTGGGCTGTACGGGCATGTGGTTTAAAACACCGGGCGGCTGCAACATTACCGTGGATTTGTGGTGCGGTAACGGAAAGCGTTCTCATGGAAACGGTAAGATGGCTGAGGGTCATCAGATGGCAAATATGTGCGGTGCAAGAAAGATGCAGCCTAATTTAAGGGCAGTTCCTTTTGTACTCGATCCGTTTGCTGTTAAGCATGTAGATGCAGTTCTGGCAACCCATTACCACCAGGATCATATGAGCCCGGAATATGCTGCCCATGTGATCCAAAGCAATATAACAACCGTAGATGAGAATGGAAAAGAAATTCCGGTTCCTTTTATCGGCCCTAAGAAATCCGTTGAGCTGTGGCAGAAATGGGGGGTTCCTGCGGACCGGTGTATTACAGTAGTGCCCGGAGACAGCATCAGGATAAAGGATATTGAAATAGTGGCACTGGATTCCTTTGACAGGACCTGCCTTGTAACAACGGATTCCACCGGCCCGGACCGGGAGGAGCTGATGGGAAAGTGTCCCATGGATATGGATGAAAAGGCGGTAAATTATCTGATCAAAACGCCTGGCGGAAATATTTATCACAGCGGCGATTCCCATTACTCCATTTACTTTGCAAAACACGGAAAGGATTATGACATTGATGTTGCTTTTGGTTCTTATGGAGAAAATCCGGTAGGAATGGCAGATAAGATGACCTCCTGTGATATCCTCCGCATGGCTGAAGCTTTAAGATGTAAGGTGGTAATCCCCATTCATTATGATGTATGGACCAATTTCATGGCAGACGTGAATGAAATCAGGGTACTCTATCATATGAAGAAGGATCGGCTGGCTTATAAGTTTCACCCGTTCTTCTGGGAAGTAGGCGGAAAATACGTTTATCCCAGAGACAAGGACAAGCTGGCTTATCATCATGAAAGAGGCTTTGAGGATTGCTTTGAAGCACCTCAGAATATTCCGTTCCGTTCACTTTTGTAATCAGGAAAAAGGAGAAACCATGCTGAGAGATTTTGTGGAGAAGAAACATTATAAGTTTGCCAGAGAAGCAAAGGACTGGGAGGATGCAGTCCGGATGAGCTGTGAATGTCTGGAAGAGGACGGGACAGTCGAAGAGAATTATAAGGAAGAGATCATTGCCTGTATTAAAAAATACGGCCCTTATATCATCATTTTACCGGACATTGCAATGCCTCATTCCCAGGAGGGGGCAGAAGGCGTGCATAAGACTACGATCGCCTTCATGAAACTGGAAAAGCCGGTCAGCTTTGATGCAGAGGACCCGGAAAAGGATGCACAGCTTTTCTTTACCCTGGCCTCCTGTAATCCGGATCAGCATTTAAATAATATGAGCCGGTTATCGGAGCTGCTGGGCAATGAGGAAGTGATCGCCGAACTGAAAAAAGCCAAAGATTCAGAAGATTTACTGAGAATACAGGAACGATATTTGGATTAGGGAGAAGGGGGTAATGCAATGGATATTTTATTGAAGGTATGGACTTTTTTTGCCACAAACGTATTGCAGCAGCCGGCATTTATGATTGGTCTGATCGTTATGATTGGTTACATCTTGCTGAGAAAACCGTGGTATGATATACTTGCTGGGACTTTGAAAGCGATCGTGGGTTATTTGATCTTAATGGTTGGTTCCGGCGGACTGGTAAACAACTTCCGGCCGGTATTGGTAGGCTTAAAAGACAGGTTCCAGATGAATGCCATGGTAATTGATCCGTATTTTGGCCAGAATGCTGTTACAGCCGGCGTTGAGGAAGTGTTTGGAAAAGGATTTGGTGATGCGATGATTCTGTTGTTCATCGCCTTTATCGTCAACATTCTTCTTGTGCGTTTTTCTAAATATACCAAGCTCCGTGCACTGTTTACCACCGGAAATGTACAGGTCCAGCAGGCTGCTACCGCATACTGGCTGATCATGTTTGCCTGTCCGTTCCTGTTAAACGGAAGAGTTGCCATGCTTGTGGTAATGGCCCTTCTTTTAGGAGCCTACTGGGCTGTAGGGTCAAACCTGACAATCAAGCCGTGCCAGGAGGATACGGACGGTGCCGGCTTCTGTCTGGCTCATCAGCAGATGTTCGGTGTTGCACTCAGCTACTATCTTGCAGGCAAGCTCTTTGGAAAAGAAAGCAAGAAAAACAATGGAAAAGAAATCAGGAAGATTGAAGATATTGAGCTGCCAGGTTTTATGTCCATCTTTAATGACAATATGGTCTGTACTTCCATCTTAATGGTTATCTTCTTCGGAGCGATCCTCTGTATCCTTGGCCGGGATTATCTGGTTGAAGGAGAGTTTATGAAAGAGGGAGCCAGCATGTTCTTCTATGTCCTTCAAACCTGTTTATATTTTGCGGTGTATCTGGCAATTCTGCAATTAGGTGTGCGTACCTTTGTGGCGGAGCTGACAGCTTCGTTCCAGGGAATTGCAGACAGAATTCTCCCTGGGTCTGTACCGGGAGTGGACTGTGCCGTAATCTTTGGATTTGGTGCGGCCAATGCCGTGACCCTGGGATTCTTATCAGGCTTTGTCGGACAGATTCTGGCTATTGTTGCGCTGATTCTGTTAAAGAGTCCGGTGCTTGTTATATGCGGTTTCGTTCCTGTTTTCTTTGATAACGCCACCATCGGTGTTTTTGCAAATGAAAAGGGCGGATTTAAGGCAGCCCTGATTCTTCCCTTCTTCTCCGGATTATGCCAGGTATTCGGATCTGCATTTATTGCAGGCTGGGTAGGCATGGCAGCCTATGGCGGATACTTGGGAATGTGGGACTGGGCGGTCATATGGCCGGTATTTACCGTAGTCATGAAATATTTAAGCTACATTGGTATTGGAATCGTGCTGGTTGCACTCCTTGCCATTCCGCAGATCCAGTATTGGAAGGATAAAAAAGGTTATTTCCTTATGACAGAGGATTATGAAGCGTATAAAGAAATGAAGGCAAATAAATAGTAAATGAGATTAAGGAGGGTTTTCTCGTGGCAGGTAAAAATTTAAGCTTTTTGGTATGTTGCGCAAATGGGGCAGGCTCAAGCCTGATGGCACAGATGACCTTGGAGAAAGTGTTAAAGAAGCATAATATCAAAGCGACAAAGGTACATCATTGCGCTCTTTCAGAAGGAAAAGGATCCGCTCCCCAGTACGATGTAGTGGTTTGTGCACAGAACTTTAAAGATATGTTTGCAGATGCTGAGAAAAAAGGCATTAAGATCGTTGGACTTAAGAATGTGATGTCTGCTCCGGAGATTGAAACCAAATTAAAAGAACAGGGAATCATTCAGGAAGGTTAATGTATATAATTTTCGTCTGCCGGTGTTTTTTCCTGGCAGACGGTATCCAATAAACGGTGGATCGTAACAGTAATCAAATATTGATAAAAGTGCAGGTGAGCCTATGAAAAGAGAATACGCCCTTGTGGAGGAGCGAAGAGAGCATATATTGGATATCGTAAGAAACAGTCCCAAGGTATCCGTGAACAGCTTGGCAGAACAATGCGGGATTTCTGTGATAACAGTTCGAAGAGATCTGCAGTATCTGGAAGACAGGAAGCTTTTAAAACGCTGTCATGGCGGCGCCATTCCCATTGAAAAGGGCCCTGCGCAGGCAAATGAAATATTACTTTACAGACGGCTGATTGCCAGCTATGCTGCAACGTTGGTAGATGATAATGACACGCTGTTTATTAACACCAGCAGCACTGCCCTGCAGATACTGGAATATATCAAGAGCAGGAATGTGACGGTCATAACCAACAATGGAAAAGCGATTAACAGTGAACATGGAGCCGGTGTAAATATTATTCTCACCGGCGGCGAGCTTCGCTACCCGAAAGAAGCCATGGTAGGAGATCTTGCGGTCAGGAACCTTCAAAACATCTATGCCAAAAAGGCATTTATGGGGTGTTCCGGTATTTCCGTTATGTCCGGGATGACGACCGAGATCATGAATGAGGTGTGTTTAAACGAATTAATGATCGAACACACAAGAAGCGAGCTGTATATCCTGGCCGATCATACAAAGATAGGAAAGAACAGCAGCTTTTCAAGCTGCAGCATAGGCAAAGTTCAGCATTTGATTACGGATGAAAAGGCGCCTGAAGAAATTTTAAAAGAATTTAAGGAGGCTGGAGTGCAGATCCACCAGGTGAAAAAAGGAGGTTTTTAATGAAAACCTATACACTTGGGTTGTATGAAAAGTCAATGCCGGCTGAATTAAGCTGGAAAGAAAAACTGGAAGCCGCAAAGAGCGCCGGTTTTGATTTCCTGGAAATGAGTATAGACGAAACTGAGGAGAAGCTGGAACGTCTGGAAATGACAGAAAAGGAACGTCTGGAACTGATAAAACTGACAAAGGATGCAGGTATTCCCATTGGTACCATGTGTTTAAGCGGACACCGGAAGTATCCCCTGGGAAGCCATGACCCGGAAGTCAAGAAAAAAAGTATAGAAATCATGAGCAAAGCCATAGAACTGGCATCGGATCTGGGAATCAGGATCATCCAACTGGCCGGATACGATGTGTACTATGAAAAATCGGATGAAGAAACGAGGCGGTATTTTACTGACAACCTAAAAAAAGCTGCCGAAATGGCTGCATCCGCCGGTGTGGTACTTGCATTTGAAACCATGGAGACCGGATTCATGAATACAGTGGAAAAAGCCATGAAATATGTGAAGCAGGTTTCCTCTGTCTACTTAAATGTTTATCCTGATATCGGGAATATAACAAATGCCGCGTTTACCAATGGAACGGACGTATTGGAGGATTTAAAGCTTGGAAGCGGGCGGCTTGCCGCCATGCATTTAAAAGAGACGAAACCAGGCATATTCCGTGAGGTTCCTTACGGCGAGGGCCATGTAGACTTTAAAAAGGCCATTGAGACTGCATGGAAGCTCGGAGTGAGGATCTATGTAGCGGAATTCTGGTACACGGGAAATTCCTCCTGGAAGGAAGATCTGGTTGCGGCAAATCTTAAAATGTCCGGAATATTAAAGGAGCAGGAATGAAAGGGAGTAAATAAATGAAGATTGAAAAAAAGGTGATGGGAAATTTAACGAAATGCTATTCCATAGCCCCGCTTCGTTACAAAGGGACCGATCACATCCTGGTTGCGGCGGAAAAAGTCGACCGCTGTCTGTTGTTTGATGCAGAAGGCAATTTAGAAGATACCATTTGGACAGAGCCTGGCGGTGTAATGACCATGGTACAGGTTCCTGGTACGGACGGACAGTTTCTGGCAACTCAAAAATTCTATTCTCCCAATGATTCCAAAGAAGCAAAAATTGTCATAGTGACCCCTGATGAACAAAATGGCTGGGAGGTAAAGACTTTAGTGAATTTGCCCTTTGTCCACCGGTTTCATATTGTGGAACGGAACGGCATCAACTATTTGATTGCATGTACCTTAAAGTCAGGCCATGAATTTAAAGATGACTGGTCCTCGCCGGGAAAGGTATATGGGGCGGTCCTGCCTGAAGACTTAAGCGGATTTAACGATGAGCATCCGCTTCCATTGAAGGTGATTAAGGATGGCATGCTGAAAAACCACGGCTATTATAAGGTGGAAGATGGTGGCCTTCAGACCAGCATTATATCCTCTGACAGCGGCGTATACCAGTTCATTCCGCCGGAGCAGCCCTCTGGGGAATGGGAAATCCGCCAGCTGATAAACGAGGCGGCAAGTGATGCGGTACTGGTGGATTTTGATGAGGACGGAGAGAAAGAATTAGCCACGATTTCCCCATTTCACGGGGATAAAATCAGCATCTGGAAAAAAACAGACGGGCAATACAGGGAGGTCTATGTTTATGATCAGCCGGCTGAGTTCAACCATGCCATTTTCGGAGGGCTGCTGTGCGGCAGACCGGCCCTGGTCATCGGACACCGGCAGGGAGGACGCAATCTTCTGGCATTTACCTATAATCCCTTGCAGAAATCCTATGAAGTACAGATCATAGACCGAAATTGCGGTCCTGCTAACGTATACAAGTATACAAATAATGGAAAAGAGATCATCATATCCACCAATCATGGTACCGATGAAATCGCCATGTATACACTTACACCATAGGAGGAGAAACATGTTAGAAGACTTAAAGAAGCTTGCTTACGAAGCCAATATGGAACTGCCTAAGTACGGTCTTGTCACCTTTACCTGGGGCAATATCAGCGCCATAGACCGAGAAAGAGGCATGTTTGTCATTAAGCCCAGCGGTGTGGATTATAACCAGCTTAAGCCGGAAGATATGGTGGTTATGGATTTAGAGGGCAGAAAGGTGGAAGGAAAATATAACCCTTCCTCTGATACTGCCACTCATCTGGAACTTTATAAGGCATTCCCAAAGATCGGCGGAATCGTGCACACCCATTCTTCCTGGGCAACCAGCTGGGCCCAGTCCGGGCGGGGGATTCCCTGCTATGGCACTACCCATGCGGATTATATATACGGAGAAGTTCCCTGCCTTCGCTGCCTGACAAAGGAAGAGATCGAGGAAGGGTATGAAAAAAACACGGGACTTCTGATTGCAGACTATTTTAAGGACAAAGAGTATATGGCTGTACCGGCCTGCCTCTGTAAAAACCACGGTCCTTTTACCTGGGGGAAGGATCCCAAAGAGGCTGTGCATCATGCAGTGGTTTTAGAAGAGGTAGCCAAAATGGCTTTCCGGTGTGAACAGATCAATCCGGATGTCATCCCGGCACCGCAGGAACTGCAGGATAAGCATTATTTAAGAAAGCATGGGACCAATGCATATTATGGTCAAAAGAATAGGGAGAATGTAAGATAGATTTTTAAGACAAAGTAAATGAGGGGATATCAGAAAGCTTTTTTGATAAGCTGTCATAAGGGAGGGAGAAATCTCTCCGGTATATGTAAAAGCCTGCCTTCCTAAGCGGAAAGGTGGGCTTGTATTTATTAGGAAGCCGTTACCTAAGAAAGGTAATTCTTCATTGTCTTTAATGCATTTTTTTCCAGACGGCTTACCTGTGCCTGACTGATATGGATTTCTTCAGCAACCTCGGTCTGTGTCTTTCCTTCAAAAAAGCGCATGTCAATGATATGGCGCTCCCTCTCGGGAAGGCGTCTCATGGCCTCGTTTAAGGAGATGTCCTCTACCCAGTTTTCCTCTAAGTTTTTTTTGTCACTGATCTGGTCCATGACAAATAGAGGATCACCGCCGTCAGAATAGACCGGCTCATAAAGGCTGACCGGGCTTTGAATGGCATCAAGAGCATAGGTGATGTCTTCTTTGCTGACTCCGATCTCATCGGCGATTTCCATCAGGGTAGGTTCCTTTAAGTTTTTCTTCATTAAATTTTCTTTGGCATAGATTGCCTTGTAAGCGGTATCACGCAGGGACCGGCTGACGCGGATAGAATTATTATCCCGAAGGTAACGCCGTACTTCGCCCAGAATCATTGGCACCGCATAGGTGGAGAACCGGACGTTCTGCGTAATATCGAAATTATCAATGGCTTTGATTAAACCGATGCAACCGATCTGAAATAAGTCGTCAACGTTTTCATTGCTGCCTGAAAAACGTTGTATGACACTGAGAACCAGTCTTAAGTTTCCCTTGATGTAATCTTCTCTGGCTTTTTTATCTCCATCAAGAATCCGTTTGAACAGAACTTCCTTCTCTTCGTTATTAAGAAGAGGAAGTTTGGAAGTATTGACACCACAAATCTCTACTTTGTATCCAGACATATCTTTCCCTCCGCATCATTCATTATTCTCATACAGAAATGATGTACTCAATCGAGGGCTTTTATACGATAGCCGGATCAAAATTATTTTCCAGTTTTTAGGGCATTATTAATCCTGCTTATTTTTTTCATATAGAACCAGCAATCCCTTTAATAGCAGAGCCTCGTCATAATGAATTTTATGATAACAAAGCGGGACGACAGAGGAAGCCAGACCTCCGGTCGCCACAAGGCTTGCCAAAGTCCCTAATTCTTCCTCCATACGGTCGATGACACCGTCGATCATGGCGGCATTGCCGTAAAGGATTCCGTTTTTCATGCAGTCAATGGTATTTTTGCCGATCACCCTGGTCGGTTTGTTTAAACCGATGTAAGGGAGCTGGGCGGCCCGGCTGCTTAAGGAATCCAGGGAGACTCTGAGGCCGGGGAATATAATTCCGCCGGAATAGTTTCCATCCCGGTCAATGACGGACATGGTAGTGGCAGTTCCCATGTCAACGATAATGATGGGAGCCTGATATTCCTTTAAAGCAGCTACCGCATTGACGATCAAATCGCTGCCAACGGTCTTAGGGTTGTCCATCTTGATGTTGAGTCCGGTCTTCATTCCGGAGCCGACCACCATGGGTGTCTTGCCTGTTATTTTTTTAACAGCGCACACGACCACATCCGTAAGAGGAGGAACAACCGAAGACAGGATTGCCCCTTCGATGGATGAGAGGGGCATGTTATGAATTTCCATAATATCTTTTATATTAACCGCATATTCCAGCTCGGTTTTTCCGTGATTGGTGGTAACTCGCTCTACAAAGTAAATGCCGGTATTGTCGATGCCGCCTATGACAATATTGCTGTTTCCCATATCTATGGCCAAAATCATAAAGGGAACTCCTTTCCAACTTTTTTTTCTTGTGCTATACTGTAGAGTATCATATTTTAAGACGAAAAACAACGGGAGGCACTTATGCTGAAAGGAAAAAATATCATTTTGGGTGTAACAGGAAGTATTGCGGCCTATAAGATAGCCGGACTTGCCAGTATGCTGGTTAAAAAGGGCTGCAACGTACATGTCTTAATGTCCCAAAATGCAACGAATTTTATTAATCCCATTACGTTTGAAACATTGACAGGCAATAAATGCCTGGTGGATACTTTTGACCGCAATTTTCAGTTCAACGTAGAGCATGTATCCATTGCCAAGCTTGCCGACGTTGTAATGATTGCACCGGCCAGTGCCAATGTGATCGCAAAGCTGGCTCATGGGATGGCGGATGACATGCTGACAACCACTGTTTTGGCATGCAGATGCAAGAAGATCATTTCTCCTGCCATGAACACCAATATGTATGAGAATCCAATTGTTCAGGATAATTTAAGGATTTGCGAGTCCTATGGCATGGAAGTAATCAAACCTGATTTCGGGTACCTGGCCTGCGGAGATATTGGGGCAGGAAAGATGCCGGATCCTGAGGTGCTCTTTGATTTCATTGAAAAAGAGGTGTGCTTTGAAAAAGACCTGGCAGGAAAGAAGATTCTGGTAACGGCCGGTCCTACCAGGGAATCCATTGATCCGGTCCGGTTTATCACAAACCATTCCACAGGGAAAATGGGCTATGCAGTGGCAAAGGCTGCCTCCTTAAGAGGGGCGGATGTGACGCTTGTGAGCGGGATAACGGATACGCCAAAGCCCAGGTTTGTACACTTAATAGAGGTTGGCAGCGCAAAAGAAATGTTTGATGCGGTTACGGCAGAAGCGGAATCTCAGGATGCTATCATTAAGGCCGCCGCTGTGGCGGATTACCGTCCAAAGCATGTGGGGACGGAAAAAACAAAGAAAAAAGAGGGAGAAATGGTTATAGAACTGGAACGGACGGACGATATCCTTAAATGGTTGGGAGAGCACCGTAGAAAGGGACAGTTTCTTTGCGGCTTTTCCATGGAGACCCAGAATATGATGGAAAATTCAAGAGTAAAGCTTGATAAAAAAAAGATAGACATGATTGTTGCCAACAACTTAAAAGTGGAAGGCGCCGGCTTTGGAACAGATACCAACGTAGTTACCATCATAACCAGGGAAAAAGAGCGGCCACTTAAGACCATGACAAAAGATGAAGTAGCGCATCACATTCTGGATGAGATATTTACCCGTCAGAATGAGGGAAAGAAGGAGTAGGAATTATGAGAATTGAGAAAAGACAAATCGCTGTACCAGGGCAGTTGACCGGCCCTGTGTGTTTGACTGGTTATTTACTGGACAGCATAAGCGTTAACCCGGATAAGCTTCGCCCTGCTGTTATTGTGCTCCCGGGAGGCGGATACAGCCGGCGGTCGGATCGGGAGAGTGAGCCCATAGCCTTGCAGTTTATGTCCATGGGCTGCCATGCCTTTGTCTTGGATTACAGCGTGGACCCCAATCGTTTCCCCACTTCCTTAAGGGAGCTTGCGGAAGCGGTAGCTGTCATCCGGCAGCACGCAGCAGAGTGGAAGGTTGACACCAATAAAATCATTCCATGCGGTTTTTCTGCCGCCGGGCATTTGGCCTGCAGCCTTGGGGTTTTCTGGGACAGGGATTTTGTGTGGGAACCCATAGATCGGACTCCGGAGGAGATCCGTCCGGACGGGCTGATTTTAAATTACCCTGTGATCACAAGCGGGGAGTTTAAGCATGCCGGTTCTATCTTAAGTCTTTTGGGAGAGAATGCGGCAAAGGAAGATACAGAGGCGGTTTCCTTAGAGAACTTTGTTACGGAAAAGACTCCGAAAGCTTTCCTTTGGCATACGTATACCGATGCTGCTGTGCCCCTTGAAAACAGTCTGCTCCTGGCTTCTGCCATGAGAAGGCATGGCGTGAATTTTGAACTTCATGTTTATCCTGCGGGCTGTCATGGCCTGTCTCTGGCCAGCGAAGAAACCGCAGGCTCCAACGAGTCCCTCTTAGAACCTTCCTGCCAGAGCTGGATTTCTCTTGCAAAAACCTGGCTTTCTAATTTTTAACCGAATCAGGCAGCGATAGCTGCTATTCGGTTATGCCCGGTAGAGCGGGGCACGCTGTGAGCAAGCAGCGGAGCGGATTGCGAATATCCTCTTAACTATGGTAGATAGAATCTTGACTTATGGTTAGAATCATACTACAATAGACGAGATCTAGACGTGAATTTTGGAGGAACTATTTTTGTGAATATAGCGGAAGAAATTAAAAAGAGAAGAACATTTGCTATTATTTCCCATCCGGATGCGGGAAAGACGACCTTGACGGAGAAATTTCTGCTTTATGGAGGAGCCATTAATCTGGCTGGTACCGTAAAAGGAAGAAAAGGCGCCAAGCATGCCGTTTCCGACTGGATGGAGATTGAAAAAGAGAGAGGTATTTCCGTCACCTCCTCTGTGTTACAGTTTAATTACGACGGATTCTGCATCAACATTCTGGACACACCAGGTCACCAGGATTTCTCTGAGGATACCTATCGTACCCTTATGGCGGCCGATTCCGCTGTCATGGTCATTGACGGTTCCAAAGGTGTGGAGGCTCAGACCATCAAGCTGTTTAAAGTCTGCGTTATGCGCCATATCCCCATTTTTACATTTGTGAATAAGATGGACCGGGAAGCAAGAGATCCATTTGAACTGATGGATGAGATCGAGGAAGTGCTTGGAATCCGGACCTGTCCTGTCAACTGGCCCATAGGCTGCGGAAGAGAATTTAAAGGGGTTTATGACCGCTTTAAAGAAACTATAACCACATTCCGGGCGAATACGAACGGCCAGAAGGAAGTGGAGGCTACAGAAGTCCAGCTGGGGGATGCCCAGGTGGATGCAATGATCGGAGAAAGCTTTCACCAGCAGCTTATGGAGGATATCGAGCTGCTTGACGGCGCCAGTGATGAACTGGATATGGACCGGGTCGGCAGGGGAGACTTATCTCCTGTATTTTTCGGTTCTGCTCTCACAAACTTCGGGGTAGAGACATTCCTGCAGCACTTTCTTCATATGACAACTTCTCCGCTGCCAAGACTGACGACTACAGGAGTTGTGGACCCGTTTGAAGAGGATTTTTCCGCTTTTGTATTCAAGATCCAGGCCAACATGAATAAGGCTCACAGAGACCGTGTTGCATTCATGCGGATCGTCTCCGGCAAGTTTGATGCAGGCATGGAAGTACATCATGTGCAGGGCGGCAAAAAGATGCGTTTGTCCCAGCCGCAGCAGATTATGGCCCAGGACAGGAAGATCGTGGAAGAGGCCTATGCAGGTGATATTATCGGTGTCTTTGATCCGGGCATTTTTTCCATCGGAGATACCCTTTGCAAATCCAATGAAAAATTTGAATATGAAGGGATTCCTACCTTTGCACCAGAGCATTTCGCAAGAGTGCGGCAGATGGATACCATGAAAAGAAAGCAGTTCATCAAAGGCGTAAACCAGATTGCACAGGAAGGTGCCATTCAGATCTTCCAGGAGTTTAATACCGGAATGGAAGAGATCATCGTGGGAGTCGTGGGAGAACTGCAGTTTGAGGTTTTGACCTATCGTCTGGAAAATGAGTACAACGTGGAAGTAAGGCTTGAAAAGCTTCCATATGAATATATCCGCTGGATCGTGAACAAAGAAGAAATTGATGTAGCCAAGATTCAGGGGACGTCCGATATGAAACGGATCAAGGATCTAAAAGACAATCCTCTTCTTTTATTTGTCAACAGCTGGAGCGTTGGCATGGTATTGGAGCGTAACCCGGGACTAAAGCTTTCTGAATTCGGCCACAACTAAGAAAAACGTTTTGTGAGTCGTTCGCATATTTAGATGCAGGAAAGCTGGTAACGGTTTAGTAATCATAAAATATAAGGAGGCAGCAGACAATGAGTAAGATTGATGAAGTAAGGGCAGCCATGGTAGAGGCAATGAAGGCAAAGGAAAAACAGCGAAAAGATGCTTTATCCATGCTTCTTTCTGCTCTTAAAAATTTTGAAATCGATAAGAAGGATCATACCCCTATTACGGAAGATGAGGCCAATACAGTTGTAAAGAAGGAAATCAAACAGAATCAGGAAACTCATGATCTTGCGCCTGAAGACAGGACGGATATCCGGGAAGAAGCGGCGTTTCGTATTACCGTTTATAAGGAATTTGCTCCGGAGGATATGGGAGAGGAGCAGATCAGGGAGATCATCCAGTCTGTTCTTGAGGAACTTGGAATTGAAGCTCCTACTGGAGCAGACAAAGGAAGGATCATGAAGACCCTGATGCCCAAGGTAAAAGGCAAAGCAGACGGCAAAGCAGTAAATGACGTGCTGGCATCTATGATGAAATAAAAAAAAGGGGCGTGGATCATGTATAGGAAAGAAATAGAAGAATATATAGAGTCACATAAGCAGGAAATGATAGAAGACATCTGTACGCTGTGCCGCATTAACAGTGAAAAGATGCCCTACAGGGAAGGGATGCCCTATGGACCGGGAGCGTTTGAAGCTTTGAATGAAGCGCTGGATATTGCGGAATCCTATGGTTTCTCCATTACCAATTATGATAATTATGTTGGAACGGCAGATTTAAACGACAAGGAGAGCCAGCTTGATATCCTGGCCCATCTTGATGTGGTGCCTGCAGGAGAAGGCTGGAAGGAGACAGAGCCTTTTGAGCCTGTAGTAAAGGGAGATAAACTATTCGGCAGGGGAACCGCAGATGATAAGGGCCCGGCTGTTGCAGCTCTTTATGCCATGAGAGCTGTAAAAGAGTTGAATATACCCCTTAATAAAAATGTTCGGCTGATTCTGGGAACAGACGAAGAGTGCGGAAGCTCAGATATCGCCCATTATTATGCCATAGAAAAGGAAGCACCGATGACCTTTTCGCCTGACGGCTCCTTCCCGGTTGTGAATACGGAAAAGGGTGGCTTAAACGGCCATTTCACCGCAGAATGGGCAGCTTCTGACCAGCTTCCAAAACTGGTGAGCGTAGAGGCCGGAACCAAAGTAAACGTGGTTCCTGGAAAGGCCAGTGCAGTTGTGACAGGCCTCGATGCAAAAGTTCTTGAACATGCAGCGGCAGAGTGTGAAAAAAGGACGGGAATCCGCTTTGAACTGAAATTGGATGAAGATACAGCCATCATAACTGCAATCGGTAAAAGTGCTCATGCCTCTCTTCCTGAAGAGGGTAATAACGCCCTGACCGGACTTCTTTTATTCTTAACAGAGCTTCCTCTGGCCGAATGCGAACAGATGATCATGATCCGCCGCCTTCTGGAGCTGATCCCTCATGGGGATACTTCAGGAGATGCTTTGGGAATAAAAATGGAAGATGAGCTTTCCGGCAGCCTGACTCTGGCATTCAGTCTCTTAAAGGTGACAGAATCCGGTTTAGAGGGTACCTTTGACAGCCGGTGTCCGGTCTGTGCGACTGAGGAGAATGTCCTTTTAGTGGTAAGAAGAAACATGGCGGAAAAGGGCTTTACCCTTCACAATGATTCCATGAAGCCTCCTCATCATGTGGATGGAAATTCGGAATTTGTAAAGACCCTGCTCAGTGCTTATGAAAGCTATACGGGCCGCAAGGGAGAGTGTGTATCCATGGGCGGCGGTACCTATGTCCATGAATTAAAGAACGGCGTTGCCTTCGGCGCTTCCATGCCGGGGACAGATAACCGGATGCATGGAGCTGATGAGTATGCAGTCATTGACGAACTGATTGTAAGCGCAAAGATATTCGCGCAGGTGATTGTAGACTTATGTTCATAAAATTAGGTTTTTATTTCAAATTTTAAAATATGTATTGACAAAAACAGGAAGAGAGCGTAAAATACGCCTCATAAAGTAATTCCTAGTTTGCCTATAGGAATCAGTGGGAGGAGTAGCTGCCATGAACCAGTGGAGAGCCATGCAGATGAATATGAACAAGATGAACGGCATGTGTATGATGATGTGTCGTGTATCAGAGTGCATAAAAATACGATAATCGTTTCATTTGTATGGATTGTGATTGGAATTCGCTGAGAGCAGCAATACGCGGAAATTTTAGGTCGCAAGTCTGTGCAGGGCTTGCGGCCTTTTTGTACCTTAAAAAACACCCTACAGAAATTCCATTATGCTCAGAAAGATGGGCAATAATAATGAAAGGAAATAGACAAATGCAGTCAGCAGAACCTATTATTCAGCTGGTGGGACTGGGAAAAGAGTTTCGTACCACAGGCGGCCCGATTAAGGCCCTAGACGATATCAACCTGTCCATAGAACAGGGAGAGATATTTGGAATTATCGGTTTAAGCGGAGCCGGAAAAAGTACTTTGGTCCGCTGTATCAATTATTTAGAAATACCGACATCAGGAGATGTACTTTTTGAAAACAAGAGCCTGACCGCCATGCGGCCGCAGGAGCAGAGACTGGCCAGACAGTCCATGGGCATGATTTTTCAGCAGTTCAACCTGCTGGCTCAAAGGAACGTTCTTCAGAATGTGTGCTTTCCGCTGGAAATCGCCAAGGCACCCAAAAAGGAAGGGTTAAAAAGAGCCATGGAGCTTTTGGAAATCGTGGGTCTTAAGGACCGGGCCAAGGCTTATCCGTCTCAGCTCTCAGGTGGGCAGAAGCAAAGGGTAGCCATAGCAAGAGCCCTGGCAACCAATCCAAAGGTTCTCCTTTGCGATGAAGCCACAAGTGCGTTGGATCCAAACACTACAAAGTCCATACTTGGACTTTTAAAAGATATTAACAAGTCCATGGGAGTAACTGTGGTTGTTATCACCCATGAGATGTCAGTAATAGAAGCAATCTGTGACCGGGTAGCGATTATTGACCAGAGCCATATTGCAGAAGTGGGAAGCGTAAAGGAAATATTCTCTGAGCCAAAATCAAAAATCGGCAGACAGCTTATATTAGGGGAAGCGGCGGAACAAGTCAGCCGTTTCGGCGGCTCCAGAAGAGTCCGGATTTCCTTTGACGGACGGTCTTCCTTTGAGCCGGTCCTCGCCAATATGATATTAGCCTGTAAGGTACCGGTGAACATTATGCATGCCGAAACCAGAGATATTAACGGAACCGCTATGGGACAGATGGTCATTCAGCTTCCGGATAATGAAGTTGACCAGAACCGGGTGCTTAGTTATTTAAAAACAGCAGGGATTACACATGAGGAGGTGAAGAAACATGACCTTTGATGCGACAACGATACAAATGCTTATTACCGGTATAGGAGAGTCTTTGTTTATGACGCTGACATCTTCCGTTTTTTCTTATCTTATCGGTATCCCTCTGGGTATTATACTAATTGTTACAGATAAAGATGGAATCCATCCAATCCCCTGGCTCCAGCAGGTTTTGGGACTTGTTATCAATTTGTTCCGCTCCATACCCTTTATTATTTTGCTTATTATGGTAATACCCGTTACAAAAATGATTGTTGGAACGCTTCTGGGACCAAAGGCCGTGATTCCGCCTTTAGTAATAGCGGCAGCACCATATGTTGCAAGAGTGGTGGAGTCTTCATTTAAGGAAGTGGACAGCGGTGTGATAGAAGCGGCGAAATCCATGGGTGCCTCTACGTTTCAAATTATATGTAAGGTTCTCCTCCCGGAGGCAAAGCCTTCCCTCCTGGTAGGAGCAGCACTTTCCGTAACAACCATATTATCCTATTCCGCTATGGCCGGATTTGTAGGCGGCGGCGGTCTTGGTGATATTGCGATTCGATATGGATATTACCGTTATCAGACACAGATGATGTTTGTAACAGTCGCGATCCTTGTGATCATCGTCCAGATCATTCAGGAAACCGGAATGAAATTATCCAAAAAAAGCGACAAACGGGTTAAATAGTAACTGCCTCAGGCGTTACCATAAAAAAATTCAAGGAGGAACAATTATGAAAAAGTCACTTTATGTATTTTCGGCTGCACTGGTTGCAGCAGCAGCGCTGACAGCATGTGCAGGAAGTAAGGAAGCGCCCGCAACACCTGCAGCAACCCAGGCTGCATCATCAGAGGAAACAAAAGCAGAAGAATCAACGGCAGCTGAAACGACCGGTCAGCTGGAGAAGATCATTGTTGGAGCAACTCCGGCTCCTCATGCAGAGATTTTAAATGCTGCAAAGGATATTTTAAAAGAAAAAGGCTATGAGCTGGTAGTCAAGGAATATACGGATTACGTGCAGCCAAACATGGCTCTTGAATCCGGGGACTTAGATGCCAACTATTTCCAGCACAAGCCATACCTGGATCAGTTCAATGAGCAGAAAGGAACCGATCTTGTAAGTGCGGCAGCCATTCATTATGAACCCTTCGGCATTTACGCAGGAAAGACAGATTCTATTGATAAGCTTGCTGACGGAGCCCAGATCGCAGTCCCAAATGATGTTTCCAACGAAGCTAGAGCTCTTCTTTTACTGGCAGACCAGGGTCTGATCGGATTAAAAGAAGGCGTTGAGCTGGATGCAACCAAGAATGATATTGTAAAGAACGATAAGAATTTTAAGATCGTTGAAGTGGAAGCTGCTCAGCTTCCCCGTTCTTTAGGCGACGTGGATGTGGCTGTTATCAATGGAAACTACGCCATTGAGGCAGGCTTAAAGGTATCCGATGCTCTTGCTGTGGAAGATGCAAAGTCTGTAGCAGCAACCCTTTACAGTAATATTATTGCGGTTCGTTCAGGTGAGGAAAGCAGCGAGAAGACCAAAGCTCTTGTTGAGGCTTTAACAAGCGATACCGTTAAAAAGTTTATCGAAGACACCTACGAAGGTGCGGTAGTTCCTTCTTTCTAAACAGGAACTTCCTTATGAAATAAATAAAAGGCCGTTATGGAGAATGCATGAAGCAGCACCATATCGGTCTTTTTTGTTTAAAGTGCTGGTTAAACGAAATGCCGCCAGCTTACTCATTGTCTCTGCCGGCATACTCCTGTATGGAATTTAACGACAGGATCAGATGGCGTTCCGCCAGAGGATATAAGATCCTGTATCCGGTATAGTTCATCAGGCATAGGTATTTCCTCCGGTTTGGGAAAAGTCATCGGAATTCACGGAGATATAGGGGATGTGAATCTCCACATCGGTTCCCAGGGCAGGCGTGCTGGATACATGGAGTCCGTAGGTGTCTCCGAAGACCAGCTTCAGCCGCCGGTTAACGTTCCACAGGGCAATGCCGGTGCCCCTTTTGCCGTGATTGGGTGAGACATAGTACTCCTGCTCCAGGGAATGATTTAACATCTTAAGGGTATTGGAATCGATCCCTTTTCCGTTATCGGATATGCGGATGTTAATATGCTTTTTGGCAGGGATAATTTCTATGGTAATAACCCCGTTGTCTGCGGATTCCGTAAAAGCATGTACGATGCTGTTTTCCACAATGGGCTGCAGGGTGAGCTTTGGAATCACCGCATCCATGATGCTGCTCCAGGAATCCGGCAGATCCACGTTCAGACAGAATCTGTCGCGGAAGCGGTATTGCTGGATCTTCATATAATTGTTGATTACATTTACTTCATCGTTCAAAGTGGCAAAGTCGCTTTTTGTGCTGATGCTGTATCGGAAGAAGTTTGACAGGGCGTAGGTGATATCCGCTATCTCCCCCATGTCGCTTAGTACGGCCTGTGCACGGATGCATTCCAGGGCATTATACAGAAAGTGCGGGTTTATCTGATTTTGCAGGGTAAGGAGTTCGGTCTGCTTCTTTAAGATTTCATTTTCATAGTAACGCGCATTATCCCGGACGGCCTTCTGGCTGTGCTCCTCTAAGAGCTTTTGTAATTTCTTTTCTGATAAGAGCTTCATAGTCTTTCTTTCCCTTTGCATGTCAACTGTATATTTTTCGGTAATCCTTCGGTGTGATGCCTACGTATTTTTTAAAAAGCTTACTGAAATAACGGGCATCCTGAAAGCCTGTGGAATATGCAATCTCATTGATGGACAGATTAGAGTCCTTTAGGAGCTCCCTGGCCTGACCGATCCGGTATGAATTTAAATAGTCTACGAAATTCTCGCCGGTCTCCTTTTTAAAGATATTGGAAAGGTAGGCAGGATTTAAGGTTACTAAAAGCGCTGCATCCTCCAGCCGGATTGGGTCTGTGTAATGTTCTTCAATGTATTTGAGAACCATGCGGATGGGGCGGGTGTTCTGAGCCTGGACCGCCTTGTGGATATTTTCAAATATGTAGGACACAGGTTCCGATATGGCAGACTTTAAGGCATCCAATGACAATGCGTTTTCTATGGCGTAGTGGATCTGGCCGGATAAGTAGTCAAGTGGCACCTCTTCCTGGTCCAAAGATAAGTCCATGCGTACAAGCAACCGGCATATCTCCCCCAGCATGTCTATGATGTCAAACAGTGGAAAAAGGTTCTTTGGCCTGAAAAACAACTGATTTAATGTTGCCATGAAATCCGTGATGTTTACGGATTCAATGGCTTTTTTGAACTGCTGTAAATATAAGCTTTTTTCCACCTCTGTAAGATACGGGACCGGAGGCAGCTTCTTCCAGTACAGGATCTGGCCGCAGCCTGACAGTATGCGGTAATAGGCAGCATCTATGGCGTCCTTATTGGACTGTCCGAAGGAGGAGATCTTATCATAGGAATCGCCGACACCCACGGTAATCTTAAGTCCGGCAAACAGGTCCAGAAGGTTACAGGCCTTCTGGTAAAATTCCTGGAGATGGCTAAAAAAAGATCCGGCCGCCTGCCGGGGATAATTGATGCCGAGATAGATAGCGCTGCCCTCCATACAGGAAAGGACCTGGAAGCAGAAGCCTTCAAATTCCTCGTGGAACATGGAGATCAGCTTTTTGTTTAAGGAGCCGATATTGTCCAGGTTATCGGCACTCTGGTTGACAAAGTCAAGCTTAAGGCAGAGGATACAGAACAGTCCGGGTTTAAAGTCTATGCCATATTCCCCGATGACCTGCTCCAGCGGGACAGCTGGGTCCTGGATTTCCCATATAATACGCTTTAAGAAAAAGGATCTCCCGGGATGTTCTGTGTGGAGGGAAGGCAAAGCATCACCTGCAGCCTGGGTCTGATGGCTATTCAATTCTTCCATGATTTTCTTAAGGGCCTGGTTCAGTTCGTTTTCATTGATGGGTTTTAAAATGTAGTCATCTACCGAATATTTTAAGGCATTGTGAGCGTATTCAAACTGTTTATAGCCGCTTACGATGATGAAGCGGCAGGGAATATTTAGATATCGTGTCTGGCGGATCAGCTCAATGCCGTCCATAACAGGCATGCTGATGTCCGTAATCACGATGGCAGGGCGTATTTCCTGAATCTGCCCAAACAGCTCCTGACCGTTGTGGGCGCAGCCAGCAAATTCCAACTGCAGCTCATCCCATAGAATCATCTTTTTAATCAGCTCGCAGATCAGGAATTCATCGTCGGCTATGAGCACCTTCATTCTTTCACTTATCACAGGACCCCTTCTTTCTCTTATCAATTTGTCATTATTATAGCTTATCAGAAGTTGCATTTTAACTTCTGATAAAAGCGGATGTTTTTTCCGCCGTAAATATGATTATGAGAACATGATTTTTGTTCTCTTAATATAGCATACCAAAATGGTAGTGTAAATGGAGGTACTAGTAAAAATGCATAAAAAATATGCTGTAAATATACAAAAATAGAAATATTACACATATTCTAAAAAACGGTGCATTGAAAAAAGCCTAAAAGAATCTTATGATAAGTTCCATCAGACACCTGTGAACAGGTTGATCGAGAAAGGAGAAGGAGTATGAACAAAAAGATTCTTGCATGTGTATTGGCAGCAGCTATGGCAGCAGGAGCCCTTGCAGGATGCAGCGGAACTTCCCAAAGCGGCGCAGCAGCGGGTGGAACGACGGCTTCAAAGGTATCCGCTGGGGGAGCGGAGAGCCAGGGAGGGGAGGCAAAGACTGGGGAGAATATCACCCTTACGCTGTGGCATATTGAAAATGACGCCAAACGGCAGGAGGTAGTGAAACGTTGTATTGAGAGATTTGAGGCCAGCCATCCCAATGTGAAGGTAGAACAGGTGCCCATGGAGAACGACCCTTATAAGACCAAGCTTACCACTGCCATGGCAGCCGGACAGGAGCCGGATATATTCATCTCCTGGGGCGGCGGCTGGCTCCAGTCCTTTGTGGAAGAGGGAAAGGTGCTTGATATTGACGAGGATGTGAGAAAAATCTCTGATATTTACCACGAATCGGCCTTGTCTCTTTTCGAACTTGAGGGGAAATACTGGGCAGTGCCCTTCCGGGCAGGCGCGGCCCCTGTGTACTATAATACCGAGATTTATAAGGATCTGGGACTTAAGGTTCCCGAGACGGTGGAAGAGCTTGAGGCCAATTGTGAGATTATTAAGGAACATGGCATCATTCCCTTTGCCGAGGGCAATTCCAGCCAGTGGCCGGGTGCGCTTACCTTTATATGGCTGTCCCTTAGAGAGGGAGGCTCCCAGACGTTCCTTGATGCCTATAACCGTACCGGCAATGCTACGTTTGAGGATGAGAGCTTTATTAAAGCAGGACAGAGGATCCAGGATTGGGTGAAGAAAGGGTATTACCCCGAAGGCCTTAATGGTATCAACTATGATACCGGCGGATCCAGAATGCTGTTTTACAGCGGTCAGGCAGCTCACATTGTACAGACCAATAGTTTCGTATCCAACTGTAAGTCTGAAAAACCGGATTTCTACGAGAATAATCTTGGGTTGTTCAACTACCCTGTAATAGAAGGGGGTAAAGGGAAGGCAGACGAGATCTTAGGAGGAGGCAACGGATATTCCATCTCTGCTTCCTGCAAAAATCCCAAAGAAGCGATGGAACTGGTAAAAGTCCTGACAGACCAGGAGTATGCCCAGGACATGTCTGATACTGCTGGCATTCTTACCGGAATAAAGGGTGTGGAAATCAAGGACAGCAAGCTGCAGCAGATGGAGGAGCTTCTGGTTCATGCATCTTATATGCAGAACTTCTACGATCAGTTCCTGCCAACAGAGCTTGGAAACTTACATAAGCAGACTACTTATGACCTCTTTGGACTCACCACCACGCCAGAGCAGGCGGCCGCTGACATGGAAGCACTGGCACAGAAGGAGCTGGTTAAGAAATAATACATGACATGGAAGGAGAGGGTGTTGCATGGCAGAATGCATGTTGCAACGCCCTCATTCCGGATCGTTCTCTGTGAGAAGGAGTGATTATATGAGTAAACAAAATAAACATATAGGAATCATAACGCTGTTCGTGCTTCCGGCCCTGCTGTTTTACGGTACATTTAACGTAGTGGGAATCGTCAGGACATTCATCTACAGCTTTATGGACTGGAAGGGGATCAGCGCCAACAGGACCTTTGCAGGATTTGGGAATTACATCGAGCTGTTCGGGGATTCCCTGTTCTGGAATGCCATGGGGAATAACGTAATCCTGGTCATTGTCTCCGTGGCTATCCAGCTCCCCGGAGCCCTGCTCCTAGCCCTTCTGATCAATCAGGAGCTTAAGGGAACAAGGTTTTTCCGTACGGTGTTTTTTATGCCGATGCTGCTGTCCACGGTTGCTACCGGCATCATGTGGATTCTGTTTTACGATCCCTATTTTGGCCTGATAGCCAGTCTCATGCAGAAGCTGGGGTTAAAAAGCATTGCTTTTCTGGAGGGAAGATCATCCATGCCTTCCATTCTGTTCGTCATATGCTGGCAGTTCATTCCCTTTTATATGATTATATTAAAGGCGGGACTTACCAATATCCCGACGGACATTTATGAGGCGGCCAGGATCGACGGGGCTAATGGGAAGCAGTGTTTCTGGAAAATTACCCTCCCGCTTCTTGTACCGACCCTGCGCTCGGCGGCAGTCCTGCAGCTGGTGGGGTCTTTAAAATACTTTGACCTATTCTATGTCATGATGGGCGGCGCGCCCAACAGGGCGACAGAGCTGATGGCCACCTACATGTACAAGAAAGGGTTTACGGAATTCCGTATGGGATATGCCAGCGCCATTGCTGCCAGCATGTTTATTCTATGTTTTGCCATTGCATGCATGTTCCTTTACATTACTAGAGATAAGGAGGGGGCATAATATGGGCGTGTTGCTAAAAAGAAAAATAAAGAATGCCATTCTCTATGCGATCAGCATCGTTATTGCACTGATTACTGGATTTCCCTTTGTGTTTCTGGTTATCAACAGCTTTAAAGGCATGGGGGAATACTTAACTAATATCTGGAGACTTCCCAAAGAGCCGTTTTTCGGAAATTACCAGTTGGTCTTAAAACCGGATTTTCTCCGTTACTTCTTAAACAGCGTTGTGGTGTCAGGAGTCAGTGTTTTCATCATTGTGGTCGTATCATCCATGATCTCCTTTACCTTTGCAAGGCTTAAATATAGAGGAAGGAATCTGCTTTACTTTGCCATTATCGCGGGAATGATGATCCCGGTACATACGACTCTGATCCCCACATTCACGCTTTTAAGCAGCATTGGCCTGACAGATACCTTAACCGGCCTGGTGGGTCCTTATGTCAGTTATAACATTCCCATTGCCGTTTTCATACTGACTCAGTTTTTCCGGGAGATACCAAAGGAGCTGGAGGAAGCGGCCATCATTGACGGCTGCAGCATTGTGGGAACCTTTAAGAATATCATACTTCCGCTGTCAGGTCCGGCTATTTCCACTATCGTAGTGTATACATTTTTGAACATCTGGAATGAATTCATTAATGCCAATGTGCTGATCAACAGTACGGGAAAGAAGACCCTGCCCTTAGGGATCCGGGAATTCTACGGCATGCAGTCTGTCAATATACCGGCAGTGCTTACCGCTATCCTGATCGGATCGCTTCCGGTCATCCTTTTGTACTTCTTTGCGCAGGAAAAGGTGGTGAACGGATTGACCCAGGGAGCGGTAAAAGGCTGAGTGAGCCCGGAAGGGACAAATCTTTAGGGACAGATATCAAGGGACAGATCGTAAGAGAGGAGAGGATTAAATATGGATTTTGAAAAGAGGGCGAGGGAGTTAGTCGGTCAGATGACCCTGGAAGAGAAGGCCTCCCAGCTAAGATTTGATGCCCCGGCAGTCAAAAGGCTGGGGATCCCCAGATACCACTGGTGGAATGAATCGCTTCATGGCGTGGCCAGGGCGGGGACGGCAACCATGTTTCCCCAGGCTATCGGCATGGCGGCCATGTTTGACGAGGAGATGATGAAGGAGATCGGCACTGCGGCGGGCATGGAAGCTAGGGCAAAGTACAATGCCTATTCGGCCCTGGAGGACCGGGATATCTATAAAGGACTGACCCTATGGTCTCCTAATGTGAATATCTTCCGTGATCCCAGATGGGGAAGGGGCCATGAGACGTATGGAGAAGATCCATACCTTTCCGGCAGACTGGGCGTGGGATTCATACAGGGAATCCAGGGAGAGGGCGAATACTTACTGGCAGCAGCCTGTGCCAAACACTTTGCGGTACACAGCGGACCGGAGGAACAGCGCCATACCTTTGATGCCAGAGTCAGCAGAAAGGATCTGTGGGAGACCTATCTGCCTGCCTTTGAGGCCTGCGTCACCGAAGGTAGGGTGGAAGGGGTCATGGGTGCGTATAACAGGACCAACGGAGAGCCATGCTGTGGCAGCAAAACTCTGATACAGGATATTCTGAAAGAGAAGTGGAAGTTTGACGGGTATTTTGTGTCTGATTGCTGGGCCATCAAGGATTTCCATGAAAACCATCATGTGACGGATACCGCCGCTCAGTCCGCAGCCATGGCACTGAGAAATGGCTGCGATATCAACTGCGGAAATACTTACCTGCATATTTTAAGTTCCTATGAGCAGGGCCTGGTGACAGAGGAGGAGATTACAGAGGCAGCGGTGCATGCGATGCGCACCAGGATGCGTCTGGGGCTTTTTGATGAGGACTGTCCCTACAACCAGATTCCGTATGAGATGGTGGGATGCAAAAAACACAGAGAACTGGCCATCCATGCGGCGGAAAAATCCATGGTCCTCTTAAAGAATGACGGGTTTCTTCCTCTTGACAGGAAACTTAAGAAGGTGGCTGTCATCGGGCCCAATGCAGACAGCCGCTGGCCGCTCATCGCCAATTACCACGGCACAGCGCCCCGGTATGTGACAGTACTGGACGGGATAGAGAATCTTCTTGATGAGGATGCCAGAATCTTTTACTCAGAAGGATGCCATACCATGAAGGACCGTGTAGAACGGCTGGCACTGCCGGGAGACCGCATAAGCGAGGCGGTGACTGCAGCCCTTAAGGCAGGGCTGGCCATTGTATGTGTGGGACTGGATGAGAGGTATGAGGGGGAACAGCAGGATCTTGGTAACCGTTTTGATGAGGCGGTCAGTATGGCGGATAAGCCCTCTCTGGCACTTCCTGAATCCCAGCGCCGCCTGCTGACAGCACTCATAGAGACTGGCATACCGCTGGTGGTAATAAATATGTCTGGAAGCGCCATGGACCTGGCGTGGCTGGACCAGGCGGAAAGCATAAAAGCAATCCTGCAGGCGTGGTATCCCGGTGCCGAAGGCGGAACGGCCGTAGCAAGAGTCCTCTTTGGGGAGACCAGCCCATCAGGCAGGCTTCCAGTCACCTTCTATCGGTCTGAGGAGGAAATCCCTCCCTATGAGGACTACAGCATGAAAAACCGGACCTACCGGTATATGAAAGAAGAAGCCCTTTATCCCTTTGGATTCGGCCTTTCCTATACCAGCTTCCGGTACAGGGATTTAGAGTGCGTCCCCGCAGGTGACGGCAGCGTGTCCGTATCTGTGAAGGTCAGGAACGAAGGACCGGCAGATGGTGAGGAAGTGGTTCAGGTATATGTGAAGAACCTGGATTCTTCCCTTGCAGTGAGGAATCATTCCCTGTGTGCTTTTGCAAGGGTGAGTCTTGCAAAGGGACAGGAGAGAGAGGTAAGCTTCTGTCTTTCGGGTCTGGCTTTCTGTGTGGTGGACCAGGACGGGGAGCGTCGCTTGGATGGGCATCGGTACGATATTTATGCAGGCGGCAGCCAGCCTGATGGCAGGAGCTGTCTGCTTATGGGCTCCGAACCCTTAAGAGCCCGGGTGGAGCTTTAAGGGACTGTGTGATAGAAAGCTGAAGAAGGAGAGATAAAATGGACTTATTACAGGTAAGAAATGGTAAAATCGTGGATGAATCGGGTAATCCTGTGTACCTTCGCGGTACCTGCGTGGGCGGCTGGATGAACATGGAGGATTTTATCAACGGATATCCGGGTACTGAGAGCGGGATGAAGAGGGAGATGGCCAAAGCCATTGGTGCAGGCAAGGCAGAATTGTTTTTTGAGACCATCCTCGATAACTTCCTGGCTGAGGAGGATATCCGGCTGATCCGGGAAACCGGAGCCAACTGCATCCGCATTCCTTTGAGTTACCGGCATTTTGAGGATGACCAAAATCCCTTTGTATATAAGGAAGAGGGATTTAAACGGCTGGATGCCGTACTGGATGCCTGTGAACGCCAGGGTGTCTACGTAATCCTGGATATGCATGCCTTGTCCGGCTGGCAGAACTGTCACTGGCACAGTGATAACGAGCGGGGCGCGGCTCTTCTCTGGAGCTTCCGCCATTTTCAGGAACGGATCATCGCACTCTGGGAGGCTATTGCACAAAGATACAGGGACAGAAATGCGGTAGCGGGCTACGATCTGATGAATGAGCCATCCACAGGAACGCCCACCGGCGAACATGCCTATGACTTTTATGAGTTCTATCAGTCGGACTGGAAGGCAATCAACAAACTGTACCGGGAGATAGCAGATGCGGTCCGAAAAATTGATAAAAAGCACATCCTGTTTCTGGAGGGGGATAATTATTCCAGGAATTTTGAAGGGCTGGAGAAGCCTTTTGAGGATAATCTGGTGTACAGCAGCCACAACTATATACCGCCGGGATATGGGCCGGGAACGTACCCGGGATATTATGGCGGGGTGTACTGGGATAAGAATAAGCAGAGGACTGAATTCCTTAATCACCAGGGGACACAGTTTGCCTTGAAGCACCATGTACCCTTGTGGGTAGGGGAGTTCGGTTCCCAGTATCATGGTTTTCCGGAGGAGCTTCCATACCGACTGGCTTCTATGGAGGATCAGCTGGATATTTACAACACGTATGGAGTCCACTGGACCACCTGGACCTATAAGGACCCCGGGATTATGGGATGGGTATTCTTAGATCCGGAGAGCGAATATATGAAGATCATCCAGCCGGTCCAGGAACAAAAACGCATTCTGGGAGCTGAGAATTTCGTTGCAGATTATGCAGGGGTGGCGGAGGGCAGAAAGAAATCCCGCGCGCTTGCCGATTATATCCTGGAGGTGATGGGAGAAACCAGGATTGACAAAGCTTCCAATGCGTTTGTGATGAATTACGGTGTACTTAACGGCTATGCGGGTGCAATGCTGCAGCCGGCTTATGCCAGGCGTTTTGCCGGATACAGTGAGGATGACTTAGAGCGCATTGCCGGAGGCTTTAAGCTGGAAAACTGTGTGAAGAACCAGCCTTATCTGAATCTTCTGAAACATATGCTGCATTGATAAATATCCATGATTCTGTTAAAATTGGATGTGAAAATATGCAAATAGGCAGCCGGGAATAGCGGAAAGAGGAGAGAACTTGGGATGAGGAAAAAGATAGTCTGGAAAGAAAAAATGTCAGAATACTGGATGATTGGGCTTTTACTCTTCCTGGTGGCTGTGTTCTCTTATATGTTGCCGGTATTTGCCACCAGAGGGAACCTTGCCAGCTTCCTGCGCTCCATGCCAATTTTGGGGATTGCAACGCTGGGAGTGGCAATGCTTATGATCTCCGGCGGAATTGATTTATCCTGCGGAGCCATTATGGCCTGCGCAGGGACGACAGCTGCGTATCTGGCGGTGCGGGGAATGCATCCGGCAGTATGCCTGGCTCTTGGCATCCTCTGCGGCGGTGCCTGGGGACTTCTCAACGGGTTTCTGATCACACGGTTTGAGCTTAAGCCGTTTATAGTGACCGTAGGAAGCAATTATATGATCCGGGGGCTGACCCAGATGTTCACAGGGGGTATTCTGATCAGCGGTCTGCCAGGCTGGTTCTACCACATTTCAAACACCCATCTGCTGGGCAATATCCTCTATACCAATTTTCTTATCTTCCTGATCCTGGCTGTGGCAGTTGTTCTTATTATGAAATGTACCATATTCGGCCGGTACTGCTATGCCGTAGGCTCCAGTAAGAAGGCCAGTAGTCTGGCCGGCATCCAGGTAAAACGGCACCTTCTCAAGGTCTATTTTATTGAAGGGGCCTTTGCGGGGATTGCGGGAATCATCCTTATGTCCTACTTGAATGTGGGCGCATCCAGTGAAGCTATGGGGCTGGAAGCATATGCCATCGCCGCTGTGATTATCGGCGGGATCCGGTTTGAAGGAGGGGCAGGAGGCATCGCGCGAGCGGTTCTGGGGCTGCTTATTATAGAAGTGTTTAAAAACGGTATGAATGCGGCCGGTTTAAATACTTATGGGCAGCAGGCAGTTACAGGGCTTATGATTCTGGCGGCTATTGTGATGGACTATTTTCGGAAGAAGAGGGAAGAATCGGCATGAGAATGTTTAAAATTTGGGTAATCGGAATGGCGGTATGCCTTTTTGTGTCCGGTTGCGGGAGGCAGTCCACCGCCGCTTTTGAACGGAAGGAAGGGAAGACTCTGTATCTGATTGCATTGAATGAAGAAGGACCTTATTGGAAGCCGTTGATACAAAGTGCGCAGGATCAGGCCAGAGAGCGGGGGTGTACTCTGATCGTAAAAGCAGGGCTGCCTGGAGATTCCTCACGGCCCCAGAAGCTGATTGAGATGGTCCAGGAGGCCATCGATCAGAAAGCAGACGGCATTGCCATGGCAGCTTTAGAACCGGAGATGTTTGATATAAAAGCGGCGGAGGCAATGGCTGCCGGAGTCAAAGTAGTCACCTATGATACGGACATCAGGACTTACAGCAACCGGCTGGCATATATCGGAACCAATAATTATGAAGCAGGAATGGAACTGGGAAGACGGGGGGCCGAAGACTTAAAAGCCCGGGGAATTACCGGAGGGAGGCTGACGGCCGTTACCTACAGTGGTTCCGCTCAGAATATGACCGAGCGTTACAAGGGGCTTAAGGACGGTTTTAGCCAGTCGATGGATCAGGATGCCGCCCAGTTTACCTGGTGTACCTGGATTATAAACGACCTAAGCGTATCCAGGGCAAAAGAGCAATTGGAGACACAGATCCTATCCTATCCTGACTTAAAGGCAGTGTTCACTCTGGGAACAGAGTCTGTCATTACAGGGACCATGGAAGCTATCAAATTCCAGAACCTGCAGGGAACTCTGTACCACTATGGATTCGATTATTCCCCTACTCTGGCAGCCGGTGTGGATGAGGGCCTGATTACAGGCATCGTGGACCAGAACTGTCAGGTGATAGGCAGGACTTTGGTGGACAAACTGGCGGATGCAGTGGAGGGGAGAGACCTTGAGAAGGAATACTTAATTGATGTGACATGGGTAGAAGCTAAGGATATAAAAGCGTATGGAGAGAAAGCGGAGAGGTAATATAAATGAATATGAAGCAGAAAAGCGCGCCCCAGCGGGAGCTGTGGGCTCAGTTTGACGCCCTGCAGATGGGAAGCGGCTGGGATGAGGAAGATATAAAGAAACCTCAGATTTTGCTTGAGGATGCCTATGGGGATAGCCATCCGGGCAGCGTGCATCTTTCGGGGCTCATGGAACAGGTAAAATACGGTGTGTTTGAAAAAGGCGGGCATCCTGCCGGGTATCATACTACGGATATCTGCGACGGCTGCGCCCAGGGACATAACGGAATGAATTACATACTGGCCTCCAGAGAGGCTATCTGCGATATGATAGAACTCCACGGTTCCGTGTATCCATGGGACGGGATGGTACTTGCGTCATCCTGTGACAAATCCATACCCGCCCAATTAAAAGCAGCGGCCCGGCTTGACATTCCTTCCATATTTATACCTGGGGGGAGCATGAGGAACGGGCCGGGGATGACGACTTCCCTGGTGGCAGGAGACATATCCCTGCGCCAGAAGCGGGAAGGGGCTATTACTCCGCAGGAAATTAGGGATTATAAGCTGACGGGCTGCCCCTCCGCCGGCGCATGTACATTTCTGGGAACGGCCAGTACCATGCAATGCATGGCGGAAGCCCTGGGCATGGCGCTGCCAGGCTCTGCGTTAATTCCGGCCACCATGCGGGATATCCTGGCATGGGCGCGCAGGGCAGGCCAGACCATAATGAAGCTGGCGGAGAAGGATATCCGTCCAAGCCAGATCATGACAAAGGAAGCATTTGAGAATGCCATCATGATCCATAGTGCAATCGGAGGGTCTACCAATGGAGTCATTCATCTCACTTCCCTGGCAAGAGAGCTTGGGCTCCTTATGGCACCGGAAAAATTTGACGAGATCAATCACCGGATCCCTCACATCGGAAATATCACCCCCAGCGGTCAGCATCTGACAGAAGCCTTCTGGTTCGCAGGCGGAATTCCCATGGTGGAACGGGAACTAAGGGATCTGCTGCATCTTGATGTAATGACAGTCTCAGGCAGGACGCTGGGAGAAAATCTGGAAGATTTGGAGAAGGACGGCTTTTACGAGCGTTATGCAGGTTATCTGGGCAATTACGGACTGAAGCGGGAACAGGTTATCTTCCCGGTCAGTGAAGCCGTTGAAAAGGGCTCCATCGCTGTTATGAGGGGGAATCTGGCACCCGAGGGAGCAGTCATTAAATATGCTGCATGTATCAGGGAGATGTGGGAGCATAAAGGAAGGGCACGAGTCTTTGACTGTGAGGAGGATGCTTACCAGTCAGTGGTGAAAAAGGAGATCCGCAAAGGTGATATCATTGTGATCCGCTATGAAGGACCAAGGGGCAGCGGCATGCCGGAAATGCTCATGACGACTGAGGCAATTGTCTGTGATCATGAGCTCAATGGAAGTGTGGCCCTGGTAACGGATGGCAGGTTTTCAGGAGCCACAAGAGGACCTGCTATCGGTCATGTGTCTCCGGAAGCAGCAGCAGGAGGGCCTCTTGCCTTTGTGAGAGACGGCGACATCATTTCCTACAGTGTGAAGGACAGGACCCTGAATCTGACAGGAATCCAGGGGGAGGAACGGACGCTTAAGGAGATTGAGAAGGTGCTTGAAGAACGGAAAAAAGAGGGGATCATTCCCAGACCGAAGCGGAAAGGGATATTGGCAAGATACACCAGGGATGCCCTTTCAGCCATGGAAGGAGCAGGATATGAAGGCTAGGGGACGATGGGGTGCGGGAAGAGATATCCGGGCCCGTATGATGCGTACCGTACTCAAGGAGAAAGGGAGGATGGCAGTTTAGATGAATGCAAAATATATAACACCGGCAGTAACGGCATTTACAAGTGACTTTCATGTGGATATGGAGGCCAATAGGCAGATATATGACCATCTCATAGCAGGAGGAATGGATGGAATTCTGATTCTTGGAAGTATCGGGGAGTTCTTTGCCATTTCGCTGGAAGAGAAGAAACGGATGATCCGGGAGGCCCTGGCTTACGTGGATCATCGGGTAACGGTTTATGTAGGGACCGGCGGTACTGTTTTCGAAGAATGTGCAGAGCTGTCCCGCTATGCCCTGGAGCAGGGGGCGGATGGAGTTATGGTCATCTCTCCCTATTACTTTAACCTGCCGGACAGCGCTGTTCTGGACTTTTATGATACACTGGCCGGAAGGATAGAAGGCCCGCTGCTGCTATATAATTTCCCTGCCAGAACCGGTTATGACTTAAAGCCTCAGGTGGTTCTTGAACTGGCCCGCAGGAGAAAGAATATTGTAGGGATTAAGGACACCGTAGATGTCATGGGGCATACCAGAGCTTTGATTCAGACTGTAAAGAGAGAATTTCCTGAATTTCTGATTTATTCGGGATTTGATGAATTCTTTTCCCATAATGTGATAAGCGGAGGAGACGGCTGCATCGCCGGGTTATCCAATTTTACGCCGGAGACAGCCTCTGCTCTTGCTAAGGCGGCTAAGAGGGAGGATTTCCGGCTGCTGCAGGAATACCAGATGAAGATCGACCGGCTTATGGCGGTATATGATGTGGGAGAACAATTTATACCTATTATAAAAAAGGCCATGGTGCTTTGCGGGGTACCCATGAAGTCCATTTGCGCCCGGCCCATGCAGGAGTCCACGGAGGGAGAGACCAGACGGCTTGAGCAGATTCTTAAGGAAGAGGGATTGCTTCGGTGAACGCAGAGGGATAGAGTTTTTTTAGCAGGAGAAAAGAACATTCTTTAACGGATATCCGCCGGAGAATGTTCTTTTTATTGAATGATAAAGCTCCTTATCAGCGGCTGTTATTACAGGATTTCATTCGCAGGTTTATCGTCAAATAAAATATTAATTTTACAGATAATGGAAAATATTGTATAATTGCCATATGATCGAAAGTAAAAGCCCTTTCGATTATCGGATGGACGGCGCAAAAAGCATGCGCTTTTTATCCTCACTTGCTTCGCAAGATCAGATGAACAGGCTGAAAAGCAGTCCTTTTATCTTCACTTGCCATACAAGTTCAAATAAGTTATATATAATGACAGAAAGGGAGATGATAGAAATGGATCAGGATAATCAAGATGGTTCCTGGCAGGAAAACCAGGATTGGGATCGTGGTGCCGTATATAAACAGCCAGAGAATCCGGTACATAGCAACATGGCCCTTGCCTCTCTGGTCATGGGGATTCTTGGTATTATAACCTCCTGCTGCTGTTACGGAGGATTGATTTTCGGAAGCCTTGGAATTCTGTTTGCCCTGCTTTCCAGGACAGAAGACAGGTTTGAAGGTTATGCAAAGGCAGGCCTTATTACTTCATCCATTGCCATTGTGCTTGTTGTATTGGTTCTTATCGTATTTGTGGGAACTGCGGCGATGAGTGGCCTGGGGCTGGGAGGTGTGTTTTCATGAAAACTTCATCATCAGAACTTAAAAGCCGTGCAAAACGGTCGTTGAAAGGCAGATACGGCTTGTGTATCGGCATCCAGTTTATAGAATACGCCATTCTTCTGGCTATAACCCTGGTGTATATTTTAACGTCCTTTTCTATGGGACTGGTAAGAGATCCTTTTTTTTATGGCGGCAGCGTATCTGCAGGAAATGTGATCCTGAAGGCAGGGGTTTATATCTCACTCCTGATCATTCTCTCTGTATACGGTCTTTTAAAACCAGGAGTACTTAAGATTTATATGGATATATGCAATGGCCGTGCCACCAAACTGTCTGATTTACTCTTTGCTTTTCAGAACAAGCCCCATAGGTTTTTAGGACTTTACTTTATAAATCTTTTCATTGGATTTGCCTGGGGGATACCGTACTTTGTTGTACTCATTGTAGCTGTCATCACTGATTTTATATCTGTCATGATAGTACTGCTGGTACTAACGTACCTGCTTCTGCTAATTGGAAATATCATAACAATGCTGTATTTATCCCAGTCCATGTACCTTCTCATCGAATCTCCGGATTTAAGGGTAATTGAGAGCCTTAAGGAAAGTGCAGCTATGATGAAGGGTAATAAGGGAGGCTATTTTTACCTTTTCATAAGCTTCATCGGTATGGTAGTCCTGGGATACTCTTCCATGGGTATTGGCTTACTCTGGATCATCCCTTATATTCAAGCTACTATGACAGAATTTTATTTTGATCTTAAGGAAAGGCTTTCTCGGAACAACCCCGGAAGAGGTGAGGAAATTTCCTTTGAATCCATGTGGAACCAGGAAAATCAGTGGTAGGGCCGTGTCATGCATGAGGTATGCGCATAGAATATACTAAGGAGGTGTATCCTATGCGAATTTGTGAACTAAAACAAAAAGAGGTAATTAATATCTGTGACTGCAGACGCCTCGGTTATGTTGGTGATGTGGATTTTGATATGGAAACAGGATGCCTTTTAGCCATAATTGTACCAGGACCAGGGTGCTTTTGCGGCTTTTTAGTCAGGGAAAAGGAGTTTGTCATTCCTTTCTGTGACATAAGGCAGGTGGGCCCGGACATCATCCTTGTAAATGTGGATTTGGAAAAGGCAACGGAAAGATGCGGGATATAAGGAGGATGGGCTTGCGGTTCTTTGGATTGTAAGCTATGATATATAAAACGAAGTTCGATTCGTGACACTAAAATTACAGTCCGTAGACAGGAGGACCAGAAACGTGAAATGTCCATTTTGCAATGAAGCAGACACCAAGGTCATTGATTCCAGACCAGCAGACGACAACAGCTCAATCAGACGCCGCAGACAATGCGAGAAATGCGGAAAGAGATTTACCACCTATGAAAAGCTTGAGACCATGCCCCTCATGGTTATTAAGAAGGATAATTCCAGAGAAGTTTATGACCGTTCAAAAATAGAATCAGGAATTCTTCATTCCTGCCATAAACGGCCGGTATCATCCCAGCAGATTGATTCCATGGTAGACGAAATAGAAACCCAGGTTTTCAACCGTGAAGAAAAAGAAGTGGAAAGCACGGTGATCGGAGAACTTGTCATGAAAAAGCTGCAGGAAGTGGATGAGGTTGCTTATGTGCGCTTTGCTTCCGTATACAGGGAATTTAAAGACGTGAGTACGTTTATGGAAGAAATAGGAAAACTATTGAAGAAGTAGGAGATATATGTTTAAAGTATTTTATCCGGATAAAGATGCGGCATCAGCATATGACATATCCTTCGAAGAATTATATAAGAATGGGATCAGAGGCGTGATTTTTGATATTGACAATACTCTGGTGCCTCATGGTGCGCCCGCAGATGAAAGAGCTAAGAAATTGTTTTTACATCTGCAAAACCTTGGGATGGAATCCTGCCTCCTTTCCAACAACAAAGAGCCGAGAGTGGCTTCCTTTGCCAGGGCTGCGGGCAGCCCTCATTATATTTATAAAGGAAACAAGCCCTGGAGAAAAGGCTATCAAAAAGCGATGGAGTTCATGAAAACGGATGCGAAACATACGGTTTTTGTGGGGGATCAGCTTTTTACCGATGTTTATGGAGCCAAAAGAGCCGGAATCTACAGCATTCTGGTCAGGCCGATTCATCCAAAAGAAGAAATCCAAATTGTTTTAAAGAGATATTTAGAAGCAGTTGTGCTGTATTTTTATCACAGAGATAAGAAAAGAAAAAAGTGAATTGTGTCAGGTGAAAGAACATTTCTGACGGGTAAAAGACAGCCTGACAGGTTATAATACGGATGAGACGATTCGGACAAGCCGGCTGATCCGGGACAAACTGGAGATGCTTTGCTAGGAAAGCATGAGAAAAGGTGGTAAAAGGATATGAAAATTCTTGTATTAAACGGGCCGAATCTAAACTTTTTAGGAATCCGCGAAAAGGGAATATACGGAACAGAGGATTATCATGCGCTGGTATCCATGCTGGAAGAAAAAGCGCAGAGAGAAGGTCATGAGCTGGAAGTCTTTCAGAGTAATTATGAAGGTGGAATCATCGATAAAATTCAGGAGGCATATCACAATGGAACAGAAGGGATCATCATTAATCCCGGAGCGTTTACCCATTACAGCTATGCCGTTAGAGATGCCCTGGGTTCCGTAGAGATTCCCAAGGTTGAAGTCCATATATCAAATGTCCATAAGAGAGAGGAGTTCCGCCATACATCAGTGACGGCGCCTGTTTGTACCGGACAAGTAGTTGGTCTGGGGCTTAAGGGATATGCTCTTGCAATGGATTATTTAACAGGAAAATAATTGCTCCGATTCAAGAAAAGGGAGATATTTGTAAAAAACTGTTGAAAATGTATTTGTTATAGTATAGAATATAAAAGGTTAAGAAGAGAAATTCAAGGAGGAATATCATTTATGATATCAGCGGGTGATTTTAGAAACGGTATCACATTGGAGATCGAGGGTACTGTTTATCAGATTATGGAGTTCCAGCATGTAAAACCTGGAAAGGGTGCTGCATTCGTAAGAACTAAGATTAAAGATGTGGTAAACGGCGGCATTAACGAGCGCACATTCCGCCCGACAGAGAAGTTCCCACAGGCAAGAATCGATAGATTTGACATGCAGTATCTGTATGCTGATGGAGATCTTCATAACTTTATGGATACGAATACCTATGAGCAGATGGCGTTATCTCCAGATATAATCGGTGATGCGTTAAAGTTTGTAAAAGAGAATGAGACGGTTAAGGTATGTTCTTATAATGGTAAGGTATACTCCGTAGAGCCTCCGTTATTCGTGGAGTTGGTTATTACAGATACAGAGCCGGGATTCAAGGGTGATACCGCTCAGGGAGCTACCAAGCCAGCTACGGTTGAGACCGGTGCAGTAGTATATGTTCCCTTATTTGTAGATCAGGGTGACAAGATTAAGATTGATACACGTACAGGTGAATACCTGTCCAGAGTATAAAAGGAAAAGGACCGGGCGATCTGCAAGGTCCTTTTATTAATTATGTATGATATTGGGAAAACAACGTAGAAAGGTCCGTTCTAATATTCCTGCGTTGTTTTTGTATTTTAAAGGTATTCGCAAAAGATATACCTGATCATCAGATTGCATATGGCAATCCATGCAGAATCATACGGGAAAATATTTAAATACGGGGAAATGCAATAAGAGAATATTGCAAGCATAGAAGGTAAATATGATAAAATAATAAAAGAAAGCACCTTTTTGGGTAAGATAAGGATTGTGCGATCCTCATAACTTAAAAAGGCGCTTATTTTATTACCGGATCACCTATTCCTGTCCATGTGGCTGAAGATCATGGAGCAGTACGGTTTTGGAAAAGAAAAGGGAAAAGAATTTGATTTTTAAGGTCACTTGTAATATAATTAATATTTAGCGTAGAAATATCTGGAATAGAAAAAGGAGACCAGGAACTGATGAAGAAGATTCTTGATTTGATTACAGCAGAGATGAAGGCAGCATTTGCGAACTGCGGATATGATGAGGCTTATGCAAAGGTAACCTTATCTAATCGTCCGGACCTTTGCGAATACCAGTGTAACGGAGCCATGGCAGCAGCCAAGGCTTATAAAAAGAAACCGTTTGATATAGCTTCGGAAGTGGTAGAAAAGCTTGTCGCCAGTCATGTATTTGCTGCGGTGGATGCAGTGATGCCGGGATTTATCAATTTAAAGCTCAATTCAGATTATCTGGCAGACTATATGAACGGCATGGCTGACGAAGAACAATGCGGCTGTGAAAGAACAGAAAACCCCATGACAATTGTGGTGGATTACGGCGGTGCCAATGTTGCAAAGCCTCTGCACGTAGGTCATCTTCGTTCCGCGATTATCGGGGAGAGTATTAAGAGAATGGGCCGTTTCCTTGGACATCATGTCATTGGAGACGTTCACCTGGGAGACTGGGGCCTTCAGATGGGACTGATCATTGAGGAGCTTAAGGACAGAAAACCGGAGCTGCCTTATTTTGACGAGTCCTATGAAGGAGAGTATCCAAAGGAAGCACCCTTTACCATCAGTGAGTTGGAAGAGATATACCCTGCGGCCAGTTCAAAAGCCAAATCCGATGAGGAATTCAGCACCAGAGCTCATGATGCCACTTTGAAGCTGCAAAACGGTTTTAAACCTTACCGTGCCATCTGGCGTCATATTATAGAAGTATCTGTTTCTGATTTAAAGAAAAATTACGGAAATCTCAATGTTTCCTTTGATTTATGGAAAGGGGAAAGCGATGCGGAACCCTATATTGCCGGTTTAATAAAGGAGCTGGAAGATAAGGGCCTTGCTTATGAAAGCCAGGGAGCCCTTGTTGTGGATATTGGAGAAGAGAGGGATACCAAAGAACTTCCTCCCTGTATTGTAAGAAAATCTGACGGTGCAGCCCTTTATTCTACTTCTGATCTTGGAACCATCATTGAACGTGAGAAAGATATAAAGCCTGACTGGTATATCTATATTACGGATAAACGTCAGGAACTGCATTTTGTCCAGGTGTTCCGCGTGGCGAAAAAGGCAGGCTTTGTATCACAGGATAAGAAGATGTCTCATCTTTGCTTTGGAACCATGAACGGAAAAGACGGTAAGCCATTTAAGACAAGGGACGGCGGAGTTATGCGTCTGGAAACACTGATTTCTGACATCAGCCAGGCAGCTTATGAAAAGATCATGGAGAACCGTACTGTTTCTGAGAAAGAGGCAGAGGAAACATCAAAGATCGTGGGAATGGCAGCCTTAAAGTATGGGGATCTGTCTAATCAGGCATCCAAGGATTACGTATTTGATATGGACCGTTTCGTATCCTTTGAGGGAAATACCGGTCCTTACATCCTTTATACGATCGTAAGAATTAAGTCCATTCTGGCAAAATACCAGGACCTTGAGGTTAAATACCAGGGTGAGGAGCAGATTCTTGCAGCTGCATCAGAGGCAGAAAAAGACTTGATGCTCCAGCTTTCCAGATATAATGAAATCATGGAAACAGGCTTTACGGAGCTTGCGCCCCATAAAATATGCCAGTACATTTATGAACTTGCCAATGCATTTAACCGTTTTTACCATGATACCAAGATCATATCCGAAGAGGATAAAAAACGGCAGGCATCCTGGATCCGTTTTATCAGGCTGACCAAGGATGTATTAAATGCATGCATTGGCGTACTGGGAATCGAAGCGCCGGAACGAATGTAATGGTGAACGGATGTGAGGAACTATGAGAGTATCACACTTGACGACAAATACCTTCTGGAAGGGTGAATCAGGTGTCAGTGCCCTGGTGGAGGATCAGGGAAAGGAATATAAGGCAAATTTGCATATCAAGGGTAGTCAGGTTTTTGACTACTCTTGTTCTTGTGCCCAGGGAAATTCTTACCGCGGGATGTGTCCTCACTGCAAAGCTCTGTTTGAGGTGTATAAAGAGCTGGACTCAAACCCTGGAAGGCCTGTACTCACTTCCCAGCAGGCAAGAGCCATGATCCGGGAATATACCAACCGGGAGGTATCCCGGATCATGAGCGAGGGAGAAGAGGAACAGGTGAAACTTTCCCTATCCCTCCTCATCAGCCGAAGAGAAGTGAAGCTGGAATTTAAGCTTGGGAAGGACCGGCTCTACATGGTGAAGGATCTGGCTGCATTTGCAAATGCGGTAGAAAACGGCACCTATGTGGAATACGGCAAAAATCTTGCGTTTCATCACAGCCCTTCTGCCTTTGCGAAGGAGAGCCGCCCCCTTCTGGAATTTGTGCTGGAGATTGTAAATGCATATTGTGAGCATTATGAACAGTTTCAGAAAAGTTCCTTTTCCACAAAACCAGTTCTGCGGTTTTTAAATTTAAGCCGCGCAAACCGGGACCGTTTTTTTGGAATCATGATGGGAGAGACCCTGGAATTTGAGGATTACAAGGGGCAGAAGCGGCAGCTGATGATCGTTGACCGCAATCCCAACTTAAAGGTTACGGTAAAGCGTCAGGGACGGGATGGAGTTTTGGTGTCCGTTGACCGGGAGCTTTTGACCTTTGAGGGGGAACACCGCTTATATCTTGCAGATATGAAATACTTATACTGCTGTGACCAGCCCTGCAGTGAGGCCCTCTCCGTGTTTCTGGGGCAGATGATGGAAGGATTTAAACCTACCTATGAAACGGAAATCAATGACAAGGATATGCCTCTTTTTTATGAACGGGTTTTAAAAAGGATTGCTGCCTACTGCACCATAGATTCCAAAGAACTGGATCTGGAAGCTTATAAACCGGAGGAGTTAAAGGCGAGGTTTGATTTTGATTCCGATGGGCAGGGCGGGCTGATTTTAAAGCCGACCCTTTCCTATGGGGACTATTCCTTCCAGCCGGTGGAAGATGAGCGCCTGCCCCGCACCGTTTGCCGGGATGTGCCGGGAGAGTTCCGCATCAGCCGCCTGATAACCCGCTACTTTAAATATAAGGAATATGAATCGGAATATCCGGCCATTCGGGATGATGAGGAAGCGGTATACCGGTTACTTACTTCAGGGATGAGTGAGTTCATGGCGTTGGGAGAAGTCTATTTTTCCGAATCCTTTAAAAAGTTAAAAGTTCTTCCTCCTCCCAAGGTATCCATCGGAGTCCGGAGTGTAGGGAACTGGCTGGAACTGGATGTGGATACGGCAGGGCTGTCAGGAGAGGACTTAAGCAGGCTTTTGGAAGTATATAGCCAGAAAAAGAAGTATTACCGCTTAAAAAGCGGGGAGTTTATAAATCTTGACGACAACGGGCTTATGACGGTTGCAAAGCTGATTGAGGGCTTATCTGCTGACCCTGACAAGCTGGGCAAGTCGTTCCGCCTGCCTAAATACAGGGCGCTTTATCTGGACAGCATTTTAAAAGAAGGAAACGGCATTACCCTTTACCGGGACCAGCTCTATAAGGCGGTGGTTCGGGGAATGAAGTCTGTGGAGGACAGTGATTTTGAGGTCCCCCAGCCTCTGCGCCATGTGCTGAGAGGATATCAAAAGACGGGATACCGCTGGCTTAAGACGTTGGACAGCTATGGCTTTGGCGGAATCCTTGCCGATGATATGGGACTTGGAAAGACCATCCAGATCATAGCCCTGCTCCTTGATGAAGCAGGTAAAAAGGAACATACAACTTCCCTTATCGTCTGCCCTGCATCCTTGGTATACAACTGGGAGAATGAATTTCACATTTTTGCTCCTTCTCTTAAAGTTACTACGATCACCGGCCAGGCAGGGGAGCGGGAAGAGCTTTTAATGCATACGGATGAGGAAGATGTGCTGATCACATCCTATGACTTATTAAAACGGGATATTGATTTTTATAAGGATAAGTTCTTCCGGTTTCAGGTCATTGATGAGGCCCAATACATCAAAAATGCATCCACTCAGAGTGCAAAAGCGGTAAAAAGCATTGATGCAGGAAACCGGTTTGCTTTAACCGGTACTCCCATTGAAAACCGTTTATCAGAGCTATGGAGCATTTTTGATTTCCTGATGCCGGGATTTCTCTTTTCTTATCGTAAATTTAAAAAAGAATATGAAATTCCCATTGTCAGGGAACAGGAACGGCCGGCGCTGGAGAGCCTTCACCGCCTGATCGGCCCCTTCCTTTTAAGGCGGCTTAAGAAAGATGTGCTGAAAGAATTGCCGGACAAGCTGGAAACCATTGTTTATTCCGCTTTTGACAAAGAGCAAAAAGAGCTGTATGCGGCAAACGCATTCCGCTTAAAGCAGGAGCTTGAAAATTTAGATGGCAGTTCGGGAAGGGATAATATCCAGATCCTTTCGGCGCTTACAAGACTCCGTCAGATCTGCTGTGATCCTCATTTGTGCTATGAGAATTACAGAGGCGCATCTGCAAAGCTGGAAACCTGCATTGACCTGGTTCGGAACGGGGTAGAAGGCGGGCACAAGATCCTGCTCTTTTCCCAGTTTACCTCTATGCTTGATGTGATCGGTCAAAGACTGAAAAAAGAGGCGGTTCCATTCTATATGCTGACCGGAGCAACTCCGAAAGAAGATAGGCTCCATATGGTAAATTCCTTTAAAGACGATGAGATCCCCTTATTCCTGATTTCCTTAAAGGCAGGCGGTACTGGACTTAACCTGACTGCGGCGGATGTGGTCATACACTTTGATCCATGGTGGAATGTGGCAGCTCAGAACCAGGCCACGGACCGGGCCCACCGGATCGGCCAGGAGAAACAGGTGAGCGTATTCAAGCTGATCACAAAGGGGACGATTGAGGAAAATATTTTAAAGCTTCAGGAATCCAAAAAAGATTTGGCGGAACAGATTATTACAGAGGGAACCGTGTCCTTAAGTAATCTGACCAAAGAGGATTTATTGGGGCTTTTGGATATATAGTTAATTGAATGAAAGGATGGATAAGTGATGAAAGTACTAATGTTAAATGGGAGCCCTCATGAGAGAGGCTGTACCAACCGTGCCCTCCTTGAGGTGGAATGGGCCTTGAATGAGGAAGGCATTGTGACAGAGATCCTTCACGTAGGGAGCCAGTCTGTCCATGGATGTATTGCCTGTCAGAAGTGTTCAGAAACAGGAAGATGCGTATTTACTTATGATTTGGTTAATCAGGTGCTTGATAAAATGGAAACAGCGGATGGGCTGATCGTAGGTTCCCCTGTTCATTATGCTTCTCCCAACGGCACCGTGCTTTCCTTCCTGGACCGTTTGTTTTATGCAGGAAGGGATTTTGCCTTTAAGCCTGGAGCAGCTGTTGTGTCCGCCCGGAGAGCAGGAACCACCGCTTCTCTTGATGTTTTAAACAAATATTTTACCATTGCCCAGATGCCGGTGGTTTCTTCCACTTACTGGAACATGGTTCACGGATTTACACCTCAGGAGGTGGAGCAGGATTTGGAAGGGCTTCACACCATGAGAGCTCTCGGAAAAAATATGGCATGGCTTTTAAAATGTCTTGAGGTAGGAAAGGCCGCAGGAATCAGCCTTCCCGCCTGGGAAGAAATCCCAAGGACAAATTTCATACGATAAACAAGAAAAAATTCCCTTTACTTTTTTTGGTTGTGGTGTATAATGAGATAGGCACTATATGTAGTGATTCAAAACTTAGAGATACAAAATATAGAAGAGGTTAAGGTGACAGGGATGATTAAAGTTCAAAAACGTGACGGCAGAATTGTGGAATATGACAGAGAAAAAATCATTACAGCCATTCGGAAAGCCAATGCAGAGGTGGAAGCTTCTGAGCGGGCCGGAGAAGAAATGATTGATACAATACTGGATCATGTGGAGAGAGATAACGAAGGCGTGATCAGTGTGGAAGCAATTCAGGACATGATCGAGAGCAGTCTGGTAAATAAGAACAAATATACGCTTTCCAAAAAATACATCATTTACCGTTACCAGAGGGCTCTGCTTCGGAAGGCAAACACAACCGATGAGTCTATCTTAAAGCTGATTAAAAATGAGAACAAGGAACTGGCAGAAGAAAATTCCAACAAGAATACCATTCTGGCATCGACTCAGAGAGATTACATCGCAGGAGAGGTGTCCAGAGACTTAACCAGAAGAATGCTGCTTCCGGAGAGGATTTCACTTGCCCATGACCAGGGCTCCATTCACTTCCACGATGCGGATTATTTCGTACAGCCGATTTTTAACTGCTGTCTGATCAATATCGGTGATATGCTGGATAACGGTACCGTGATGAATGAAAAAATGATCGAGAGTCCTAAGAGTTTTCAGGTGGCGTGTACGGTCATGACCCAGATCATAGCGGCTGTTGCCAGTAACCAGTACGGCGGCCAGTCCGTAGATATCCGTCATTTGGGAAAATATTTAAGAAAAAGCAATGATAAATTCCATAAGCAGATCCGTGTAGAATTCGGGGATACGATTTCTCCTGAGATGGTGGAAAAGATGGCTGCCATCCGTCTGAGAGATGAGTTAAAATCCGGAGTCCAGACCATTCAGTACCAGATCAACACCTTAATGACAACCAACGGACAGGCACCCTTTGTAACCCTGTTCCTATGCCTTGATGATAACGATGAATACTTAAAGGAAAATGCCATGATCGTGGAGGAGGTCCTCCGCCAGCGGCTTGAGGGGATCAAGAACGAAGCAGGCGTATATGTCACTCCTGCATTTCCTAAACTGATCTATGTTTTAGATGAGAGTAACTGCTTAAAGGGCGGAAGATATGATTACATAACGAAGCTGGCGGTGAAATGCTCTTCTAAACGCATGTACCCGGATTATATTTCTGCTAAGAAAATGCGGGAAAATTACGAAGGGAATGTATTCAGCTGCATGGGCTGCCGGAGCTTCCTGTCTACATGGAAGGATGAGAATGGCAATTACAAGTTTGAGGGAAGATTTAATCAGGGAGTGGTAAGCCTTAACCTGCCGCAGATCGGTATTCAGGCAAAGGGTGACGAAGATACGTTCTGGAAGATTTTGGATGAACGTCTGGATCTATGCTATGAGGCTCTGATGTGCAGACATAAGTCCCTGGAAGGCACACTTTCCGATGTAAGTCCGATTCACTGGCAGTACGGTGCCATTGCAAGGCTTAAAAAAGGTGAAACGATCGACCAGCTCCTTCAAAATGGCTATTCTACCATATCTTTGGGATACATCGGCCTTTATGAGACGACAAAGCTTATGAAGGGGGTTAGCCAGACAGATCCGGTAGGAGAAGAGTTTGCTCTTCGCGTCATGAATTATATGCGGAAGGTTGTAGACCAGTGGAAAAAGCAGACCGGCCTTGGCTTCGGCTTATACGGGACACCAGCGGAATCTCTCTGCTACCGGTTTGCCAAAATTGACCGGGAGCGGTTCGGAAACATACCTGATGTGACGGACAAAGGTTATTACACCAACTCCTATCACGTTGATGTGCGGGAATCCATTGATGCATTCAGCAAATTCACCTTTGAAAGCCAGTTCCAGAATATTTCCTCCGGCGGGGCCATTTCCTATGTGGAGGTTCCCAATATGCAGAACAATCTGGAAGCAATGGAAGAAGTGGTGAAATTCATTTACGATAACATCCAGTACGCAGAGTTTAACACCAAATCAGATTATTGCCAGGAATGCGGTTTTGACGGTGAGATCATCATCAATGAAGATATGGATTGGGAATGCCCTCAGTGCCATAACAAAGATAAGAAGCGGATGAATGTGACCAGAAGAACCTGCGGTTATCTGGGAGAGAATTTCTGGAACACCGGAAAGACAAAAGAGATCAAATCCAGGGTTCTTCATCTATAGGAGGTGTGCCATGAATTATGCAACCATAAAGCCTACGGATGTAGCGAACGGCCCGGGGGTCAGGGTGTCGTTGTTTGTCAGCGGATGCAATCACCGCTGCAAGGAGTGTTTTAATTCCGAAGCCTGGGATTTCCATTACGGCCAGGAATATGGTCCGGAAACCGGCTCAAAGATACTGGAATATTTAGACCATCCCTATATTGCAGGCTTAAGCCTACTGGGGGGAGAGCCCATGGATCCCAAAAATCAGAAGGGCATCCTGTCTTTGATAGAGAAAGTAAAGGAGCGTTTTCCGGAAAAGACGATCTGGTGCTACACCGGTTATGATTTTGAAAAGGATATTCTGGGAGACATGACTGGAAAGCTTCCAGAGACAAGGCGGATCTTAGACTGTCTGGATGTCATGGTAGACGGAAAGTTTGAAGTGGAAAAAAAGGATTTAAAGCTGCGGTTTAAAGGGTCATCCAATCAGAGGATCATTAAAGTGCAGGAATCCCTTGATATGGGAAAGCTTGTATTGTGGGAATAAAAACAGGGTATTTTGCAGTCCGCCGTAAAGGCGGCGGCAAAATACCCTGTTTTAGCTTCTTACCGTTTAAAACCGGCCACTTACCCATAATCCCTGTAAAAACCGGTTCTAATATGATATGATGAAATGGCAGTCAGGAGGAAGCAGTATGAAGGTCAATATTAAAACAGTCAGCCATGATGCGGAAGAATCTGCGGAGTTGTACATCCATGAGCGGGATGAGGCGGTGGACCGTCTTGCAGAATATTTAGAACAGGACTTGTTCCGGTCGGTAACGCTCTTGTGCCAGAGGGAAGAAAAGATCTGCCGGGTTCCGAGCACAGAAATTTATTTGATTGAAACGGTGAAGGAAAAGCAGGTGGTCCATACGAAAGAGGAAACCTATGAGACAAATAGGAGACTTTACGAACTGGAGCGGCTTCTTCCGTCTAATTTTATCCGGATATCCAAGTCTGTGATCATAAATATAGATAAGGTAAGGACCTATACTCCTATGCTCAATGGGCTTATGAAGGTCTCTATGATAAATTCCCAGGTGACTTATATTTCCAGGAAATATTTAAAAGAGGTAAAAGACAGGATTTTGGAGGTGAGGCATTATGAATAGGAACGAGGGAAAAAGAGAGCTTTTTTGGGAAATTCTGTTTTCCGGAGCCGATTTGGGGATGATTTTATTTGTAGGTGCTTTCATGGGACTTTGGCTTTTCTCCGGCAGACAGGGGCTGGAGATCGTCATGGACCGCCTGGGCCTGTTTTTTCTCATTCATCTTGCGGCAGGCTGCCTGTTCCAGCTCTTAAAACAGCTGCCTGAAATGGATTTAAGCTGGCTGCGGGGCATGGCTTTTATGTACTGGTTTGATATTTTATTAGTTCTCTTATTGTTTCTTGCTGCATTTCTTCCGGATTATTTAAGATACATGATCTTATCGGATGCTGTGGTGCTTGTGGGGAGATGGGCGTTAAATTACCTTTATGCAAAGCATACTGCCAATGAACTGAATAAAGCAAAGGGAGGACGTACCCTTGTCATTGATTTAAATGAAAAGCCAGGCACTAAAGAAGAATTTTTCTCTGTCCTGGAAAATTACTGCATCAAAAACCGCTTGAGCCTGGAATATATAGAACGGGATATTCCGGCTGTGGTTAAGCTTGACGGAGTCTTTCATGAGGTGGATTTAAGGAGTTACTATACGTATGGAGGACCTGTGTATACCATGGACATTACAAAGCTTTAATTGGCAAGTCAGGATACTATCCGAGTATGAGAGTGTTCACAAACCTGGGAACCTATGGTAAAATAGAGGAAATAGAATGAACAGGACAGGAGCGGAACATGATTGACAATCCAAACAAAAGCGAAAAAACAAAATACCGTCTGGCCGATTCCATAAAGGATTGCATGAAAACCAAACCCGTGGATAAAATTACGGTACAGAACATTGTGGACGGGTGTGGGATGACCAGACAAACCTTTTACCGTAATTTTAAAGATAAGTACGATTTGATCAACTGGTATTTTGACAAGCTGGTGCTGGAATCCTTTGCCCAGATCGGGGTGGATAAAACCGTACGTCAGAGCCTGAAGGAAAAATTCGAATTTATCAAGAAGGAAAAGGTATTCTTTACGGAGGCGTTCCGTTCTGACGATTATAACTCTTTAAAAGAACATGATTTTGAACTGATCATGGGATTTTATACGGAACTTATCACCAGGAAGAGACAGGAGATGCTTTCGGAAGAAATCCAGTTTCTTCTTGAGATGTATTGCAGAGGTTCCGTATACATGACGGTGAAATGGGTCCTTTCGGGCATGAAGCAGACTCCGTCCGAGATGGCGGAAAGTCTGACAGAAGCCATGCCGCCTAAGCTGGAAACGGTATTTTCAGAAGTAGGCCTGATTTAGTCATGATTGCCATAAAGGAAAAGTTACAGTTTGTATCTTTTGTAACAATTGTTACAAAGTATACGGATTGTAACTTTATTTTTTGCCTACATGTTGTTAAAATAATAACATAATAACATGTCAAATTATTAAGGAGAAGGAGAGGTTATCATGGCAAACAGGATTGTATTAAACGAAACATCATATCACGGCTCCGGTGCAATTTTAGAGATTCCGGGCGAGGTAAAAAGAAGAGGATTTCAAAAGGCATTTCTTGCATCAGATCCCGACTTAATTAAGTTTAACGTAACCTCAAAGATCACAAAGATCCTGGAAGAAAACGAAATGGAGTATGAGATCTATTCAGATATCAAGCCAAACCCGACCATCGAAAATGTCCAGACAGGGGTGGAGGCATTTAAAACGTCAGGAGCGGATTATATCATAGCGGTCGGCGGCGGCTCTTCCATGGATACGGCTAAAGCCATCGGCATCATCATTGCAAATCCGGAATACGAAGATGTAAGAAGCTTAGAAGGAGTGGCTCCCACTAAAAAACCAAGCGTACCGATTATCGCGGTTCCCACCACAGCAGGTACGGCAGCGGAAGTTACCATCAACTACGTGATCACTGATGTGGAAAAGAAACGCAAATTTGTCTGTGTGGATCCACATGATATTCCCATTGTTGCCATCGTTGATCCGGACATGATGGCCAGCATGCCAAAGGGCCTGACTGCCGCTACAGGCATGGACGCCTTGACCCATGCAATCGAAGGTTATATTACAAAGGGTGCCAATCCCATCACAGATATGTTCAATTTAAAGGCAGTTGAATTAATAGGAAAAAGCTTAAGAGGAGCCGTGGACAATACCGCCGAAGGCCGGGAAGGCATGGCATTGGGCCAGTACATTACAGGTATGGGATTTTCAAACTGCGGACTTGGTATCGTGCATTCCATGGCACATGCACTTGGCGCTGTTTATGACACGCCTCATGGGGTGGCAAACGCCATTCTGCTTCCTACCATCATGGAATTCAACGCCGAAACAACCGGTGAGAAGTACCGTGACATTGCAAGGGCAATGGGCGTGGAAGGAACTGAGAGCATGACGGAAGAAGAATACCGCAAGGCAGCGGTTGATTCGGTCAAAAAACTGTCTGTAGATGTAGGGATACCGGCTGATTTAACACAGATTGTAAAAGAAGAGGATGTGCAGTTCCTGGCAGAATCCGCAGCGGCAGATGCATGCGCTCCGGGAAATCCCAGGGAAGCCAGTTTGGAAGATATCATTAAACTGTATCGTTCCCTTATGTAATACACGTTCCACAGGAGGGTATCTCAAAGATTTATGATCTTTGGAATGCCTTCCTGTTTTTTCAGGTATAAAACCCATTGGATCCAACAATCAGGAAAGTTTATGGGGAAAAACGGATGCAAAAATACGGGGAAGATGATATGATTAATAAACAGGAGAGAATCCATGCAAAATAATGAGAATCATAAGAAGGACTGTATAAATGACAGATACAAAGAATGATTTTTCAAAAGGAAACGTAGTGGAAAACATATTAGGGCTGGCCGTCCCCATGACATTGGCTCAGCTGATCAATGTGCTTTACAATATCGTAGACAGAATTTACATAGGAAGGCTTCCGGAAAATGCGACCATGGCATTAACAGGACTTGGCCTGTGTCTTCCCATCATTTCCATTGTCATAGCCTTTGCCAATTTATTCGGCATGGGCGGTGCGCCTTTGTGCTCCATTGAGAGGGGGCGGGGTAATGATAAAGAAGCGGAAAAGATCATGGGTAATTCCTTTGTCCTCCTGGTGGCTTTTGGTCTGGGGCTTACCGTTTTGGGTCTGATTTTAAAAAAGCCCATGCTGTATTTGTTCGGTGCCAGCGATCTTACTTATCCGTATGCGGATCAATACATCAGCATTTACCTGCTTGGCAATGTTTTCGTTATGATTGGCCTTGGGATGAACAGCTTTATCAACTCTCAGGGATTTGGAACGATAGGGATGGTAACGGTTCTTTTGGGAGCGGTTGCCAATATTATTTTAGACCCCATATTTATTTTTGTTCTGGATATGGGGGTAAGAGGCGCGGCCCTTGCCACCATATTGTCTCAGTTTCTTTCTGCTCTCTGGATTGTTAAATTCCTGACAGGAAAGAAAGCGATTTTAAAGCTTAGGACCTCCTGCTTTCGATTGAGAAAACACAGGGTGAAAAATATCATTGCCCTTGGAATGTCAGGCTTTACCATGTCCATTACCAACAGCCTGGTACAGATCATGTATAATGCTTCCTTACAGCACTATGGCGGCGATTTGTATGTGGGAGTTATGACCGTCATCAATTCGGTCCGGGAGGTAATCTCCATGCCTGTAAGCGGAATTACCAATGGTGCGCAGCCGGTCATGGGCTTTAATTACGGGGCAGAAAAATATGACCGGGTAAAACGGGCAATTATTTTTACATCAGTAGTTTCCATCTCATATACCACAGTCATGTGGGGGCTGGTCCATGGCTTTACGGAGTTTTTTATCCGAATTTTCAATCAGGAAGAAGCACTGATAAAGGCAGGTGTACCGGCGATGCGGATCTATTACTTCGGCTTCTTTTTCATGTCCCTGCAGTTTGCCGGCCAGTCTGTGTTTGTGGCACTGGGAAAAGCAAGAAAAGCGGTATTTTTCTCCATCTTCCGCAAGGTGGTGATCGTGATTCCTCTGATCCTCATCCTACCGGGGTTGCTTGGAAACGGGGTGGCAGGGGTCTTTATGGCGGAGCCGGTTTCCAATCTCATCGGAGGAGGAGCCTGCTTTATAACCATGCTGGTGACCATATGGCCGGAGCTTAGTGAAAAAAGAAAACAGTAAAAGGAGAAAAGTATGAAAACCATAACCAGGGATTATATTACAAATGTTCTTGCAAAGGAGAATCCGCCCTGCGGCAGGATCATGGCAGGAGAAATCGTGGCCTTTGAGACCTACGACTGCTTTACAAACCAGTTTCTTCCGGAAGAGGCTACCTTTGAAAATGTCATAAGAAAGCCAGGGAATCCGGCTACAGGGCCTCTCTATATTGAGGGAGCGATGCCGGGAGATATGCTTAAGATTGATATTCTGGATATTGAAATGGGCCCTGTGGGTATTGTCATGCTAGGGCCTGGCAGCGGAAGCGAAAAGGAGGAATTTCCCCGGAAAGTATTAAGGCGGGTGCCTGTAAAGGGAGGATATGCCTATTTCAATGAACGGGTCAAAATCCCGGTAAAACCCATGATCGGCGTCATCGGAGTGGCACCGGCAGGCGAGGGAGTATCCACCATCACCCCCATGGACCATGGCGGAAATATGGATTGCACTCAGATCAAAAAGGGAGCATCCTTATATCTGCCTGTATTTGCGGAGGGAGCTCTTTTGTCCATGGGAGATTTTCATGCTGTCATGGGAGACGGCGAAGTGGAGGACTGCGGTCTGGAAATAGAAGGACGGGCTATCGTCCGGGTGAGCGTAGTGAGAAATAAAAACTGCGTTTCCTATCCAATGATCGAAACAGAGGATAAGCTTATCACCCTTGCATCCAGGGAACAGGTGGAGGAGGCCTGGCGGGCGGCTTCCAGGCAGATGTATGAGTTTATGAAGGAAAAGGTTGGGATGGATTATGAGGAAGCCGGCATGCTGCTTACCATGACCGGGGACCTTGTCATCTGCCAGACAGTAAACCCGATGAAGACGGTGAGAATGGAACTTCCCCGCCATATAACTCAAAGTTATGGTTTTGATTCCATTTCGGTTTAGTAAATAAAGCCTAAGATTCTTGACAGCCAACCCTTTTTGGAAGATAATGATAGATAAATTACAATAACTGACAGATATGCCGGTAAGGGAAAGGAAGAGTATCAATGCAGACAATCAGAATCGAAAAAACAACTTGCCCGAAAGAAAAACCAGGCAATGATAACCCGTTGACATTTGGAACCATATTTACGGATCATATGTTTGAGGTGGACTATGAAGAGGGAAAGGGCTGGTATGATCCCAGGATCGTGCCTTATCATAAGCTGGAGCTGGACCCTTCTTCCATGGTATTCCATTACGGACAGGAGATGTTCGAGGGCTTAAAGGCATACAAGACAGAAGACGGCAGGGTCTTGCTGTTCCGTCCTGATAAGAATATCGAGCGTGCCAACAGAAGCAACCGAAGGCTTTGCATACCGGAGATTCCGGAAGATCTGTTTTTAGAAGGGTTAAAGACAGTTGTAGACGTAGATCAGGATTGGATCCCTACAAAACCGGGAACCTCCCTTTATATCAGGCCCTTTGTAATTGCTACCGACCCATTTTTAGGGGTCAGGCCTTCCAACACCTATAAGTTCATGATCATCTTATCGCCTGTTGGAGCTTATTATGCCAGTGGCCTTGATCCGGTCAAGATATGGATCGAGGATGAATATGTGAGAGCGGTAAAGGGCGGCATCGGTGAAGCTAAGACAGGGGGGAATTACGTTGCTTCCCTTGCTTCTCAGGTAAAGGCTCATGATGAAGGCTATTCCCAGGTGTTATGGCTTGACGGCGTTTACCGGAAATACATCGAAGAAGTAGGTGCCATGAACATCTTCTTTAAGATCAACGGCGTGGTCATCACCCCGGAGCTAAACGGAAGCATTCTCCCGGGCGTTACCAGGGATTCCGTCATTGCCCTGTGTAAAAAATGGGGAGTGGCTGTTGAAGAACGGAAGGTTTCGGTTGACGAGGTGGTTGCGGCGGCAAGATCCGGTGCAATGGAAGAATGCTTTGGTACAGGAACGGCAGCCGTTATATCCCCGGTTGGTGAGCTTCGGTTTGAGGAAGAGAGAATGTCTGTGGGAGGCGGTAAGATCGGAGAACTGACCCAGAAACTTTATGATGCCATTACCGGCATCCAGCTGGGCATGATTGAAGGGCCAGAGGGCTGGTCCGTGGAAGTAAAATAAATTTACAGAGTTTATCCGGCGGAGCTGATCCTATAGCGCCGCCGGAAGTTTTGAGGAATACAGAAAGATTAAGGGAGTCGGATATGACAGCGGTACTGTTAAAAGCAGTTTCATTTGTATCAATTATTATTATGGGATACCTGCTCAAACGGGCAGGTTTTTTTCAGGCAAAGGATTTTTACCTGATTTCCAGGATCGTGATCAAGATTACCCTTCCTGCAGCCATTGTTTCCAATTTCAGCAGGATCACCATGGATTACTCTATTCTTTTTGTATGTGTAATCGGATTTTTGTGCAATTGTGTGACGGTTGCCGCCGGGTATGTGATGTATGCCCGAAGAACAAAGGACGCAAGGGCTTTTGCAATGATCAACATGTCTGGTTATAATGTGGGAAATTTTACCATGCCCTTTGTACAGAGCTTTTTGAGTCCGGTTGGATTTGCAGCCACAAGCCTGTTTGATGCCGGGAATGCTGTTATGTGTACCGGAATGACTTACACCCTGGCCAGTATGGTGATCGGAGAGGAGGAAAAGCCTTCCTTGAAAAAGGCTGTGCTTAATCTTTTTTCCTCGGCTCCTTTTGATGCGTATGTCATAATGACTGCTTTAAGAATACTTAATATAAAGCTGCCTTCTGTTTTGGTCACCATTGCGGATACCGCAGGGGGAGCCAATGCGTTTCTTGCACTTTTAATGCTTGGCATTGGTTTTGAGATCCGTATGGAAAAGGAAAAGATGAGCCACATTCTCAGGATATTAGGAGTAAGGTATATTATTGCGGTTTTAATGGCAGTTGGGTTTTATTTTCTGGCACCCTTTGGACTTGATGTACGCCGGGCACTGGTGATCGTGTCTCTTGGCCCTGTGTCATCAGTGGCGCCTGCTTTTACCGGTGCATTAAACGGAGATATTGAGACAGCAAGCGCAATCAATTCCCTGTCAATTGTCATCAGCATAGCTGCAATTACGGCAGCTTTAATCATTCTTTTATAAAAAATTTTTTTATGACGCTTGACAAACGGCACAACCGTGTTATAATCTAAAGCTATAAAGCAATATAGAAAAAGCATTGACAAGACCAGTATCATATCAGGAAAGGCCAGAGAGAGGCGCGTTTGGTGAAAGCGTCTTACGGGAATGATATGAGAAGACCAGCTTGGAGCGTCCCGCAATGGGGAACGGTGATTCCGTTATCATCATACGAAGTGGTTTGAACGTGTAATTTGTTCACTCAAGTAAGGGTGGAACCGCGATTTCTTTGAATAGAGTCGTCCCTTTCTGTATGGAAGCATACAGAAAGGGGCTTTTTTTAGTTTCACAAGCGATTCACCGAACGGATATGCTTACTCGCTAATCCACTTTTGATAAACAAAACATTTAACATTATGTAAAGGAGATTGATGGCAAATGAAGATTACGTTAAAAGACGGCTCAGTCAAGGAATATGAACATGCAATGTCAGTGATTGACATCGCTTCCGATATAAGCGAAGGCCTGGCTAGAAATGCCTGCGCCGGCGAGGTGGATGGAAAGGTTGTGGATTTGAGGACCGAGGTTGATGGGGACTGCAGTTTAAGCATTCTTACGGTCAGCGATCCTGCAGGTCTTTCTGCTTACCGTCATACAGCAAGCCATATCCTGGCACAGGCTGTTAAAAGGCTGTATCCCCAGGCAAAGCTTGCAATCGGACCGTCCATTGAAAATGGATTCTATTATGATTTTGATATCCCTTCTTTTTCAAGAGAAGATCTTGACAAAATCGAAGGTGAGATGAAGAAAATCATAAAGGAAGGTGCAAAAATCGAGCGTTTTACCCTTCCAAGAGAAGAAGCTGTTAAATTTATGGAGGAAAAGGGCGAACCTTATAAGGTAGAACTGATTCAGGACCTTCCTGAGGATTCAGAAATTTCCTTCTATCGTCAGGGCGAGTTTACGGACCTTTGCGCAGGACCACACCTTATGAGCACCAAATCCGTCAAGGCATTTAAGCTCACTTCTTCCTCCGGAGCATACTGGAGAGGCAGCGAGAAAAACGCTATGCTGACTCGTGTATACGGAACTGCTTTTGCTAAGAAGGAAGAGTTAAATGAATACCTGGAATATCTGGCAAACATTAAAAACCGGGATCATAACAAGCTGGGCCGTGACATGGAGATTTTCGCAACAGTTGATGTAATCGGCCAGGGACTTCCTTTATTAATGCCCAAGGGTGCAAAGATTGTCCAGACCTTACAGAGATGGATCGAGGATGAGGAAGAGAAGCGGGGCTATATGAGAACAAAAACCCCTCTCATGGCAAAGAAGGATTTATATGTCATTTCCGACCACTGGGATCACTATAAGGAAGGAATGTTTGTACTGGGGAATGAGGAAACAGATGATGAGGTATTTGCTCTCCGTCCAATGACCTGCCCATTCCAGTACTATGTTTACAAACAGAGCCAGAAATCCTACCGTGATCTGCCTTGCAGATACGGCGAAACCTCTACTCTGTTCCGCAACGAGGATTCCGGCGAGATGCATGGCTTGACCCGTGTACGCCAGTTTACTATTTCTGAAGGTCACTTAATCGTACGTCCTGATCAGATTGAAGAGGAATTTAAGGGCTGTGTAGATCTGGCAAAATACTGTCTCACAACACTTGGCCTGGAAGGCGATGTAACGTATCAAATGTCCAAATGGGATCCAAATAATGCGGATCATTATATGGGCACACCGGAGATGTGGGATGAAGTGGAAGGCATGATGCGCAAGATCCTTGACCACATTGGAATCGAATATACGGAAGCTGCCGGAGAAGCGGCATTCTACGGACCTAAGCTGGATATTCAGGCAAAGAACGTATATGGTAAGGAAGATACCATGATTACCATTCAGCTGGATATGTTCTTAGCAGACCGCTTTGATATGAGCTTCGTGGATAAGGATGGAACAAATAAACGTCCTTATATCATCCACAGAACTTCCATGGGCTGCTATGAAAGAACCCTGGCCTGGCTGATTGAAAAATACGAGGGAGCATTCCCCACATGGTTATGTCCTGAGCAGGTTCGCGTTCTTCCGATCTCTGAAAAATACCATGATTACGCAGAAAAAGTTGCGGCTCAGTTAAAGGATAACGGCGTTCTGGCAACGGTTGATGAGCGTGCGGAAAAGATCGGATACAAGATCCGTGAGGCGCGTCTGTCAAAGCTTCCATATATGCTGGTGGTAGGCCAGAAAGAGGAGGAAGAAGGTGTCGTATCTGTCCGCAGCCGTTTTAACGGCGATGAGGGACAGCGTCCGCTTTCCGATTTCATTGATGATATCTGCCGCGAGATCCGTACAAAGGAAATCAAAAAGGTAAATATAACAGAAGAAACAAAATAAGATCTATCATGGCTTAAGGAAAAGAAGGAAAATATTCGTGAGAATATTTTCCTTCCGCTGCGTGCATAATAATCCTGAAACATTATCTTAGGTAAGAATGCCAGGAGGAAATAGGCCATGACAAAATTAGATTGTAATGTAACAAGCTGTCTTCATAATTCAGATAATTATTGCTGTAAGTCCGCCATTATTGTAGAAGGATCCCAGGCAAAGGACAGCTATGATACCTGCTGTGGAAGCTTTGATGAGAATAAGGACGGTTCTTTCCATAACTTATTCAAGACTCCGGAAAGCCGTCTGGAAGTGGACTGCGAAGCTGTCAACTGCGTTTACAATGAAGGCCGCCACTGTTCTGCGGAGCATATTGGAATCGCAGGGGACGGTGCGAATGCAGCAGAGCATACCGAATGCTCCACCTTTAAAACCAAATAAACATTAAAAAAAGATGCGCCGGGAGAAAATTCCTGACGCATCTTATTTAAATAGCCGAACGGATCATAAGATCATAACAAAGGTTCCTGCCGTAATCAAAAGGATGCCTATGAGCTTTTTCATAGTGAATTGTTCATGGAGAATAAGAAATGCCAGGATCACAGTGAGAACGATGCTTAGCTTATCTACGGGAACTACCTTGGAAGCCTCTCCGATTTGAAGGGCCTTGTAATAGCAAATCCATGAGAGGCCGGTAGCAATGCCGGACAGGATGAGAAAGATCCAGCTTTTCCTGCTTATTTCAGAGAGACCGGTCTGGGCACCTGTGAGAAAAACGATCAGCCAGGCCATAAGTACCACAACAACTGTCCGGATGGCCGTAGCCAGATTGGAATTGACTCCTTCGATTCCCATTTTAGCCAAAATAGAAGTGAATGCGGCAAAAACAGAGGAAAGAAGAGCGAAAGCAAACCACATAAAAAGCGCCTCCTGATTCGTTTATTTTATTGCATACTACCATTGTAGCTCTCCCGATAGAAAGTTGCAAGATAAACCTAAAAAGGAAAAAAAGGATAGTGTTTTAAAAAATATGTTGACAGAAAGACAAATATATAGTATTATTATGAAAGTTGTGAAAACAGCAAACAGGAAAGTAGGTATCCGCCTCACCACGGCACGAGTAAGTGTCCCTGGTTCATAGCCTTTTGTACATAGGTTTACTGTGTAGAGACTTTGGTGGTGGATAGCGTCTGTCTATCTACTTTTTTTTATGCCTAAGGGCAAGCAATGTGGATTCCAGCCAACACACACTATATAATGGAGGTGCACGACAATTAGCGATTTAATGATTAATGAACAGATCAGAGATAAGGAAGTTCTGTTGATTGGTGAAAACGGAGAAAAATTGGGAATCATGTCTACCAGGGATGCTTTGCAGATGGCAAAGGAAGCAGAACTGGATTTGGTTAAGATTGCTCCGACTGCAAAACCACCGGTTTGTAAGATTATCGACTATGGTAAATATCGTTATGAACTGGCAAGGAAAGAAAAAGAAGCTAAAAAGAAACAGAAGGTAATCGAAGTAAAGGAAGTTCGTTTATCTCCTAACATTGACACCAACGATTTAAACACGAAGATGAGCGCCGCAAGGAAGTTCCTCGAAAAGGGAGATAAAGTTAAGGTAACCTTACGTTTCAGAGGTCGTGAGATGGCGCATATGTCAAAGTCAAGGTATATTCTGGACGACTTCGCTGAGAAGTTAGCAGATATCGCTGTTATTGACAAGCCGCCTAAGGTGGAAGGAAGAAGCATGGTTATATTTTTGAATGCAAAACGCCAGTAGAACTTATCAAGGAGGAAAATACAATGCCTAAATTAAAAACCAGTAAATCAGCTGCTAAACGCTTTAAAGTTACAGGAACGGGAAAGCTTGTAAGAAATAAAGCTTACAAATCTCACATCTTAACTAAGAAATCAACTAAGAGAAAAAGAAATCTTAGAAAAGATATCGTTACCGATGCAACAAATGCAAAAGTAATGAAGAAGATTTTACCATATTTATAGGATCTTAAGTTAAGAAGGAGGAAAAACCGATGGCAAGAATTAAAGGCGGTATGAACGCTAAGAAAAAACATAACAGAGTGTTAAAGATGGCTAAAGGCTACAGAGGCGCTCGTTCCAAACAGTATAGAATAGCAAAGCAGTCAGTCATGAGAGCATTAACAAGCTCCTATGCAGGCAGAAAAGAGAGAAAGAGACAGTTCAGACAGTTATGGATTGCTCGTATCAATGCTGCAGCGCGTATTAACGGTGTATCTTACAGCGTATTTATGCACGGCTTAAAGTTAGCTGGAGTTGATTTAAACAGAAAAGTTCTGGCTGACATGGCAGTGAATGATGCAGAAGGCTTCGCAAAATTAGCAGAACTGGCTAAGTCCAAAGTGGCTTAATCGAATATTCAAACCTCGGAAACCTCGTGTTTACGGGGTTTTTTTGATGCCGCGAGCTCTTAAAAACGAGTGAATTTTGATTCGTAATATATGCGCAATATACGTATGATATACGCGCAATATACAAGCACATTTAGAACTTAGCAAAAAAAATTCATTATGTAATAAAAACAAATTATAATAATATATACTATTAATTCTAATTATAATGAGGAACATTTTAAATTGAATAACCTATCAAGAAACAATTTAAAAGATGAACTAATTTTATCCTTATTTGATCCTTGTATAACCTCTGCGATTAACAAATATTATCGTCAGTATTTTAATACTGAGTTAGAGGTCTACAATTACGAAAATGAAATTATTGATATCACAAGTTCAAATTACCTAACTGTAAGAATTGGTGTGTTTCCTCAAATAGGTGCTCATAATCCTGTTGGATATGATAGACTCACCTATACTGTTGATGCAAATGGCACCGTCACATTGCAAAATTATGAGCATCTAGCATCTTATGAAATACCACCTCATTTAAAAGACAGTATTACTAAACCGCTACCTAGAAATTGAACGCTATACTTTGCTATTTGTAATTAAATGATCATTTTCCATATGCAAGAATCCAAAGCCCTATGGTTACCGAGATAGATTCTTGATTATAGACAGCTACCCTAATAGAATTTGTGTTAATTGCTGTGACAACCGGAGCAAATATTTTTGGTGTGTTTTTTGCATAGGGAGCGACCTGCACATATTTGATACTATTTAATTTATTGATAAGGGGTATGTTTATATCGGTCCAAGCATTAGCCACCAGTGTGAAATTAATGTAACCTCCATCAATTTTAGTGGCTCGTCTGGATTTAAATTGCTATTTAGCTGATTTTGATTCGTTTAAGCTGGCAAATCCCCTGTGTCATTGTCCCCATAGGACAGTATACACACCAGCAGCGCAGGGGCAGAAAAGGCAAAAAAATTACTCTCTGAGGTTACATTTATTTGAAAGGGAGGCTTGAAGCAGTCGACCCCGTAAACCATGTGTTTGCGGGGCTTTTTTTAATCTCATCAAATAACGAAGCGGATTACGAATATCCGATTGAATACTTAAAACGACACTTATCCACAATAATGTGGAAACAATTGTGGATTGTGTGTTAATGTCTGAAAATACGACATAAATATGCAAATTATTGCAGGACTGAGACCTGTGGTTATACACAAATTCAGCGTTAACACATCTTGTCTATGTGTCCCATATAATATATTGTAACACAGCAATATGGGAGTAAAGATATATGAGTAGTTTTGATTGTAAATGCAGATGTATTAAGAAATACAAACGTGAACGTGAATGCGAATGCAAACATAAACGTGAAAGCGATTGCAAACGTGAATGTGAATGCGAATGCAAACGTGAGCGTGAATGTGACCGTGACCGTGAAAGAGGCCATGGCCGTGAACGCGATTGTAAACGTGACTATGATCGTGATTGTGACCGCGATCATGACGAATGGATCAGAAAAGCAATTAAAGAAGTTTACTGGAGAGTTTTAAAAGACGGATGCAAAAAATGCAACCGGCGAAATAGAGATCGCGAAGATTTTGAAGTATATGAAAAATATGAAAAATATAGAATATGAAGAAAATGAAGAAAATGAAGAAAATGAAGAATAGTCATTGATAAAGGCGGGGCTCCCGGTATTCCGGGCTCACAAAAGTTAATATAGAATCATCAATTTATCATTTCTTTCCCATTATAAAATGGGTTAGAATAAATACATATAAATATCATAATTGAGTGAATGCCGTTGTCAAAGTCGTCTTTTGCAGCATTCACATCTTTTCTAATGGGCCCATATAATAAAATATAAAAATAATAAAAAGAGGTGCAAATATGGGCTGTTTTTGGGGCGGCTGTAATAATAACTGCAGGCGTAGTTGCAACATTAACTGCGGATGTGAAAATAGATCTTGTTGCGAAACTGAGAGAGATGAATGTGAAAAGGAAAGAAGAGAAGCTTACTGCGCAGGTTTTCGGGATGGCTGCAACAGCGCTTCCCGCTGGCGCGGTGATGATGACTGCTAATGAAATGAATGTAGAGTAAGAAAAGTGCTCCAGGAGGCTGAGGGTTTCTGATTTGGAATGTGGCGCTGCAACAGGCGTTTGTATGCCATCTTTTAGGACGGTTATGTACACTTAGTAATATGATTGCCTACAGGTGAAAAGCGAATAGTATAAAATCTTATCGATAAATTAGCCCCGAGATTTTATCCTTGGGGCTAAAGCATATATATAAATGGATAGCGAAAAAGCGCAGACAAAGATGCCTGCGCTTTTTCGTTTTATAATCACATGTGCCTTTTATTTCCTGGCAATAAAAAACTCCCCGAGTAGGACTTGAACCTACGACCCAACGGTTAACAGCCGTTTGCTCTACCGACTGAGCTATCGAGGAATACATGATTTATTATACCCGAATAGTGAAATATGTCAATAGGAAAAATATAAATAATAAAAAATGCGGGAGATGGGACTTGAACCCACACGAGCATACACCCACAAGATCCTTAGTCTTGCCTGTCTGCCAATTCCAGCACTCCCGCACAACGAACACTATCTTAGCACTTAAAAGTGAAATTGTCAATATTTTTTAAAAAATATATACAAAAAAAATATTTGAAAAATTTGGAGAAATGTTGTTGACATATAAGAGCATGTATACTATAATAGCTATTGTTGTTACGACAGATAATAACGAAATGCAGAAGTGGCGGAATTGGCAGACGCGCACGGTTCAGGTCCGTGTGGTAGCAATACCTTGAGGGTTCAAGTCCCTTCTTCTGCATGAAACTATACAGATTGTCATAGCTGTATGGTATTCAATATTTATATGACATGCGGGAGTGCTGGAATTGGCAGACAGGCAAGACTAAGGATCTTGTGGTTGTATGATCGTGTGGGTTCAAGTCCCATCTCCCGCATTATAATTTAAATTTGATTAGAATGTCCTGTGGAGAAAACCGCAGGACATTAATTTTTTTGGATTCACTATGGTATTTTTTTACCCGTAAAAAATAATCATAAAATAGCGCTTAAAAGCAGCGCCATAAAAAATAAATAATGATAATTTAAAGTCGAGGATTTAATGATAATCCCTGGCTTTTTTTCATTATAGATTTATTAAAAAACCCAATTTTACAGTAAAACGCAATTTTGATACATTTAAAACGCAATTAGGGAGTTAGAAAATAATATGGATTATATTTGGTGTATGATAGTTAATACAATTATAGATATTAATTCTGGTAATTTGTCCGGTTGGTAAACGGATAAATAAGTCCGAATTCATCATTACATCGCTTTCCCCAATTGAGCTTGTTCAACTGCCTTAAATTTGGCTTTCTGAATGAGCTCTTTTTATTGATCCACAAGATGTGGACTCTAAGTATTTAAACGGCTCATATGAACTGGTAGTTTGTGACAGCAGCATTTGAGAGAATGGTTCTGGCGCAATTTTCCGGCAATCATGCTTTACGCAGGGGAAGACGGGCAGAAATGGGTTTCCTTTTTATTCCATCGTTGTATGTTAACAGGCAATAATAGCGTTGTCCTAAATATCATTTTCTTCTGATCTACATCTATAACCATTATACCACCTAATTTGGTTGCCGTTTCATCAATGATTGATAAACCAAGGCCATGAAAATCCCGATTAGGCTTTGTTGATTCAGGGATTCCATTACGGATGAGTACTTTGCCATGAAATGAATTTGCTGTTTCGATTTTCAGCCAGCCATTGTGTGAAACATATCTGCTTGTGATGGCAATAAATCTCTCAGAATCAGAGGTGACTTTTGCACAAGCCTCTGCTGCATTATTGAACAGATTTGTAAACATACGGACAATATCGGTTTCAGAAATATTATGACCGATGGGAAGATAGACATTGGCTGAAAATTGGGTGGATTGCTCCTCGCATCGATCTGCGGTATCCTGCAGGAGAGCATCAAGGAGGATATTATTTGAATAGGAATGTTGAACCGGAACTTGCTTGTGATTTATCTCGTAAATGGTATCGAGCAAGCTTATCGCTTTCTGATATTCACCGATGGATAACAGAGATTTTACAGAGGTTATCATATAATTGTAATCCTGTTTGAAAGCCCGAAAGCTCTCGGTATATTTCTGACACGCTTTATAATGCCGCAATTGTCTCTCGAGCTGCTGTTGCTGTAATTCTGTATGTAATTCATATTTCAAAAGGGAACTGGTTCTGATTCCCCGGTTGACGATCAATCCCTGTGCAGCAAAACAGATGATACAGGAGATGATGCAGGCCATGTTATACCAGGGTAAATCCGCCCCATAATACCGCCCCAGGTTGATAAACAACAGATATCCCAGAAGGCAAACTTGAAAAACAGCCACAAAACGGATATGTTCATTGCTGCGGTAGAACGTTTGAACCTTCGCTTTTGGAGCGATGAAATGGCGAAAAAGCATATTGTAAACGAGTATCACGCATAAGGAGAGAATCCATGCAATGGAGTAATAAAACTTGTCTTGCCTTACCCACTGCACATTACGGTTCAGTATCAGAGCAAAGACCGGCAATACAATTCCTCTTCCCCAGTATAAAACTGCGACAAAATAGCCGCTCTCAAAAAGAAGCTGCATCGGATTCATTTGATACAATACTTTTAATTCCAGCAGAACGATCACTAAGAGGGCCAAAGCTCCATAATGTGAGGATATGGCCAATCCCCAAGCGGCACTGAAGCTGAAATTGATGACTGCAGAAACCAGAAAGAATATCAAGTGATTCCGCTTCATCAAAAAATTCCTTCTATGATAAAGAAGAAAAGATACACTGTAAACGGTAAAAAGGCATACTGCGACAAGCCGAAATAAAAATGACATCGGTTACCTCCTTTCATAAGAAAAACCTCTGTTCGGTGGAAGAAATTAGTCCAACAAGTAACATTTGCTCCAATTTGTATTATATAAATGGAGCAAAGATTAAATATAAAATAACATTTTTAACTCAAATTAGCATTTATTATGCTCTTAATTCCTTTTTTGTTGTTCTCAATTACCGGTTGATGGTGGGAAGGATATATCAATGGTTTTTATTTTATAACTGTTAAATTCAATACATAAAAACTAATATTGAGTACATGTATTTCCAGAAAAACCAAGTTTCAAATTATACTCGCAAAGTAAAGTATTGGTATTACGAAATTTCGATTTTGGAGTAAATACGATGAGATTAAAGATTACTACGGACTATGCGATTCGGATCATCCTTTATATGGCTCAGCAGGGTGTTCAAGTGACAACAGCGAAAGAAGTAGCAGCGCAATTAGGTATGACCTATAACTATTTCAATAAGATTGCCTCAAAAATCAAGCGGTTAGGGTTCATAGAGTCTGTACAAGGCCCAAAGGGAGGATACCGTTTGGCAAAAGATGCTGCAGACATAACATTATACGATATTGTTGAGGCGATGGAGGGAAGTATATGCATCAATCAATGTCTGGAAGAGGATGGATACTGCAGCAGAAATGCTACACCGTCATGTCTGGTGCACCGAATTTTTAAATCTATCCAGACTAAAACGATTGAAATGCTAAGCGGAACTCGAATTTGCGATCTTATATATGAAAATGTGAATGAAACATAACATTGAGGAGGTCAACCCATCAGAATTTCCTCAAGCATGAAAAATCGATTTACTGTTTTTCTCTGGGAAGAGATAAGACTGGAATTAGGCCCAGACTTGTGGCCAGCAAAAAACCGTATGCAAATCGCAAACGGTTTTTTGTTGCTGCAATCATTATTTCTTTTTAACAGGATAGCAAACCTCGGTTACTAATTCATCAGGGTTCTGAGTTTGAGCAGGGCTTACATGATAGATGCAGAACATAGCTCCATTAAATTCATAACCATTGTCATTTACCCAATTTGCCACCGCATGGTTTACCGTGGTGAGCTGCTCGTAGCTGCCCTTATAGGTTGCTGAAGCAATCTCCACCGCATGCATGGTTTTAAACACAACGTGTTCAGTATCTTGATAGCACCCTTTTACCGTGATTTGAATTTCTACATCCACGTCGCGATCCTTATATCCCTCGTCATGGAAGATTGCTAGGCTGTAGCAATTGTCAGCTTGCTGAAGCTGCAGCGGAGCTGTTTCTGTCATCATAAGGTGCCACAGGATTCCTTCCTGATCGTATGCGGGAATCACCTTTCGTACACTGGCAACATAGCGCTCCGGTAGATTTTTTAATGTAACGTTGTAATTCATAGCGGTCTCATCCTTTCTCAGCCGTTTGATGGCTGTGTCAAGGAGCAGTAAACGGCGGCCTGTTTCTTCGGCTTCCGCCTGAACCTCAGCCTGCTTCACTGCCAGAAAATCAGCTAATGCCTGAGGATTCTCGTAGTTCTTTAGGATTTCCCCAATTGGAACAAGGCCAAACCCCATATCCTTGAGGGCTATGATTCTGCCTGCAATCGGCAGTTGATCCTCCCCATAGTAACGATAGCCGGTATAACTATCCGTGGTTTTAGGCACTAACAGGCCGATCTCATCGTAATGCCGAAGCATACGTATACTAATCCTTGATAATTTTGAAAAATCACCTATTTTCAGCATTTTTATTTCCTCACATATATGTGTTTTTTTGAGCTCAACTACAGTATAGAGTATACCACAATGTAAGAGTCAATAGGGATTTTAGATTATTTACAATCGGATGACTTTTTTGTACCTGTATGAGAGGGAATAGTACTTTCTTCCATTGGTGGGAAATTTAATACACCAAAACCCTAATTCATTACATGGGTTTAATAAATGCAGTTTTTTATACTATACTTCCAAGGTAAAGTTTAATTATATTAATACTTTTTGGAAAGGAGGCTTCGGAAAAATTTCTTATAACAATAAATTATGCAATTCAGATTATTATTTTGTAGCTTAACGGGGCGCATATACAGCAGATGGAGAAGAAGTAAAGAAATTAAGTAGGGTTTACGACTTCTTTAATAAAGATCATGCAACAAAAAAAGGCGGTATCATAAAGACTGTGCAGAGTTCCGTGAGTGAATACATTTTGATAAAAAACGCCTATTAAATTTTGTAATATTACGGATGTTATGGGGCGTTATATGTACCTGTTATAACTCTAAAGATGTATTATACAGTAGGGATATTGGCCCTAAATAAAAAGCTTTAAAGTTTAACAATTTTGAAAAGAGTTAGGACCTTCATCTTTCGCAGGAAAAGCAGTTGGGACTAATAAGAACAGGATGCCCTTTAAATCCAGTAATAAAAGGGGATCAAAAAATAGGAGGAAAACATATGCAAACAATGAAACACCGTAAAAGCAGCAAAATAATCAGCTTGCTTTTGGTGATGGTTTTGCTCTGCGCGATGTTCCCGATAAGGATATTTGCAGAGGAGACTGGGGAGGTTACGGTAAGCACTGCCAAAGACTTTATTCAGGCAGTTAACAGTAATAATGCCTGGAAAATTACGCTTGCCGAAGATGTTGTTATAGAGTATGGAATGACAAATTCGCAGGGCAATTGGAACAGTAATTATCAAAGTACGGCTCAGCCGGGTTTTTCTGGACAACCGCAAGGGATTTTGGTTGGAAATAAAGCAAATGCCGGTGGTAACGGCAGCTTCGTAATCGATGGCCAGAACCAATATAAGATTATATTTAAGTGGCCTCATACGATTGTCGAAAATGGCAATTTTTATTTTCCCAACGCGAGCAAGGTAAATTCATTTACGATGAAAGATATTACATGGTATGGCAGTAGTGAGGTTGGCTGTTATTTTCCTGCCGGTAATGTCATGAATGATGTACAGATTACCTTTGATCATGTTACTTACAAAGGACCGGGTATGGGCGATATTGCTATATATCCGGTTTATAAACCGCAGGTATTATTTAGAGACTGCGACATAACGATGAGTTACCGCAATGGATCAGGAGGTAGCGGAGTAGATTCAGATGGATATGGAGGAAGTTTGCCGTCATCTGGCTCTGCGTCTTATGGTGCTTTGTGGCAGGATACCCACGCTTCTGAAACCATTGCCGCAAATTTTATTACATTTGAAGGAAATAATACCATCGCCAAACAGGACTCTCCGGCAGACGGCGGGGGTGTTCTCGGTGATATTGATCCGATCTTCTATATTTACTGGTATGGGGACAGCTACGTGAAGGTAGCAGACGGCGCTTCTCTTATCATTAAGGATGAGGCGGGAAAAACAAAGCAATCTACATATACAACCGGTTTAATTGGTACCTATACATCCGCCTACTCCACTCCGTTTATCGTTGGAGAAAATGCTGTGTTTGAATATCACCAAGTAGGCGGCGGCAATGGATTTATTACCGATTACTACAAGCTTGGCAGCCTTATAATTGGGGATCAGGCAAGTGTTGTCTTCGATATCAAAGCTGATAAAAAGTTTAATACAAATGATGTAAGCAATCTTCCTGCCTATTTTACGGCGGACTCAATTCGTGTCGGTGAAGGGGCAAAGTGGACATATGTTGTGGATTATGCTGATTCAGCTGCCAATGCCAACAACTCGATGGTAAGTGCAAACACTATCAGCATTGCAGATGGTGCCGAAGTAAACCTTATTGCCAAGAATAATTCGCAAGCAGAATCCCTGATTACCTTGCGGGACAGCAACCCCAGCATTTCATTTACAAATCCCCAAAATGTTGTATTGTTCAATAGCAAGAGCGACTCAAACTCTTATGTAATCAAGAGCTCCAGCAATGCAAGTTTGAACATAAAAACAAATGGGATTCGCTCCTGGGTGTCTTTACCCGAAAATGATGTGTCTATAACAGGGAATATCAATCCAGGAAATCAGGTGGCCCTTGAAAACAACTACGTAACCTCCCCGGATGCCCCTTACCAGTGGGTGTTGGATGGAGCACAATACTCAGCAACTCTAAGATCTGGAGCAAATGCTGAAATTATAAACTATTCTCAGGGTCATGGTGATGTTTTCAATCTGTCAGGCACTAATGCGTTAAAAAACATGAATGTATTGGAACTACGGGCAAAAGCTGCTTTGACAAGTGGCAGCGTTTTATACGAAATCTGGGATGGCACATCTGTCAGCAGCATCCCGGCCGAAATTGGGGGCCCATTCCCTGTTTCAGGTCCGAAGAACAATGATTACATCTATTCAATTGCACAGGAAATACAATTAGGAAGCGGAGAAGATCATTATATCTTTGACAGGGAATATACTCTGAATCAGTTACCGGTTAATGCAGCAATTTCTGATTGGACACTGACAATGAGCGATACTGAGAATGGTTTGGGAACGCACACGCTTTATTATGCTGTTGACAACCGTGGGGCGATTCCGGGAACTGATCCGGATGGGATCCCAGACTATCAGCAGCCTTATTCAACGGTTAAAGTATTCTATAGCCTTTATGACGGCACCGTTGGGGATCCTCAGCCTGTCAGTGAGCGAGAGAATATAGAAATAGCTACCTTATATGAAAAAGTCGGTTCGGCAGGCATTTATATTGCGCCTAAAACCCAGACATATCATGCAGAAAACTACGTGTTTGACGATATTTTGACTAATGATGAATGGGATAATAAAGGCGGCCTTTCGCCCTATCAGTTGGAAGGCAGGGAAATTTCCTTTACCTATCCTGTGGACATAGAGGAAGATCCCACACCAGATGGGAAATTAGTACTCGTTTATTCGCTGGATATAAAAGATAAAAACGATATTAACGGCAATGGCAATAAAGATGAGCCGAATGGTATTCCCGATTGGCAGGAAACTGAAACTGAAGGAGGCAACGAAACCGGTGGGGAACCTGAAACTGGCGGAGGAACGGAAACCGGAGGAGGAAGTGAAACCGGAGGAGGAAACGAAACTGGCGGAGGAACGGAAACCGGAGGCGGAAGTGAAACCGGAGGAGGAAGTGAAACCGGTGGAGGAAACGAAACTGGCGGAGGAACGGAAACCGGAGGCGGAAGCGAAACCGGAGGAGGAAGTGAAACCGGAGGTGGAAGCGAAACCGGAGGCGGAAGCGAAAACGGTGGAGGAAACGAAACTGGTGGAGGAAGTGAAACCGGAGGCGGAAGCGAAACTGGCGGAGGAAGTGAAACCGGAGGCGGAAGCGAAACTGGTGGAGGAAGCGAAACTGGTGGAGGAAGTGAAACCGGAGGCGGAAGCGAAACTGGCGGAGGAAGTGAAACCGGAGGCGGAAGCGAAACTGGTGGAGGAAGTGAAACTGGTGGAGGAAACGAAACTGGTGGAGGAAGTGAAACCGGAGGCGGAAGCGAAACTGGCGGAGGAAGTGAAACCGGTGGAGGAAACGAAACTGGTGGAGGAAACGAAACCGTAGGAGGAAGCGAAACTGGTGGAGAAAGTGAAACTGGCGGAGGAAACGAAACTGGCGGAGGAAACGAAACCGGCGGAGGAAACGAAACCGGCGGAGGAAGCGAAAACGGGGGAGGAAACGAAACTGGTGGAGGTGATGAAACCGGCGGAGGAAGCGAAACCGGCGGAGGTAGTGAAACCGGAGGAGGAAGTGAAACCGGAGGCGGAAGCGAAACCGGCGGAGGTAGTGAAACCGGAGGCGGAAGTGAATCCGGAGGCGGAAGCGCAACCGGCGGAGGAAACGAAACTGGAGGAGGAAACGAAACCGGCGGAGGAAACGAAACCGGCGGAGGAAGCGAAAACGGCGGAGGAAGCGAAAACGGCGGAGGAAACGAAACTGGCGGAGGAAGCGAAAACGGTGGAGGAAACGAAACTGGTGGAGGTAGTGAAACTGGTGGAGAAAACGAAACTGGCGGAGGAAGTGAAACCGGTGGAGGAAACGAAACTGGTGGAGATAGTGAAACCGGAGGCGGAAGTGAAACCGGCGGCGGAAGTAGCGGCGGAAGTGGAAGCGGTGGCAATTCCAGCGGAACCGGCGGAAGTAGTGGAGGCGGAAGTAGTAGCGGGAGTGGAAGTAGCAGCAGTTCCCGTGGACCTGGAGGAAGCAGTAACAATACCGGTGGACCTGGTGTTATATCTGGAAACAGTGTCAACGAAGAGGCCATCGAGGAAATTGTTGTAGATGACCAGTCAATACCGAAAGGAAACAGTGAAACAAACGATGTTAACGAAATAGGTGAAATAAACGAAATAGGTGAAATAAACGGTTTACCAAAAACAGGCGACACCAGTGTATCCTGGAACGTTTATCTGTTATTATCCTTGGTTTCATTCTTTGCGTTTGTTTTATGTCAATTAGGCATTAAAAAAATAAAATAAAAATGAAAAGGCGGTAAGGGAATGGATAAAAAATATTCCTTATCGCCTTTTCCATTCGCCCCTTGGTTTATGCAAAGGGCTGTATATATCATTGGATCATATTAAGTTATTCGAGCCGGGGTACTGGTATAAAGACCCCGGTTTTTGGTGTTAAAAACAAAAAAATAGATTAAGGGAAAATATATGATAGGGAAGTCTTACTCCCAATGGAAAACCAGGAAACTACATGGAGACCGTCTTTGGTCATGTATATGAACCCCTGACACTCCTTATATATAGAAACGCAGTTACAAAAGAAAAAAATATGCTATAATAGGATTCAAATAAAATTCAGGAGGAGTTCCTATGGGTTATAAAGTACTGGTAGCGGATGATGAGTATATCATTCGCCGGGGGATTATCAGTTTTTTGAGGCAATACAGTGATTTTGAGTTGGCAGCAGAAGCAGAGGATGGAGTGATGGCGTTAGAACTTGCAAAAGACATTTCACCGGATGTTTATTTTGTAGATATTAACATGCCATTTCTTAATGGACTTCAATTCATTAAAAGCTTAAAGGAAATTAATCCCAGGGCAGTGGAAGTGATCATCACTGGTTATGACCGGTTTGAATATGCCAGAGAAGCGCTGAAGCTGGGGGTCTTTGAGTATCTTCTCAAACCTCTGATGGAAGGGCCTTTTGATGAGATGATGCAGCGGGTACGTGAGAGATTGCAGAGAGAGGCAAGTGAAGATAAATATCTTGATTGGGCGAAGAGTATGCTGGCACAAAACCGCACTTATCTTGCCTCTGACTTTTTGCAGAGGGCTTTGGAAGGGCATTATACAAGAGAAGAAATCATGGAACGTTCCCAGTATTTAAATCTGCTGCTTCCGGAGCCGTTTACAATTACAGTTGTTTCCCTGGAATATCAGAAGATGGAAGACGTAAAAAGCACCTGGAATGAAGATCTGCTGTTTTTTGTAGCTGAGAATATTGCAAATGAAATGTTTCAGGGGCTTGTGAACCCAAACAGCTGCCAGGACAGGCACGGAAATCTGGTGGTGATCTCAAAAACGGCGGCCCCGGAAATTGCAGAGGAGCAATCAGAAACCTATTGTAAAATGCTGGAATCCCGTTTGCCGGTACGCAGTGTAGTAATACAGGGGAACGGAGATGATTACGGAGCTTTAGCTGAAACCTATGAAACGGCTGTCAGCCGGTTGAAGGAACTGGAGACCGGTTCCTCTGTGATTAAGGATGTGAAGTTCTATATCGAGGACAACTACTCACGGGAGGATTTTTCCTTTCAGGATGCGGCGGATCATGTGAATCTTTCTGTTCCTCATTTAAGCAGGATGTTCCGCAAAGAGATGGGAGTTACCTTTATCGATTATTTAACCAGTGTCAGGATCCGAAAAGCAATAGAACTTTTACATAACGGCGAATTGAAAATTTACGAAATTGCGGAGCTTACCGGGTATGCAAACCAGCATTATTTCAGCAATGTGTTTAAAAAGAACCTAGGGGTCAGCCCTGCGGAATACCGGAGGCTAATTAGAAATGATAACCATGCCTCCGCCATGCAATGATTTTATACCTTTTACTCAAATTATTGCAAAGACTTTCCCTCCTCCTTCCGGCATAATAAACGTATCGTTAAAACAAAAAAAGGAGGATCATCAAAATGAAAAAAAGATTTTTAAGCGTGTTGCTGTGTGCTTCCATGGCAGCGGTTTCCTTAGCCGCCTGCAGCAGCGGAGCTAGCAGTTCGACCGCAACCACAGCGGCACCCCAGACGACGGCCGCACAGGCTGAGACCACAGCAAAGGCAGAGGAAACCACGGCCAAAACTCCCGACGCATCAGGAGAAAAGCTGGTAGTCGGATTTGCCCAGATCGGTCAGGAATCCGGCTGGCGTGACGCAGAAACCCTTTCCATTCAGACCTATGCGTCTGAAAACGGCGATAAGGTGGAGCTTCTTTTTGCAGATGCACAGCAGAAGCAGGAAAATCAGATTAAAGCAATCAAGAACTTCATTGAGCAGGGGGTCGATGTCATCGGTCTTGCACCGGTTGTGGAAACCGGATGGGATCAGGTATTTGCTGAGGCGAAAGAAGCGGGGATTCCGATTATTCTTCTGGACCGGAGAGCGGATGTAGGGGAAGATTTATACGCAACCTTTATCGGCTCTGACTTCATTGAAGAAGGCAAGATGGCCGCAAAGGAAATGGCAAAGCTGCTCGGAGAAAATGGAAAAATTGTTGAGCTGGAAGGAACGGTAGGCGCTTCCGCAGCAACGGACCGCAAAACCGGGTTTGATGATGAAATCAAGGCAAGCTATCCGGGGATTGAGATCGTAGCTTCCCAGACCGGTGATTTCACCAGAGCCCAGGGAAAAGAAGTTATGGAGTCTTTCCTTAAATCCAATAAGGATATCAAGGGCGTTTATGCGCACAACGACGACATGGCCCTTGGAGCAATCGAGGCAATCAAAGAGGCAGGATTAAAGCCGGGCGAAGACATTAAGATCGTTTCCATCGACGGTGTCCGCGGAATCTTTGAAGCAATGGCAGCCGGGGAGGCAAACTGTACCGTAGAATGTAATCCACTGCTTGGGCCGCTTTTATTTGAAACAGCAGCAAAGCTGAAGGCAGGCCAGTCTGTTGATAAATGGGTGAAATCGGTAGATGGCGTATTTACTGCTGATATGGCAGCTAAGGTACTTCCGGACCGCAAATATTAAACCGCGGGGTTGTTGCAAAAGTACATCTTTATTTTTGCAGCAACCCTTTTCATATCAGAGGAAATACCCTCTTAATTGGAAAGCGAGGAGGAAACGCCATGAGTGCTGGGAATCAGCTTTTGACAGCGAGAAATATATCCAAGGCATTTGGGAAAGCAGTTATTGCTTTGGCTGATGTGCAGTTTGATTTAAATCGGGGGGAAATACATGCCTTGCTGGGGGAAAACGGTGCGGGAAAATCAACGCTCATTAAAGTGCTGACCGGAGTGGAAGCAAAAGACCGTGGAGTCATTGAGTTAGAAGGAAGACAGATCAATCCCAGATCCACACAGGAAGCGCAAAACGAAGGAATTTCAACGGTATACCAGGAAGTCAATCTTTGCCCCAATCTTTCCGTGGCGGAAAATATTTATATTGGGCGGGAACCGAGAAACCGGTTTGGAACCATCAATTGGAGAAAAATCAATGCCGACGCCAATGAACTGCTGGATAAATTTGATTTACATATAAATGTTACGAAAAATCTGGATCATTACTCTGTAGCGATCCAGCAGATGGTGGCCATTGCAAGGGCCAGCGATATTGATGCCAAGGTTCTGATCTTGGATGAGCCCACCAGCAGCCTTTCTTCCGCTGAGGTCGATAAGCTGTTTCAAATTATGAGAAAGCTCCGCGAAGAGGGCATGGGAATTGTTTTTGTTACACATTTTCTGGATCAGGTGTATGAAGTCACTGACAGAATCACCGTACTTCGAAACGGAAAATATGTGGGAACCTATCTGACGAAAGAGCTGCCAAGAGTAGAACTGGTGGGAAAAATGATAGGCAAGGACTATGCAGGGCTTAAGGAAGCCATGAATGCAAAACGGCCGGAGGAAGCAGAGGGGCAGGAAAAGGAAACTTTTATAGAACTGGTCAATGTCAGCAGCCCCGGAACGGTTAAGGGGTTTGAGCTTCAAGTAAAAATGGGAGAGGTTCTGGGCTTTTCCGGGCTCTTAGGCTCCGGGCGTTCGGAGACAGCCAAGGTTTTATTCGGAATAGATCCCGTAAGCGAAGGAGAAGTAAAGGTGAAAAATGAGATGGCTCACCTCCATTCTCCCTTAGACGCAATTCGACACGGAATCGCTTTTTGCCCGGAAAACCGGAAGACAGAGGGAATTATCGGAGAGCTTTCCATCTGGGAAAATATCATTCTTGCCCTTCAGGTGAAACGGGGGATCTTCCATAAGATTTCAAGGAAAGAAGCGGAGGAGCTTTCGAAGGAGTATATTGAAAAGCTTCAGATCAAAACACCGGGCACAGAGCAGTTAATTAAGAATTTAAGCGGAGGAAACCAGCAAAAAGTAATACTTGCCAGATGGCTTGCCACGGATCCGGAATTTCTGATGCTTGATGAACCGACCAGGGGAATCGATATCGGGACCAAGGCGGAGATACAGAAAATAGTCATGGATCTTGCAGGAAGAGGGATGGCGGTGCTCTTCATATCATCGGAGATTGATGAGATGCTCCGCTGCTGCACCAGGATGATTGTGCTTCGTGATATGAAGCAGGTAGGTGAGCTAAACGGAAAAGAAATATCGGAAGAAGCAATTATGCACATTATGGCCGGAGGTGAAGTGTCATGAGAGAAATCTGGAATCGTTTGACAGGAAAACAGTATTTCCGCCCCCTCATCATTTTTATGATAATTCTGCTCTTTAACGGTATTGTAAGCAAGGGAGAATTTTTTACACTTTCCATTGTGGATGGGCACTTATACGGACGTATTATTGATATTGTAAGAAATGGGAGCAAGCTCATGATACTGGCTGGCGGCATGACTATGATACTGGCAACGGGCGGAACCGATATTTCCGTAGGCTCTATTATGGCGATCAGCGGAGCCATTGCCTGCAGCATTGTAAACGGGAATATTTTTCCGTCATTCCATGGCAATGTTGCCGCAGCGATTATTATCGCGATCCTTGCAGGAACGGTCAGCGGCATCTGGAATGGCTTTTTAGTGGCTAAAATAAAGATTCAGCCAATTGTAGCCACCATGATTTTAATGGTGGCGGGCAGGGGAATCGCACAGCTGATTACCAGGGGAAAAATCGTTACGATTACTTCGGAAGCCTATTATTTTATCAATGGAGGCTATATTCTCGGTATGCCTTTCCCCTTGTTTATTGTACTTTTTCTGGTGGGTTTTCTGGTACTATTTACAGGAAGAACAGCCTTTGGCCTGTTTTTGGAATCCGTGGGCTGCAATCCGACTGCCTCAAAGTACGTGGGCATTAAGGTTGACCGGATGCTGCTGGCAATCTATACAATTTCCGGAGCCTTTGCTGCGGTGGCCGGTTTAATTGAAAGTGCTGGGATTAAAGGTGCGGACTGCAACAATGCGGGGCTGGGGATTGAAATGGATGCCATTCTTGCCGTAGCAATAGGAGGAACCAACTTAATGGGCGGGCGTTTTTCCATTCCAGCCAGCGTCATAGGAGCATTGATCGTACAGAGCATCACAACAACAGTACTGGCACTGGGAGTTCCGGCGGCTTATATCCGTGTGTTAAAGGCATTGTTGATTATTATCATCTGTCTGTCGCAGTCAAAGCAGTTTAAGGATCTGGTCATTAAGTGCAAAATGATAAACAGAAAGGTGGTTGGTAACTGATGGAGCAGACGGGAAAAAGTAAAAAGGTTCAGATCAATAATATTTCACTGGTTATCACCGTTGTGCTGTTTGTCCTGATGTTTCTGTTTGGTTCTGTAAAGTACAATAACTTTTTATCTTTATCAACCTTTTTAAACCTCTTTAATGACAACGCATACTTAATGATAGCGGCAATCGGAGCTACCTTTGTGCTAATAAGCGGAGGGATCGATATCTCCATTGCCTCTACCATTGCATTTACCGGTGTAGGCTCTGCGTACCTGCTGGAACGGGGAGTTCCGTCATTTCTGGTGATCCTTCTGATGCTTCTTGCGGGAATCATCGTAGGCTGTACCCAAGGGGCTTTGATTCATTATTTTAAGCTTCAGCCGTTCATTGTGACTTTGGCAGGCCAGTTTTTAATGCGGGGGCTTTGCGTTGTAATCAGTGAACGCTCCATTCCCATCAGTGATCCGTTTTTTAAGACCATGGCTCTTGGTAAGGTGGCGGTTCACATGGGAGAAGCAAAAGCGTGGAACGGGAAAATTTATTACTATGTATTTATCCTTTTGATTGTTTTTGCGGCTGCAGTCTATACCCTGAGATATACAAAGTTTGGCAGGTGTTTATACGCACTGGGAGGCGGCGAAACGTCCGCAAGCCTCATGGGATTAAATGTTGCAAGAACGAAAATTGCGGCATACGGAATCAGCAGCTTTTGCGCCGCTCTCGGAGGAATCGTGTTCAGTTTTTATACTCTGGCTGGATTCGGGCTCCAAAATCTGGGTCTTGAACTGGATGCACTTTCATCCGCTGTAATCGGCGGGACCCTGCTGACCGGAGGCGTAGGAACTGTAGCGGGTACGGTAGTCGGAGTCATGATAGAGGGGATTATCCAGACAATCGTTACCTATCAGAATTTAAATACCTGGTGGACGAAAGTTACCATTGCGGCGCTTCTTTGTTTCTTTATCGTAATCCAGAGAATCATTGCGATCCGCACAGAAAAATCAAAAGGGAAGAACGAATAATAACGCATAATGCTGTTGTAAGAGTCCGTTAACTTCGGTATACTGGATGAAGCTGGGATATGTTATGAAAATAGGAGTGAGAGCAATGAAATATTGGAAGAAAAGATTCATGGATATGAAAATTCGTGATAAAATGATCAATTCTCATATTTTTATTGCGCTCATTCCTTTTTGCTTTGTGGGGCTATTGGGGATTATCAGCTCAACCAGAGAGGCGGAGCGTAATGTGACCCAGCATACGTCTCTGCTGGTAGGTCAGGTTCAGCATACAACGGATATCTACATAAGCAGTATTGAAAAGACTGCGAATATGCTGATCAAGATTATTGAGCCAATGCATCTGAATAAGATCCCATCCGCTGAGGATGACCGCTGGAACGAGTATGAAGCAGCGCTGAAAAACAGCTTTGAGACAGTGGCGGAAACTCATGATGAAATTGCGGGCATCTTATTTGCTACGGAGCATGATATGTATGTGGGAACCGGGATGTCCAGAATCTCCCGGGACCCGTTTATCAAGGAAGTCTGGTATGAAAAAGCAGCGGCATCTCCAGGTGAAATGCAGATCATCAGCAATGTTACCGGAAGGAATATTGTTACGGAGGCCGCATACAGCATTGATGATGTATTTTCGGTAATGAAAGCTGTTATAGACCCGGAGACAGGGGAGAGAGTGGGCGTATTGCTGTTTGATGTAAAGCATGAAATTATTTCCTCTGCCATCCAGGATGCGAACATCGGTGAAAATGGATTTGTATTCGTCCTGGATGAGCAGAATCATTTAGTATATGCGCCTACCAATAAAATTGTCTACCGCATCCGCCCGGAATGGCTTTGGAATGAAGAAGAGCCTGTAACCGCGGTTACCAATGGGGAAAAGTATCAGATCAGCTATCAGAAATCCGCCTATACCGGCTGGAAAACTGTCAGTGTCTCATCCTACCGTGAAATCATGGGCGGAATCAATACCATGCTGATTATGTTTGGCTGGGTTTTGGTCTTGACAATTCTCACGGTATTTATTGTAGCGGTAAAAATTTCAGAAACGGTTACAAAACCGATTGTCAGGCTCCGCAACTTAATGAAGGAGACGGAAAAAGGAAATTTATCCGTTCGGTTTGAAGGCAATTATCTGGATGAGGTCAGTGAACTTGGCCGCCGGTTCAATCAGATGCTTGAGCGAATACAAGAACTGATGGAGGAGGTTTATAAAGAACAGGAGAACAAACGGAAAGCACAGCTAAAGGCAGTTCAGGAACAGTTTAAGCCGCATTTCTTATACAATACTCTGGACACCATAGGCTGGATGGCCAGGGAGCATTCTGCATATGACATTGTTCATCTTGTGGATGCTCTTACCAATGTTTTTCGAATCAGCTTAAGCAAGGGCAAAGACTATATTACCATTGAAGAAGAAATCCGATATATTTCCAATTATCTCTACATACAGAAAATTCGTTACGGGCCTAAGGTACAGTATGAAATTCAGGCAGAAGAAGACTGCATGGAAGTGATTTTGCCGAAAATGATCCTGCAGCCGCTGGTGGAAAACTCCATTTACCATGGGGTTAAGATGAAAAACGGAGACGGGCATTTAAAGATCACCGGACGAATGGAAGATGATTGGGTGAGCCTGGAAGTCTGGGATGACGGAAAGGGTATGGAAGAAGAAAAGGTCTGGGAATTATCCAGATTGCTAAATGAACCGGGAGAAGCCGGCAGAAACAGAAGCTTTGGTTTGTTTTATATTAAGGAGAGGCTGCGCATCCGGTACGGAGAGCAGTTTCAGGTATTGGTGGAAAGCAAAGAGGGGCAGGGGACGCGTATTGTCATACGGATTCCGAAAGAAGTTCAGAATGATCTTGAAAAAGGATAAAATGGAAAAAAGAACGAAATTACTAATGGTATTACTGGTATCGGTATTTGTGTTTTTGGGATACCGTATTTATAACGGGGCAATTACCCAGACGGTTTATAAAAGTGATGTGGAGTATGTGATCGGTGTTTCTCAGGCAAACATGCGGGAAGCATGGCGGGTTGCCCTGATAAATGAGATCCAGGAGGAAGCGGGAAAGTATCCCAATATCAGGATTGTAACGGCAGACGCCACCTCCAGCGTGGAGAAGCAGGAAAAGGATGTTGACAGGCTTCTGGATTTTGGCATTGACCTATTAATCATTTCTCCCTGTGATTCCAGCCGTCTGACAAAGAAAGTCGGAGATGTGTATCAGGAGGGAGTTCCTGTGATTGTTATGGACCGAAGCGTGGAAGGCTTTGATTATAATCTGTTTATCGGTCCGGACAATAATTTAATCGGGAAGCAAGGCGGAGAATGTGCTGCCCAGCTGCTTGAAAACGGAAAGGGGAAGATTCTGGAACTTCGTGCTACGGCCGGTTCCCTTCAGAGCGAGGAGCGAAGCGATGGATTTGATTCTGTGATCAGGGATTATCCTGATATAGAAAAGACTGTCTGTGATTTAAAAAATGATATGAAGGATCCGGCCTATGATGCAGTTTTTGCCATGCAGGCGGAACTAAAAGGTGTTTCCCTGATATTTTCCAACAATGATTCAGTAGCCTTTGGTGCATACGAGGCACTAAAAGACAGGAACCTTGCCGAGAAGATAAAGGTCATCGGGTGCGACGGCTTTACCGGAGAGAACGAAGGGGTAGATCTGGTGAGAAAAGGAAAGCTTGCAGCAACGATTTCCTGCCCTACAGGTGGGAAAGAGGCTGTGCAATATGCCATTAATATTCTTCGGAAGGAGAGTGGTGTTCCCAAGCAGGTTATATTAAGAAGTCATACGATCTATCCTAAAAATGCCGGTGAGTATCTGGCTGCTCTTGACAGAGAAAGTATCGACGATGGCAGGAGAATTACCGTAGGATATTCCCAGGTGGGACAGGAGAGCCAGTGGAGGCTTGCCAATACCCGCTCGATTCAGGAAGCAGCCAGGGAGTTTAATATGGAACTTCTTTTTGACAGCGCAGACCAGTCTCAAAAAAAGCAGATTGAAGCGATCCGGAGGTTTATTAAGGAGAAGGTAGATGTAATCGTAGTTTCTCCGGTGGTCGAGACCGGATGGGATGCGGTACTGAAAGAGGCAAAGGAAGCCAATATTCCTGTAGTAATGTCCGACCGCAGAATTGAGGCGGGAGATGATTTAACGATCACGTATATTGGTGCTGATTTTTTAGAGGAAGGGCGAAGAGCCATGCGCTGGCTAAAGGAACATGTAAAACCGGAGCATGGGATTGTTCATATATTGGAGCTTCAGGGAAGTGAAGGCGCGACGCCTACGGAAGAGAGAAAGAAGGGGTTTTTCGAAATATTAGAGGAGAATCCCCAGTATCAGATTGTATATACGGATTATGGTGATTTTACTTTCGAAGGAGGAAAACAGGTCGTTGAGGAATACATAAAAAGTCACACCTGGGATGTGGATATTATCTATTCCCACAACGACGATATGGCCCTTGGAGCGATTAAAGCATTGGAGGCACATGGATTGAAGCCGGGGCAGGATATAACGATTGTTTCCGTGGATGCGACGAAAGAAGCGTTTCAGGCAATGATAGACGGCAAGCTGAACTGCGCGGTGGAATGCAGTCCGCTTTTAGGTCCCCCGCTTATGAAGGCGATCCGGGACATGATTGCAGGAAAGGAAATGCCTCTTCGGATTATAACAGAAGAAAAGGTGTATGATCAGTCGGATGCGGAGACAGTTATCAAAACCAGGGAATATTAAGAACTGCCATTTTCATTGGAATATTCTTTGTCAAAAAGAAAATAAAAAAGTACTTGATTATTTGCTGAAAGTATAGTATTATAATTGTACGAATTGAATTACCAATTCGAACAATTGAAACGCAGAAGTGGCGGAATTGGCAGACGCGCACGGTTCAGGTCCGTGTGGTAGCAATACCTTGAGGGTTCAAGTCCCTTCTTCTGCATAGCTATACTTAATGTCCTGTGGAGAATTCCACAGGACATTTTTTGCATGATCAGGTCAGAAGCCGAAGGATCAGATATTCACAATCCACTTTGATGCTTATTTGATGAGGTTAAAAAAGGGTGCTGCTAGATCAATAATTTTGATCTGCAGCACCTTGTTTATAATTTTGCCATGCTCATGCCAGGTTCATAAACCGCATACTGGCTGCGGCCGTGTTTCTTTGCGTGATAAAGAGCAATGTCGGCCTTTTCATATAATTCCTCAAATATAGTTCCATCTTCCGGATAGGCGGCTGTTCCCAGACTGCCGGAAATATGTGCTTCCGGTTCCAGAGCGCTGCCAATGAGACTGCATAAATTTTCCAGACGAGCGTACAAATCCATGCTGTAAGCCACATCTTTTAATAATATGATGAACTCATCGCCTCCCAGCCGTCCGAAGATGTCATCACGCCTTAAAGCGGATTTAAGTCTTGAAGCGGCACGGTGGAGGGCCTTATCCCCAAACTGATGGCCGTAATTATCATTCAGTTGCTTGAAACGGTCAATATCCAGCATAATAAGGATGTGATGCCCCTGGCTGTTTTTTAATGTATTGCGGATTGCATGTATGGCAGTTGCTCTGTTTAGCAAACCGGTCAGGGAATCCTGTTTGGAAAGCTCCTGAAGATTTAAGGCCTCCCGTTTGGATGCATCAATATCCTTAATAAGAATAAATGCCTTGATCGTATCGGTATAAGGATCGGAAACAATCTGCACCATGCCAAGCCCCCAGTAGACGGTGGAATCAGGGCGTATACGCCGGTGTTCCAGCCGTAAGGACCGGTTCCCCCGATAGTAGTGGTAGAGCAATTGATTTTTATTGAAGAATTTTAGAAACATCTCCCGGTCTTCTTCAAAAATGTGATTCTCTGCTATGTAGGTCATAATGCTGGAAAAAGAATTAGAAACATAATCCGGCATGGTCTGAGTCATTTCTCCAATGATTTCTTCAAATAAATCGAATTTTAAATTATATTCGTAATAGCCGATACAGTCCTTTTTCTGTTCACGCATGTATTCCATCCACTTTTGATAAGCCAGTTCTTTTTCATATTGATCCGTAATATCCTGGTAGGATATGATTCCCCTGAGAGGTTTTTGCTCCTCAGTACACACCAGTGAGTATTGCGAAGAAAACCAATGATAATCTCCGGAACATATTTTTAAGCGTGTGATGCATTTTCCCTCGGGTATCCCCTTTTCCATGTTATCATAAAATTCCAGAAAATCGGTGACGCTTTCCTTGTGCACAATGCCGTTTTCGATAAGGAATTCTGGGGAGAGCGGCTGGGTGTAGGGAAAAGGGAAAGTTCTGGAAAATTCAGGCGAGGGGGAAAGGGTTCTGGAAGGGATGTCATAGATGCTTACAAGGCAGCCGGAATGCCGGCTTGCCAGCCGGTATTGTTCTTCACGGATCCGTAAGTGTTCCTGGAATTTTTTCATACATGTGATATCGGAGATTGCACAGTACAATAGTTCCTCCTCAGGGATATAATTCAATTGTAAGGAACACCAGATGCAGTTTTTTTGTATTTTTGCTTTGAATTCCAGTTCAAAACGGGCGGCTTCGCCTGTCAGGTGGCTGTGAATTTCCGCCAGCAGCTCCGGATATTCTGATTCACACACCATGTCCTGAAGCGAAGCAGGCTCTTGAAATAATGCTTTAATCGCCTGATTGGAGTAAAGAATGGTAAGATCTTCATCAATTTTAAGCTTCAGTATGCCGCAAGGAATGCGGTCTAAAAAAGTTTCTCCGTTCATTTTCACTTTCTCCCATAAGTGCTATGAAAATAGAAATAGGCCTTATATAGAATATATGAAGCATGTTGTCAAAAAATGCACAAAAAGATATAAATATAGAAAACATTTTGAAAAGATGAAATTCGGCTGATGGCCACAAAGTATTGGAGGATTTTGACAAATTTGAAAATACAAATTCGTGCACTTTGCTTAAAATAAAAGAGATAGGTAAGATTCGATTGACAATTTGTTACAATTGATATATTTTTAAAACAGAACTTATTTCGGAGACCGAAAAAAGAAGGAAGGCGTTGTACAAATATGAAAAAAAGCGGTTTACAGGACATGAAACGGGAAAATTTGCGATTGATCATGAATGTAATTTTAGAAAAGGAAACGGTTTCCCGTACAGAATTATCCGAGATCATAGGGCTTTCGCCGAGTACGGTTTCATCTCTGACATCGGAATTAATAGAAAAAGGCTGGATCGTGGAAAATGGTGTAGCCACATCCACAGGCGGCAGAAAAAGAATTGAATTATCGGTCAATAACAGCAAAGGATATATCGCAATTTTGGAAATCGGCTGGAGAAGAGCCGTTTTACATTTTTTAGATCTGGCGCTGGAAAAAAAACATAGCGTTCTGATATCCGATTATTACATTACCGGCAATGAACTGCTTGAAAAGGTCGCCCTTTGCATAAGGGAGGATGCGGAGAATTTTTGCAATGGGAAACTGGCAGGAATCGGGCTTTTGTTCCAGGAAGATATGAGTCCAAGTGATTTTAATGTTATGTATTCCACCTCATTATCTTCGGCCAGCATATCATTCTGTGAGGCGGTGAAAACCCAGTTTAAAGTGCCTGTCATGGAAGAATATTCTCAGGTTTATTCCTTCCGGCAAATCATGAAAAAAGAAGAGAGTCCGAACAGTGCACACATTGAGATTGGGAAAAAAATCTTTGTTTCCATAACCTCCAATGGAACGTTTCTTGATATGACGGAGGGAAAGAAAGCGGATATGACCCCCTTCGTCGAACATGCCGGTAAAAAAATGACCGCAGACAAACTTTCTGAAGGAATTGTTAATATACTGCAGATGATCTGCATGATGTTTCCCATCGAAAACGTATATCTGTCAGGCAGGGTGGATGAGGGAGACCGTCTGGCGGAATGTGTAAGCGGACAGTTAAAGAAAAGTCATTTATTAAAGCACGCTGTTGAAGTCAAGGCAATAAAGCCTGTGATTAACCATATGGAAACAGATTTAGGTAAGAGAGTACTGAAAAAAGTAATTTGTGAAATGTAACCGTCCGGACGGCCGCCGGATGCCCGCATTTCAGAAAGGAGAAGTCAATGGATTTTAAAGAATTGGTAAATGAAAACAAATTTACCCTGGTGGTCAGCCTGCCGGAAAATAATCTGGAGCTAGCCAGGGCTGCATTGGAAGGAGGGGCTCAGGCAATTAAAGTTCATGCAAATGTATGGCATCGTGCAAGCGGCCATACATTCGGAACTTATGAGGAGAACCGGCTGTTCCTGAAAGATTTGATTGCACTATGCAAAGATGTGCCGGTCGGACTTGTGCCCGGAGGAGAAGATGCATTTATTACAAGGGAAGAAAGGTTGGAAGTGGAACAAATGGGGCTTCGGTTCTTTTCTTCCTACATTCACCATCTGCCGTGTCATATGATGGAGAGCCGGGTGTTGACAAAAATGGCTGCCATTGATGATACATATGATCAGAATACACTGGAAGCAGTCCGGCAGTCCGGCATAGATATCCTGGAATGCAGCATTCAGCCGGGAGCACGCTACGGGGCACCCCTCAATTACGCCGATATTTTACGGTATTCCCATATATCTGCTAAAGCAGGGAAGCCGACTTTGATCCCTACCCAGAAGAAGATATGCCCGGAGGAAGTAAAGCATCTTTATGAAGCCGGCTGCAAAGCGGTCATGATCGGAGCCATTGTTATGGGAAAGGAACCGTCTGCAGAACAGGTAAAAGAAGTAACCGGTCAGTTCCGGAATGCGGTAGATAGATTATAAACACCATCTAATTGAAAAATGGAGGATTTCGTATGTTACAGGGAACATGTATCATCATTGCTTTTCTTGTTATTGCAGCATTTATGATGGCAAAAAAACTGCCTACTTTGTTGGCTCTGCCTTTTCTGGCTGTTGTCATCTGCGTGATTGCAGGAGTTCCGGCAGTGGGAGTTAATGGGGAAGGGGCTCAGATTGGCTGGCTTTCCACTGTTTTAGAAGCCGGTACTGTCAGAATGGGATCTGCGATTATGGCAGTTATCTTCGGTGCATGGCTGGGACAGCTGATGAATAAGACTGGAGTGACCGAAAATATCATCAAAAAAAGTGCAGAGCTGGGCGGTGACAGGCCGTTAATTGTTACCTTGATCATGGTAACGGCAGTTGCACTTTTGTTCACTACTTTAAATGGATTGGGTTCTGTTATTATGGTGGGAACCATTGTTCTGCCCATATTGATTTCCGTGGGTGTACCGGCTATCAGCGCTGCCAGCATCTTTTTGATGGCATTTGCAGTGGGACTCAGTTTTAATATTGCAAACTGGACATCATTTTCCAGCATATTCGGATTGGAAATTGAGAAAATTAAGGGGTTTGAAGTCTATATGCTGGCGGTAACGCTGATCGCGACTATAATCCTGATTTTTGTGGAGTTCAAAAAGAATGGAGTAAAATTTGCTTTTTCCGCTCCTGTTTCAGATCAGATCCAGACAAAGCAGTTAAGAGGAACAGCCGGTGGGCTTGCTATGGTCACACCACTTGTTCCCATCATTCTGGTAGCGTTTTTAAAGGTGCCTGTTGTTCCTTCTTTTTTGGCAGGCATATTCTGGATTCTGCTGTTTACATCCAAAAGCTTTTCCAAAGCAATGAATCTTCTTGTAAAAACCTGTTATGACGGAATTACAGATGCAGCGCCTGCAATCATCTTGATGGTGGGCATTGGAATCTTATATCTTGCAGTGACTCACGCCATGGTAAAGGAAGTGCTGAACCCATTTTTACTTGCCGTGATCCCAACTTCAAAAGTCGGATACATAATCTTTTTCTCCATTCTGGCACCATTATCCTTATACAGAGGTCCTATGAATCTGTTTGGACTCGGTTCCGGAATTGCAGCTTTGGTGATCGGTCTTGGGACACTGAATCCGCAGGCTGTTATGGGAGCTTTTCTTTCCGCAGAAAGGATTCAGGGCTGTGGGGACCCCACCAATACACAAAACGTCTGGACAGCCAATTTTGCCGAGGTGGATGTTAATACGATTACCAAAAAACTATTGCCCTATCTTTGGACGATTTCCGTGATCGGTGTGATAATCTCGGCATTCATATACTTTTAAGCAATCGACAGGAGAATTGAATTTATGAAAGTACGCATCGGGATTGATGTGGGCGGCACCTTTACGGATGCCGCTGCCATTGATAATGAAACTTTTGAATTAATAGGAGTGGTAAAAACTCCTACTACCCACAATTCCAGGCAGGGAGTGGCAGAAGGAATTGTTCAGGCGCTGCAGCGCATTATGGAGGATTGTCATATTAATCCGGATGACGTTGTTTTTATCGCTCACGGTACGACTCAGGCTACCAATGCACTTCTGGAAGGAGATGTGGCTCCGGTTGGTATTGTAACGCTGGGAAGCGGTTTGCAAGGGGCAAAAAGCAGGTCGGATACCAACATCAGCAATATAGAACTGGCAGCCGGTAAATTTTTGGAAAGTCAGAACGAATACGTGGACACTTCGGATAAGGGCAGTCTGGGAAGCAGGATCGTGGACGCCATCCGCTCCTTAAGGGAACGAGGCACATCCAGCATTGTGGCTGCAGAGGCTTTCAGTGTGGATGATCCGTATCATGAGAATCTGGCACTGGAAAAATGCAAGGAGATGAATATCCCGGGTACGGCTACCAATGAAATATCAAAATTATACGGCCTGAAAATAAGAACCAGGACGGCCGTGGTAAATGCCAGCATTATGCCTAAGATGCTTGAGGCTGCAACCATGACGGAAACGAGCATCATAGAGGCTGGAATCAAAAACCCTCTGATGGTTATGCGCTGTGATGGCGGCGTTATGACAGTAGACGAGGTAAGAAACCGGCCGATTATGACAATACTCTCGGGACCGGCAGCCGGTGTTGCCGGCGCTCTGATGTATGAAAAGCTGACGGATGGTCTATTTTTTGAAGTCGGCGGTACTTCCACGGATATATCCTGCGTAAAGGATGGCAAGGTTATGATCCAATATGCAGAAGTAGGAGGACATAAAACCTATTTAAGCAGTCTTGATGTCAGAACCGTGGGCATTGGCGGGGGAAGCATGGTACAGATAAAGGATGGCAAGGCCGTTAACATGGGGCCGCGAAGTGCTCATATTGCCGGTCTGGATTATGAAGTTTATACTGATGCCGACCTTATTAAAAATCCAAGGCTTATGACGGTCAGACCCGTACCTTCTGATCCGGAATATGCGGTTATTGAATGTGACAATGGAGTACGGGTGACCCTCACCATGGCGGGAGCTGCTAATATAGCTGGTTACGTCAGGCCGGAAGACTATTCCTATGGGAATGTGGAAGCAGCAAGGAAAGCCTGGAAGCCGTTGGCAGATCAAATGGGCTGTACCGTGGAAGAAGCGGCAGAAAAGGCCATGGCATTCGCAGCAGCCAAAAATGCAAAGGTTGCAGAACAGCTTATTAAAGACTATAAAATGCGTCCGGACCAGACCGTGTTTGTGGGAGGCGGAGGCGGAGCAGCCAGTGTGGTTCCCCATCTTGCAAAGACCATGAAGCATAAATACCGGATCGCAGGCAATGCAGCGGTAATTTCCACCATTGGTGTCGCTCTTGCCATGGTACGGGATATGGTGGAGCGGACGGTGTCAAGTCCTTCCCAGGAAGATATATTAAGCATTCGCAGGGAAGTAGAACAGAAAGCAATCCAGAGCGGCGCTGCGCCGGGGACCATTGAGGTCCATGTAGAAGTGGATACGCAAAAAAATCTATTAAGGGCAATTGCTGTAGGTGCCACGGAAATGAGAAGTAAGGTCCTGGGCAATACAAAACTGACGGTTGATGAGCTCCTTAAGATTTGTGCCGAAAATATGGATGGGAATCCGGGAGAATTATCTATAACCGCTCAAAACGGAGTGATGTATGCCGTGCAGTCCCAGAGACTGGAAAAGAAATTTCTGGGATTGTTGAAAAAGAAAACAACGCCCCTGCGTCTGATTGATGAAGAAGGCGTGATCCGCCTTCAGAAAAGCAATGCTCTGGTTTCAGAAGTGAAGATTGCGGACTGGGAAACAAAAATCGAATGGTATTTGGAAGAACTGACGGTGTTTAATGATGGCGGTGCCAATCTGCCCAATATTTATCTGGTATCAGGGAAACGAGTCATTGATTTATCCGGACTCCAGAGCAAAGCGCAAATTTGTGCACTGGGAAATGCAGAACTGACAGGTTTTGGCAATGATGAAAAAATCCTGATCATTGCAACCGGCCGGACAGAAGGATAAAAGCAGATAAGGTGGTGATTGGATTTTGAATACAGGTTCCATGCCGTTTCCGGGGAAGGAATTGGCACAGGATGAATTAAGCCGTGACAGCTGTTATCATAAAATCCGGTCTGAGGACAGAAAAAGGATCACAGACCGTGCGTGGCAAAAGGGAGAAGCCGCAGCAGAAATGATTTTTGTGCGTTACAATGGAGAAAAAGACTTTTTTAGAATTGTAACAGAAAGCGGCTTAACCTGTGAGAAAGTTGATGCCGATTATGTTGTGGGAAACCAGAGATATTTCAGTGATTATCTGACCGGACAGAAGAGGATCCATCTTTACTTGAAATCCATTTCACTTTGGGCAATAGAAAACAAAATGGAGATGGCGGAAGCCATGAATCTGATTTTAAGCCATGAATATTATCATTTTCTTGAATGGAGTGAACTGGGATTTACGAGTAAAGAATATCTGGTGCCAATGCTAAGGATTGGTAGTCTGAAAATCGGAAGGACCGGAATCCGGGCGTTATCGGAAATCGGGGCTCATGCCTTTGCCTGCCGCTATGATCAGCTGATAAAGGAGGAGAGAAATGAAACAGAACTTAACCTATGATGTGGTCATTATTGGAGGAGGGCCTGCCGGTACAGTAGCTGCAATCGCCAGTGCCAGATCCGGAGCCAGGACTCTCTTGGTAGAGCAGAACGGATATCTGGGCGGTATGCTTACAATGGCAGGAACGGGTCCCCAGATGACATTCCATGCAGGAAGTACGCAAGTCGTGCAGGGGATTGCTGAGGAAATTGTGGCGCGTATGGTAAGAGAAGGCTTTTCTCCAGGCCATATGGAGGATTTTGTGGGGTATGCCAGTTCCGTGACCCCGTTTGATGCAGAAGGTATGAAACTAATTCTTGAGACCATGGTGAAGGAGGCCGGAGCTGACCTGCTCTATCATACCGTCTATACAGGCTGTGAATGGGAGGACCGAAAGATCCAAAAGGTACGCCTGTATGCAAAACAGGGCTTCTTTGACGTATCCGCCTCCGTGTTCATAGATGCATCAGCAGATGCAGACCTGGCCACCCATGCAGGAATCGGAAGTGTTTACGGCAGGGAGGAGGATCATCTGGCTCAGCCAATGACAATGAATGTCAAGGTATGCAATGTGGACCGGGATAAGATGATGGAATACATAAAGAAGAACTCTGATGATATGCTTGAGACCATTCCATTCGAACGTCTGCAGCTGATTCCAAGAAGCGGTATGCAGGGGGCGTATTCTGTTATCAGTAAGGCAAAGGAAAAAGGGGAATTCCCAATTGACAGAGATATGGTGCTTTGCTTTGAAACCAACAATCCTGGAGAATATATCCTTAACATGTCCCGGATCATTAAAAAAAGCGCTTTGGATTCTTTTGATTTAACGGAAGCGGAGATAGAGGGCAGAAAGCAGGCACATGCCATAGTTGCTTTTATGAGAAAATATATTCCTGGATTTGAAAATGCAGTTATCGTTACCACAGGGCCGCATATCGGCGTCCGGGAAAGCCGCAAGATAAACGGTGCTTATCTGTTGACCGCATCTGACTTATTACAGAACAAAATGTTTGAAGATGCCATTGCCATGGGCGGATATCCCATCGATATCCATTCCCCTGATGGAGGAACAATGGAGCATCATTATTTAAAGAAAGGCAGCTGGTACTCCATTCCATACCGTTGTTTGTATACAAATGAACTGGATAACCTTCTGGTCGTCGGGCGATGCATCAGTGCGACTCATGAAGCCTGTGCAGCGGTCCGCGTAACGCCCATACTGATGGCAATCAGTGAAGGGGCCGGTACTGCGGCAGCGATTGCGGCAAAACAGGGAATTGGTGTTGCCGCAATCGACGTAGCACAGCTTCAGAATCTTTTAAAGGATCATGGCGCTTTTCTTGAGCCGTATGAATGAGCGGATTTTAAGATCCGGAAAAGCATACCATGATTATCTCCGGTACAGGTACACGGGTCTGCCGCTTTCCATCTTTCTTTGAGGCTCACCCTGGATCAGCGGTATGGCATATTCCAGAAATTCTGGGGAGATATCCGTGCCATTGCCGCAGATCCACTGGACGGGGAACAGCTTTTCCTGATTGCATACTTCGTTGACATCAACGGTGATGCATTCCATGGAATAAGGGGAATTTCCTTTGCGGTGAAAGGCAACCATTCTTCCGGTAATACCTTTTAACGCGGCCTTTACTCCTTCTGAACCCGCCTGCACGGATTCCTCTATGTCAGTTGCAGAAGCAAGCATGCCGCTGCAGCGCTGGTTAACATTCAGTTCAATGGAACGGACCTTTACACCAAAACGTTCACGTACAAAATTCTCCAGCATTTTACCGCTTCCGGTCAGCATTTTATGACCGAAGGTGTCCAAACGGACTTCATCTGCGTATTCGCAGATAAATTTGCCCTGGGAATCAGAGAGTCCTTCTGAGATGCAGATAATAACGGAATTGTGATTGTTAAGGGCCGCTTTTACATCCGATGCGAACCGTTCAAATTCAAAATCCGTTTCAGGAAGATAGATAAGCAAGGGATTATCGCCATCAAATTTTCTGGCCAACGCACTGGCAGCAGTAAGCCAGCCTGCATGACGGCCCATAAGTTCTATGATGGTGACGGACTTTTGCTGGTAAACAGAAGAGTCCAGAACGATTTCACGGACAGTATCAGCCACATATTTGGCAGCACTGCCGTAGCCGGGAGTATGATCCGTTAAAATCAAGTCGTTGTCAATGGTTTTGGGAATTCCAATGAAACGGATAGGGCTTCCATGATGGGCGGCGTAGCGGGAAAGCTTACTTACCGTATCCATGGAATCATTACCGCCAATATAGAAGAAATATCCGATATCCATAGCTCGGAATTTCTCAAAAAGAGCCGGATAAAAGGGAGAAGACAGATCATCAGGAAGTTTATAGCGGCAGGAACCTAAATAAGCAGCTGGTGTTAATTTTAAAAGCTCCAGCTCTTCTTCAGTCAGGTCACCTGTTAAATCCATATAATTGCCGGACATGAAGCCTTCTATGCCATTGAGCATTCCGTAAACCCTTCCGATTTCGGCCTGGGCCATTCCTTCTTTGATGACGCCATAAAGGCTTGCGTTGATCACAGCGGTGGGTCCGCCGGATTGTCCTACGATTGCATTTTTCTTCATGTAATAATATCCTCCAAGTTTGCATATGCCATGGGCACCTTCCCTATTCTATAATAGAAAGAGTTTCTTTGCAACTGGGAAATATTTGCCCCATAAAAGGGAGGAGCCGGTGAAATGTGACTTTCACCGGCCAGTTATGAAAAAAAGTTTTAATTTTAACAAGTTTGGAGTTCCTCTTGTTACTATTTTTATTATATAAGACAGATATGAAAAAAGTTTGTAGAAGTTGTAAATAAATTTTGTACGTCTTGTGAAAAAACTGTGAATGAATGGTATAAGGGCTGCTTTTTCATGTCTAACCTTATATAATCACTTTTTTTGCCGATATCCAAAATAGCAATGAAAAGTAACAAGAAAAGGGGATATCTTATGTATATTGGAAAATTGAACGGGCAGATGCCTTCCCAAAGTATCAATGCCATCAACCGTTCCGCCGCTAACCAGACAGAGGTCTTGTTTGGAAAAAAGAAAGACGATGAGAACCGGGATATCACCGTCATTTCTCCTGCTGGCAAAAACCAGAGTATGCTAGAGCTGCTGATGAAGCAGAAGGAATTCTTACAGGAACAGAAAAAGTCCCTTATGGACTCATCTCAAGAAAACGGAACTGATGTAAAAGCACAGCTGGAAGAATACGAAAAGCGGCTAAAGGAAATCGACGATCAGATTTCTCAACTTCAGGCAAGGCAGGCAGAAGAAACGGAGGATGAGGATTCTGATGGCAGGATCTACGATAAGCCAAAGACAAAGGAAGAAGCCCAGGCAGACCAGCTAAACGGCATATCCGCTCTTTCTGCCAACCAAGAGCAGGCGGAGACAATCCACCAGGAGAAAAAGCATCTGGATGGAACCATCCGGGTTCTGGAGGCTGAAATATCCAGAGGCAACGGCAATATTGAAGCCAAATCTAAAAAGGTGACAGAGCTTAAGGGCCGGTCTCTGGAGCTCGACGATAACACTAGTCAGAAGTTGGAGAGTGTTCACAAATCCATTGAAGAGATAAGGAACGAATCTAGTGAGGCTGTAATCGATGATGACGAAGACATGAATGCCGACGAAAAAAAGATCAAGATGTGCAATAAATAGTACAATCGATAACACCTTCTGCAATCCATTTTCGTTAATTGCAGGAGGTGTACTAAGTTATAACCTGTGTAGCGACATATTATTATTTTATTTACCAGTATAATGCAACAAACACTATAAAATTTTGATTTTTTCTATTTCCATTCTAAATTCAAATGTCCATGTTGTGTAAACTCTATCTTTTAATCTTTTATGAAATACCCCACATGACGAAAATGCCAAGTTAGGATTTTTTCTTCAATAGAAATTTCCTGTATGAGTTTTCAATATCTATACAAGGAATAGGGATTTACCTATAATCCTATTATTTGCTTTTAATGAAAATTGTTATCTCTGCTGCTACAATAATTAATCATATTATTATAATTACAGACTTCTTAAGATTTAAAATTTTTACTGTCAAATTTTTACAAATAGTTTACTTGTTTTTACAAATACCTAAACTTCATTGACTTGAAAATGCTCCAGACTATATACTTTAACTAAATTTATAATAACCTATACATTTATAAGGAGGTCAAGATCTATGAGAAAAAAGTATTTAGCGGTTACAACTTTATCTGTAGCATTAGCCATTGGAAGTGCTATGTCATCATTTGCTGCAGGATTTGTGAGCACCCCGCAGGGGGTAAAGTACCAATGGGGATCTGGAGATTACTGTACGAACAACTGGGTCAACTACAAAAATCATTGGTTCTTCTTTGGTGATGACCAGCTTATGCGTACCGGGTGGATTCAAAGGGATAACACATGGTATTACACAGCTGACACCGGTGAACTTCAGGGCGGGATTATGAAAATTAATGACAATATCTACTACTTTGATTCCAATACCTTGAAATTGATAACAGGTCCCTACACCTACAATGGTGTCACACATAACTTTACTGAAAATGGAACCACTGACAGTGGCCCATACGTCTACACAGAATGGAACAGTGATGGCACCATCAGGCGTGGCACAAAATTTGGCGTCCGTTAAATCTGAACATTTTGAAAGGGCTAATTTTAACCGCCATACAGCTCCTATCATAAGTGGGGTACCACTTTTGATATTTGCCGTAACGGAGGCCAAGAAGTACACCTTTGATTTAGCTGTAATAATATTATTTATTTAATAAGAAAAAGTAGGTGAGTTTTTATGAAGTACATTAAGAGGTTGGTGGCCTGGGCTTCTGTAATAACAGTACTCTGGATTAGTCTCCCACTTGAATCCCTGGCTGCTTCATCGAAAACTATATCATCAGTGACTATTTATGTAGGACTGGAGGATTTGGAAGAAGGAAAGACGTTACCATCAGAAGTTTCCTTTAAAACAACGGAGAAATCAGGAAATTATGTCTGCAGCAATAATAACAGGTATGAAGTTACGGATTTAAATTGGATAACTTCTGATAATAAGGAAATGATGATTGGTTCAAAGCCGAAGATGAAAGTAACCTTACGGGCTATAGATTCTGATGAATATGCGTTTAAAGGAGGATATAATTCTGGTAATGTGTCCATAAAGGGAGGGGACTATGTAACATCCAGCCGTTCCAGGGCAGATACCTTATATGTGACATTTACGTTTAATCCTTTAAAAGGAACCTATAATTCACCAGAAAGTGCTTACTGGGGGGATTCAGGAATCGGAGATGCCGAATGGAGCGAAGGAGAATACAGTTCCGGAGCATATGATGTCTATTTATATCGCGGAAATACAATCATAAAAAAGGTTGAGTGTTTGAAAAAAACTTCTTATGATTTTTATCCTTACATGACAAAAGCAGGCAGTTATATTTTTAAAGTCAGAACTGTTCCAGGTACGGAAACAGAAAATAAATATGGAAAGAAAAGTGAATGGACAGAATCTGATGAAGCATATCTTACGGAAGAAAACGTGTCTGATGGAAGTGGCCAGGAAGGTTCCTGGAATTCAAATTCGGAAGTTGGGTGGATTAGGGATGGGACTACCTGGTATTATAAGTACCCTGATGGTACGTATCAAAAATCCTGGGCAAATATAAATAACAAATGGTATTTGTTTAACAGCAGTGGAATGATGGTTGTTGGATGGAAGCAAAGCAACGATCACTGGTATTATTTTAATAGTAATGGAGCCATGGTGACAGGCTGGATTGTTTCCGGTAATAACTGGTATTATTTAAACCCTTCATTAGATATAGGAGTGGAGGGAGCTATGCATACTGGCTGGAGACAGATAAATGGAAACTGGTATTATTTCAATACCAATGGTTCCATGGCAACTGGCTGGGTAATGTCCAATAATAGGTGGTACTACCTAAATCCTTCGGCGGCTACTGGTGTAGAAGGAGCCATGGTGACAGGCTGGATTGTTTCCGGTAATAACTGGTATTATTTGAATCCTTCATTAGATATAGGAGTGGAGGGCGCCATGCATACTGGCTGGAGACAGATAAATGGAAACTGGTATTATTTCAATACCAATGGTTCTATGGCAACTGGCTGGGTAATGTCCAATAATAGGTGGTACTACCTAAATCCTTCGGCGGCTACTGGTGTAGAAGGAGCCATGGTGACAGGCTGGATTGTTTCCGGTAATAACTGGTATTATTTGAATTCTTCATTAGATATAGGAGTGGAGGGCGCCATGCATACTGGCTGGAGACAGATAAATGGAAACTGGTATTATTTCTATACCAATGGTTCTATGGCAACTGGCTGGATCCACTATAATAATAAGTGGTATTATACAGATTCTTCCGGAGCCATGCAATCAGGCTGGAAACAGATAAATAAAAACTGGTATTATTTTAATAGCGATGGGGCTATGGCAGTCAACACAATTATCAACGGATTCTTTATCGATGAAAATGGTACATGGTACAAGTGATTAAAAACTGGAATGATAGTTTTTGCAATTTATAAGTGTTTACTTTACAAAAAAAGAGGTAGAGATATAGATGTCTTTACCTCTAATACTTTATCCATGGACGAGCATTCCGCATTCTTCACAATATAACCAAGTAGACTTATTACGAACTTTATTAGGTGTTTTAATCCTTTTAGCGTTGGCATTATCATACCCACATACAGGACATATAAATTTGGTTTCGCCATACCAGCCTATTTTTTCTAGAGCATTTAATCCGGTTTCAATAAAAATAAAACATTCATCATTTTTTAATTGTTTTTCCATTGCAATTACTCCTTAGTGTCTTTTCGTAAAATCAGTATAACATAATCAGAAATAAAAATCAAACATATGTTCGAAAAACCTGTTGAAGCGGGGCGCACAAAAATAAAGAAGTAACTTCTAGTTTCAATGAGTAACTTACATCCATGTCGAAGTTAGTGCTATACTTGTTTTCATAGAACCATCTGGTCTGAAAGGATGGCAATATGAGTGAGAGGAAACATGATGGAAAACATCTTGCCTTGCCCCTTAGAATTCTATTGAAAAGGGATTCTTGACGGAAAATCATTTGTTGAAATACGATTAACTGGAAAATCATCATATACAATCTCTAAAGAGGTGTTCCTTCCTGACTGGCAGGACCGGGGGTAATATGGTACAAATGAATTGTATTATCTCTCGCCGGGTATGCTAAGTGAAAATATTAATAGAGGCTTATCCAAATGCCTGAGAAAGGAAGATAGGATGATAAAGATAATGATAAAAGCAGCAACCACGCTTGCTAAGGTATCTGTACTGTATGTATTTGCAATGGCAGTATTTATGACATTGGGATTTACCATATCGAGGCCGGTATTTGACTCTAAAAGTGATGTATACGGTATTGATGACAGTTATAAAAACGAAGCCTAGAGTGTTTCCAAGTGATCTGCCGTTTGTGCCCGGATTCGAAGGGTACCAGAGTACTTAGGGGGAAAAAGCCCAAGCAACGAAAAGGTAGGTTACTCAGGCTTAGACACGAGATGGGTCACAATTATAATTGCCATAAAATTAAATAATATTCGTAAAACAATCACAGGACATGTCAAAGCTTTATATCTTAGTAATATAAGATTAATGCAACTTACGACATAATTCATAGTTAATTATTCATAGAGAACCCTCCCTAGTTTGAAACGCCTGTCGGATTTACGATGGGTGTTTTCATTTTGGTGCATAAGCCCTGGTAGGATGAAGGTTTTCTATTATTTTACTTTCCCCACGGCAGCAAGGTAAACGACATATTCATTTTTACCATCTAATCCAAGCAATTCATCAAACGCCTCCTGTACATACCCGGCAATTGCACAAGTGCCGCACCCAACTCCTTCACATGCCAGATATAAATTTTGACATATATGACCAATATCCAACAACATTAGTCGGTGAGCTTCACAATGGTATCGCCATTCGCCACGATATGGGATACAGGACCATAAAAATACAACCGGTGCCCGTCCAAACCACTTGGCTTCACAATAGTAACCCTCACCACCATAAGCATAGATAAGCTTATCTGTCAAATTATCAACATAATGACATAAAGCCAGCTTATGCTCTAAAGGCATATAAATATAAATGCCTTTATCTAAACCTGCTACATTATTAACTGCAAGATATGTCTCGCTGGAATGCCTGCCACCTGCAGAAGGTACTGGGCGCAGGGTAATATGACCAGTATTTTTATATGCAGGTATAACTTTCTGCACACCTTGAGTTGACCATAATAAAAATGACAACTCTTCTAATGTAATTGGTGTATCTTTATAATTTCGCCTACTTCTACGATTATTAAAGCAAGTGTATAAATCATTGTACTTAACAGTTTTTATATTTACTGCCGGCAGTTCAATGATTTTTAATTTGTCATCGATTGCTTTCGCAGCACATGGTGGCGGCATACCACGCTCTTGATCGGATATAAATTCACGTTCAGGAAGATCAAATCCACTTTTCATAAAAGCACGATTATCATTAAAATTGTCCATATTGTGTTCTCCTTGTATAAGAATATCATGAATCCCTACAATTAATATGACGTAAAGATCATTCTCTTTGTGATGCACGGGACATTATTAAACCTGTCATCACTCCAAAAAGCAGCATAGATAAAAACATTTCTATAAAATGAGCCCATCTGACCGTATCAGGGAAAAGAAAGTTTGGAATAATGAGTACAATAGCGGTACACAGGTATAACAGGCAGATACTGATAATAAACTCTCTCCGACGGTTCCGCCCCATATAAAGCAGAGGTGAAGCGGCTATCCCGAACAGTATACCTCTCATAAACTGTAATGGGTAGATGGCTGGATTCTCTCTCCAGTTTTCTAATAGCTTAGCCCCAAAGCCTATGTCCTGCGAATCACCGGAGTAAAATATCCTCACGGCTTCCGATTTCCATGCGACAAAATAGCCGAAAACAAAGTATACGATCATATAGACAAAACCGACCAGAACAATACTTATCGCGAGCTTAGTCACATTAATAGGGGAATCATAAACGGATTCCCTCGATTTTTCTTTACTCCACATTTTAACAGCCAATGGGACGGAGGCTAATAGTGGCAAAATGCCTGCCAGCATAATCAGCAGAATATCACTTTTGGAGATAACGGTAAATGCGCTCCCAAAGAACAATGTTTCAACCTGAGTCAAAACAGGATGAACCAGGCTAATTACGGTAATTACGCCGAGGGCCAGTTTGACGCCTTTCCACTTAGTATGGTAAACGGTGTAGCAGATGGTAGAGCTAAACCACAGGCAGCTAATAACTACATACAGTAAATCCAGAGGTCCCGCCGCCGTCCGTGCGCTAGCTTCCTTAAATGCCTGTGAGAATGGCATCATACCATTCGCAAGAATAAATACTATTGTGTATGTTGTAAAAACAATTAAAAATTTGACTATATTTTTCATATGGCCCCCTGATTTATTCTATCATTAAAATCAACCCATGTGGTTTCAAATCTGATCACGGCTTGCTTGCGTCACGGCTGTTTTATATTTAGTATAGTTAGTATAGATTGAAGTTGATAAAAAGGCAATCAAATATTCAGTTCCACATATAACATTCTTCAGATACTAGTTAAAGTGATCGTTTTGACTATTCCACCCAGTCCGAGCGCTGCCAGTCAATCGGATATTCGCACTCCGCTTTCAGCTAAGAGGTTAGTCAAATTTGACTATTTCACTTATCCATGTTAAGGTTAATGAAACAACTCCGAATATCTTTCTGATAGTGGGGGAACCAATCTCAGGGGTGAATCTTAGTTTTAAGAGGGGCAACTTGGGAGCCCTAATCCGTCAGCTAATCCCATAGGAGTATACCAAGCGAATGACGAAGCTCAATATGAGTTAGTTTATCCGCTTTTTTGATGTGCAAAAATATACCTACAAGGAGGTCTCACAGTAATAAGGTATTGATATATACAAAAAGCGTTAAACGTATGTCATAAGGTTTAATATTATGATGTGGAGGAACAAAATTGAATTTTCTATTGAAAATCAGTATTGTAATATTTGTTGGAATTATAGGCGGGAAAGCAGCCAGAGTCTTTAAGCTTCCCAATGTATCCGGTTATCTGGTAGCAGGATTGTTTTTAGGACCCTCTTTTTTACAATTTATTAGTTCAAGTGATATGGAATCATTTTCTGTAATTAATGAATTGGCCTTGGCAGTGATTGCCTTTAGTATAGGTAATGAATTTGTCATTAAAGATATGCTGAAATTAGGGAAATCCATTGTAATCATTACTTTGGCAGAGGTTGTTGGAGCCGTTGTTATTGTTTTTACTGTCATGTACTATTTACTAAATCAGCCTTTTGCCTTTAGCATTGTAATTGCATCGATGTCAGCTGCAACGGCGCCGGCCGCAACTTTATTAGTAATAAGGCAGTATAATGCTCATGGCCCATTAACAAAAACAATATTACCTGTAGTTGCATTAGATGATGTGTTTGGAATAATAGCTTTTGGAATTGCCATGTCTTTAGCAACACTATCGACAGGTCAACAGGATTTTTCCATAGTACAAATGTTTAATGGTCTGATTATTGAGATAGGAGGCTCTATTTTACTTGGTCTGGTACTAGGGTTTATTCTTACTATTTTTGCGAAGAAATCAAGTGGCCGTGACGAGCTTCAGGCAGCGTCGCTCATGGCAATTGGGATCGCAACAGGAATATCCATTAGTTTAAGATTATCACCTTTATTAACGTGTATTATGATGGGAACTACTGTGGTAAATACATTCAAAAAGTCGAAGAGAGTTTTTGACTCGATCAATGATTTTGCATCACCAGTCTATATTTTATTTTTCACATTAGCAGGTGCCAGCCTGGATTTAAGTATTTTAGTCAGTGTAGGAATTGTGGGGGTCGCTTATGTAATTGCAAGGGCCGGTGGAAAAATGCTGGGTGCATGGATCGGTGCGAAAACTGTGAAAGCCGATCCTAATATTACGAAATACCTCGGTTTGGGATTACTCCCTCAAGGTGGTATATCCATTGGACTTCTTGTGCTGGTGCGTCAGCAATTACCGGAATATGCCGTTGCGATTGGTACCATTATCATGTTTAGTGTATTGATTTATGAAGTAACAGGTCCTGTATTTGCGAAGCTGGCGATACAAAAAGCTGGTGAAATTGATCAATTGGAGAAGAAAGAAGAAAAACATAATCAGAAGAAGAATAATGTTGTTCATGTTTCTCAGTCATATGATTAAAATAAGTATAAAATATTAAAATCAGGGGTGGAATTATGTATGTTTTGTTTATTGTTTTAAACACAGTTGACAGTCTGGATGATATTTTATCCGGATTTGTAAGGGAAGGAATTAGTGGTGCAACCATATTGGACAGCCAGGGAATGGGTAGCGCCATTGTGAATAATGAGTATAGAAGCGCCCCACTTTTCAGCGCCTTACATATGCTTCTAAGTGATTCTCATCCTTATAGTAAAACAATTTTTACTGTTCTTGAAAACGAAAGTTTAGTAGATAAAGCGGTAGCAGTCGTTCAGGAAGCAGTTGACGGCATATCAGGTACGGGGGGAGGATTTATGTTTACAGTCCCCATCGGTAAAGTCTATCCGATGAATATATAAGACTAACCGGATAATTGTGTGGCTTGTAGGACGACATTTGTTGGAGCGTTTCAGTACTTTCCGGAATGTACAAGCCATGACTAAAATATCATATTTTACAGGGGTGCTGCAGAGCAAATTCATTGTTCTGCAGCACCCTTTTACGTTACCAATAACCGTCAAGAGGTATATGATATTCACATATGAATATTTAAGCTATAAAATTGGAAATGCATACATATTATAAAGTGAATATTATGCTGAAGTATAGTGCATGTGTATTTTTGATGAGAGGTATAATATGTGGAATGAGAAGATGAAAGCACTATCCAAAAGAGGAATTATAGGAAATACAATCATTGTTATTGCTTCAGTTATACTGATATATTTACTAGTATCATTATATTTTACAAATCATTTCTATATTTCCACAGTAATAAATGGAGTAAATGTTTCGTTAAAAGCGAATGATGATGTGGATCGGATAATGAGGAACTACGTAAAGGACTATAAGCTGCAACTTATAGAAAGAAATGGGGAAATCGAAAACATAACCGGGCAGGAGGTTGGATTGGAATATAGAGGAGAAGATAATATTACAAATCTTCTCCGTAAGCAGAACTCTCTAAAATGGATCGTTTCATTATTTAAAGATCAAAAACTATATTCGAAGGATTTATTTACATATAATAAAGAAGCTCTTGAAAATAAAATAAGTGAATTAAATTGTTTAAATAACAACCTGATACAACCGCAAAATGTTGGTTTTAAATATACTGACGGTTCCTATGAACTGGTGGAAGAAGTGTATGGTAATAAAATAAGGAAAGATAATTTAGTGAAAGCGATTCAGTCGGGAATTTTAATGGGAGAGACTAAATTAGATTTAAATGAAAAACTTTGTTATGAAAATCCCCAATATATCTTAACTTCAGACAAAACTCATAAAACCAGAGATATTTTAAATAAGTACGTATCAACCAGCATTACCTTTACGTTTGGTACCAAAAAGGAAATACTAGATGGGAACATAATACATAAATGGTTAAATGTAGATGATAATTTGGATGTGGAAATAAACAAGACCTCTGTTGCGAAGTATGTGAAAGAATTGAGCAAAAAATATGACACTGTCGGAATTACAAGAAATTTCCGGTCATCGGTTGGGAAGGTAGTAGAAGTAAAAGGTGGACTTTATGGTTGGAAAATTAATCAGGACGCAGAAACTAAGGAACTGCTGAAAAATATAAGCCATGGGCTGATACTTACCAAGGAACCAGTTTATACACAAAAAGCTTTGTCCCGAGATGAGAATGAGATAGGCAATACCTACGTAGAAATCAACATAACCAGGCAGCATATATGGTTTTATAAAGATGGGAAGTTAATTATCCATGGCCCAGTGGTAACAGGGAATCCTAACAGAGGATATTCAACTGTAGTAGGAGCCTATATGCTTAACTACAAGCAAAGAGATACGGTCTTAACAGGTCCGGGTTATGCGGCGGATGTGAAGTACTGGATGCCTTTTTACGGGAATATAGGAGTTCATGATGCGAGCTGGAGGCGTTCCTTTGGAGGTGAGATATACAAAAGAAATGGTACCCATGGATGTGTAAATGCTCCATTATATTTAGCAAAAACGATTTTTGAACATATAGAAGAAGGGATTCCTATTATCTCTTATGAGGAATAGTAAAATGATTTAGTTAAGTAAGGACGCCCTTAACAGGGCGTTCTTCAGGCTGTATACAAAGTACATTATAGTTTGCGGTATTTGATAATAAGACAATGATAACGCAATAATAGCGCGATAATAACGCATTACTATATTTTTATATTAAACTCTGATATAATGAAATAAATAGATTTATACGTATTTATTTTGTATAATAAAACTTAATATTAATAATGAATAAGTTGGCTGATAGTAATTATATAATTGGAGGAAAAATACCGTGGATAAGATTTCTATTAAGCGATTGTCTTTGGATGATGCAGACAGCCTTTTTAAATTTGAAATAGAAAACCGTTCCTATTTTAATACGATTGGTTTGTCTCGAAGTGACTCGTATTATAATCGAGATTCGTTTCAAGAAATAATAGAAAGTTTAGTAGGTGAACAAGATAAAGATATTCACTATATGTATCTGGTAATGAATACGCAGGGTGAGGTTATTGGCAGAGTTAACCTCACTGATGTTATAAAAGAACCTTTAAATAAAGCAGAATTGGGGTACCGGATCGGTGAAAAAAATCAAGGGAAAGGATTTGCAACTGCAGCTGTAAAGCTAGTTATGAAGCAAGCGTACTTGATGCATAAGCTACATAGAATTGAAGCTGGAACCTCTCCTCAAAATATAGGCTCTCAAATTGTTTTAATTAAAAACGGTTTTCATTTTATCGGAAAGTATAACCAGTATATTTTGAAAAGTGATGGTTGGGCTGATAGTTTGCTTTTTGAAAAAGTTTTAGACTTAAGTTGAGCAGAAGAAGGAGTATATTTATGCTATTAGATATCAAAACATATTGGGGTATTCAAGGAGAGCCTGTTGCTGCGACTCCAACAACCTGGGACGTAGCGGGAAAGTATATATTAAAACTTGTGAAAACAGAAGACAATGCACAGAGTAATGTAAGGCTTTCAGCAGCATTACGTGCAGATGGGGTTCCTGTATCGCATATTCTGCCGTTAAAGGATGGCAGAGATTATATGGTGACGCAAGAAGGCTGTTATCTGTTGATGGAAAAACTAGGCGGTAGTCATGTAAGAGAGGTATTTCAGCAGGACTATGCAGAAATTGCTTATCAGACCGGCATTATTATTGCAAAGATCCACTGCGCACTTGCGAAAATAACCGATAAGCAGACAGTTAATCAACTGTTTGATGAAGAGCTGCGGGGCTGGATTCGCAATGGACTTTCCAAAAGCAGTTTACTGACACAAGAAGAATGGTCTAAGCCAATAGAATCCCTGTGCAGCATTTATCCCAGTCTGCCAAAGCAGCAGATTCACCGAGACCTACATTACGGCAACTTGCTGTTTGAGGGAACGACATTGACCGGTGTACTGGATTTTGACCTGGGCAAACAGGATGCTCGTTTATTTGATATCGCTTATTTCCTTTTGGGGCAATTATTAGGACAGAAGGACCTCATAGCAATAAAGGATAAGTGGCTTACATTTATCAGTCAGTTTCTTCTCGGATATGAAAGCATTACTGTGTTAGAAGAAGTTGAGAAAGAATCACTTTTGCTCATGATGCAGTGTATTGAACTTTTATTTGTCGTTTTTTGGGAGAGGCAGGCGAATCAAGAAGAAACTGAGGCAACGATAAAAATCTTAAAATTTATATTATAGATCATTGAGCTTTAAAGTGAAGATAAACTGAAAAGGAGTAATATGAATGGACGTAAATCAATTTATAATCCAGTATTGGAAGCATATTGCTGCCCAGAACGAAGAGGATCTAATAAAGTATTTTCACGAAGACGCCTGTATTCGTTGGCATAATACAAATGAACTATTTAATGTCAGTGAATTTTTGAGAGCTAACTGTGATTATCCTGGAAGTTGGAACGGCGAAGTTGAACGAATAGAACATATAGGAAATATTATTATTACGGCTGCTCATGTATGGTCAAAAGAGAGTTCTTTTCATGTGACTTCATTTTTTGAGATGCTGGAAGACAGAATAAAAGTTCTGGACGAATACTGGGGTAATGATGATACGGCCCCTCAATGGCGAATAGACAAAAATATAGGCAAGCCCATTCGATAAATTCCTTTTGACCTCGTTAAGTAAGGCCGCGGGCTGCGAATGTCCGATAGACGAAATCATACAATAAATCGTTAGAGAACGCCCTTAAAAGGACGTTCTTTTTGTATGCAGATCGCAGGATTTATATAAGGAGTGGAAAAGCGGAACTAATGAAAGGATGAGTTAAGATTTATCATCTGTATTATTAACCTGATCGGAAGAGGTGGTATTAGATGAACTTTTATCGTTTGCAGATGAATTACAGATTGACCGGCGGACCGCGATTGCATTTAATGCATCACTTAACAATAGCGTGTCTGCAGCCAAAAGTGTTAATTCATCATCATTTAAACAATCTGCTATTTGACAGGCCAATGCAGAAATAAATAGTACATCGCAACAGTAACTCATATTATCCCTCCGATTATATATATGAATGAGTCATTGTTTTATACCTTTAATTAAAAGAATGGAAGAGGTACCATGGAATTTGTATGGAAAAACTACTCACAGGAAGAATTCCATTACAAAAACAACCATGCAGGCAGCTAAAGAAACCTGGAACAGGCTTTTTTCCTTATAAGCCAGTATGGCGGCTGCCAAAAGAGCAGCAATACCGGACCATATGCTTTTGGTGGCCGTAAGAATGGCAGGAAAGGTCATTACCGACAATGTCACATAGGGGACATAGTAAAGGAAAGACCGGATGAAGGTTGTCCTTATTTCCTGCCGGATCAGGGTCAGGGGAAGGACGCGGATAAAATAGGTAACTGCGGCCATGACCAATATGTAAAGATAGATTCGGTTATTCATGGGAAACCTCCATAGTGTCCGGTACCGGGAATAAAACAGCAGCAGCTCCCGCGATCAAAACCGTCAGAATGATCAGTCTTAGTCCGGAAGAAACCCTGTGAAGTGCCGGAATTAAGAAAAACAAAAGACTAAAGATCATGGAAACGACGGTTACTCCCGCCAGAATCCGATCTTTCTTTGCAGGGGGGATGATAATTGCCAGAAACATTCCATATAGGGCTACCCCCAAAGCACTTAAAGCCCTTTCAGGAAGAAGCTGGCCCAAGAACGCCCCTGCTGCGGTTCCCAGGGTCCAGCCAGGAACGGCCAGCAGAAACAGGCCGTAGCAATACCAGGGGTTTAACGGACCCGGCCTGCACACGGAAACGCCGAAGATTTCATCCGTTATCCCGTAACCAATCAGCAGACGGTGATAAAATGGGGTTGTTTTATCAAGCTTTTGGGATAGGGAGCAGGACATGAGACTATAGCGCAGATTAATGACCAGCTGGGCAATGGCCATTTCAGCAAAGGGAGCACCTGCCGTGATGATGCCCAGACCGGCAAATTGTCCTGCTGATGTCAGGCTGGTAAGGGAGATTGCAATGGACTGCCAAGGCGATAGCCCATAATTTATGGCCATAATTCCGAACGTAAAGGAGACGGCAAAGTAACCAAGGCAGATGGGGATTCCATCCTTTATTCCGGATTTTAGCTGTTCTCTTCTGGTATTCATAATATTCCTCCTCATAATGTGTGACCATCCTTCTTATGCTATAAAAATATATCATGAACCTTTACATCAGTAAAACAAATGTTTATAATGAAAACATTAGAAAAACTGATGATAAGGAGCTGGTGGATGTGAAGCGGTACCGGGCAGTTATGAAGATTGTGGAAACAGGAGGATTTACCAGGGCCTCCGAAGAACTTGGATATACTCAGTCTGCCGTCAGCCAGATGGTGCAGTCATTAGAGGAGGAACTGGGTACGGTACTGTTTATCCGTTCTAAAAAAGGCGTGGTATTGACACCCGATGGAGCAGAACTTTTACCTTACATAAAAAATATATACCATGCTTACAGGGAACTGACAGAGAAGCGAAAAGAAATGGAAGGGATCCAGAATGCCACCATCCGGATCGGCACCTTTGCCAGTGTATCCTGTCATTGGCTGCCGGGATTAATTAAGACGTTTAAGGAGAAATACCCGTTGGTCAGCTTTGAACTCTACCAGGGGGATTATACGGCCATTGAGCAGTTGGTTAAGGATGGAAGCGTGGATTTTGGCCTCATCAATCCCCAGGCAGTGGGAGATCCGGAGCTCAAGACCATTCCGTTAAAGAAAGATCCCATGCTGGCCGTTCTTCCCCTTTCCCATCCCCTGGCAGAACATAAGAAGATCTTATTGGAGGAACTGGCATCAGAACCGTTCATTCTCCTGGAAGAAGGAAGCCTAAGTGAACCTATGGAAAGTTTTCGTGAGCATGGGATCAAGCCCAATATCCAGTATATCGTCCATGATGATTATACGATCATGGCCATGATCGAAAAAGGACTGGGAGTTGGGATTTTATCAGAACTTATATTAAACCGCGCGGATTATAAAAATTTGGTTAGAGAAACGGAACCGCCATTAGCCAGAACCATTGGCGTTGTTTTAAGGATAAGAAGATACTCCCTGTTGCCAGCAGGCAATTCCTGGAGTATCTCACAGAAGAATATGGAGAACTGGGAACCAGCGTCTAAAAGGGGCATGGAAAAGAAGAATAGCTTTAGGAAAAAGCTTAACTATGGAGGAGAAAAAATGGGGCATAAAAATTTAACAACACTTTGTTATATCCAGCAGGAAGAAAGCTATTTAATGCTGCACCGGATTAAAAAGAAGGACGATATGAACCAGGACAAGTGGCTGGGAGTAGGAGGCCATTTGGAGGAAGGAGAGAGTCCGGAGGAATGTCTTTTACGAGAGGTAAAGGAAGAGACCGGATTATCCCTGACTTCCTACTTACTTAGAGCCATTATAACCTTTGTATCAGATACGTATCCGGATGAATACATGTTTTTATACACCGCTGACGGATACGAAGGGACCCTGACCGAGTGTGCGGAAGGAGAACTTAAATGGATCCCCAGGGATGAAATAGGCGGGCTGTCTCTTTGGGAAGGAGACCGTATTTTCTTTGAGCTGTTACTCACGGATATTCCTTTCTTTTCCTTAAAGCTTGTGTATACCGGGGATCATCTGTCGGACGCTTTGTTAAATGGCAAACCACTGGCACTCCCGCCGGCTATTACAAAAGTTCCTTCCTCGTAAAGAGTGCATAGCTGATCTTATACATCAAAAAGTTCCAGACCAGTGCAAGAAACGGTGAGCAGCACAGAAGGATAAATATAATTTGATCTGTAAAAGTAACACCCAGCAAGGTAAATAGCTTATAGATGCCAAAGAAGATGGAAGCAGGAATCAAACAGGAAACAAGCATTAACATACGGGCCTTTTCTGCGCCGAATTTAAACAGAAGAGGAATTGACATGCTTCCTGCAATTTCTGAAAGCACCAGGCTTACAGCACCGGTAAACAGCAGAGAAAGCATGTTATTTACGCTGCTGAAAATACCCTTATGCGCTATGGTGCCGCCTATTGCTCCAATTATCAGTCCGGTAACAGCGCCAATGCCTGAGAAGATCAGAAGAACAATAAATTTGCTGATTACGATATCCTTTTTAGTAACCGGCATAACCATCGCGTATTTCAGCCATTTGGATTGATCATCAAAGCTGAATGTCGTGATAATCATCATGCTGCATAAAATGCCGCTCATGATTATATAACCCTCTACTCCGGAGGAAGGAATAAGAGCGAAAGCTAAAACCAGCAGTATAAAAATCATGGATTTGGCATTGTGACCGATGTTATATAAATCTTTTAAAATCAAACTTTTCATTTTATCTGGTCTCCCTTTACATAGAGAAGAAGGATATCGTCAATAGTGGCATCATCCACAACTGCCGTTTTGTACGTACGGCGGGCCTTTTCCTTGTCTGCCACCAGCACATCCCATTGATAGTCACGTTTCCGGTAAGCAAGGATCTCAGATCGATCAATAGCATCGAACTGATCTGTTTTACATCGGATAATACCATACTGGTAGCGCAATTCATCCTTTTCTTTGCAGAACAGGGCCTTCCCTTTATGAATAAAAGTGATATAATCCGCCACCTTTTCCAAATCCGTAGAAATATGGGACGACATCAGAATCGAATGGTTCTCATCCTGTACGAAGTCCAAAAACAAATCCAGCATATCGTCACGCATGACCGGGTCAAGCCCACCGGTTGCTTCATCCAGAATCAGAAGCTTCGGTTTATGGGAAAGCGCAACAGCAATGCTAAGCTTCATTTTCATTCCCCTGGAAAATGCTTTGATCTCTTTGCGGGGAGGGAGCTGTAATTTTTTTAAATAGTTTTCGTAGGAGGTTTCATCCCACTGCTTATAGGCAGAAGCAGATATTCTGCCTATTTTGGCCGGTGTAAGGGTTTCATAGAAATTGATGCCGTCAAACACGACTCCTATGTTTTCTTTGATGTTTCTGGGATCGGAAGAAAGTTCCTGCCCCCAAAACTTAACCACCCCTTCGTCCTTTTGGATAAGATCCAGGATTACATTGATCGTGGTACTTTTACCAGCGCCGTTCTCACCGATCAATCCCATAATAGCACCTTTGGGAATGGAAAATGATACATGATCCAATTTAAAATCAGGATATTGTTTCGTCAGATTTTCAACTTGCAAAATTGGTTCCATTTTTACTCCTCCTCCTGGTAAAACATGGTTAAAATTTCTATCAGTTTGCCCAGTGATATGCCGCTGGTACGGGCAATATCGGCAGCCTCCTGCAGATGTTCCTCAGCTTTTCGCTGTTGCTCTTCCTGAAAGAAATCTTTGTTTTGTGCCGATACAAAACTGCCTCGCCCAACGGTAGTTTCAATGAAGCCGTCCCGTTGTAAATCTTCATAGGCTTTTTGTACGGTAATGACGCTGACATGAATGGATTTAGCCAATGCCCGCATGGATGGAATAGGATCTCCGGTCTGCAGCTCTCCGCTCATAATCAGTGCTTTTATTTGCGAAGTGATCTGTTCATATATGGGCTTATTTGTATTACTGCTGATTATAATCTCCACAGTAGGTCTCCTTAGTGTTGCGTAGTGTACTTATTGAACAAGTACATTATAAGCAATGCATATCGCCATGTCAATAGGGAAAAGAAAAAAAGATTGACCGGATTTTCTTTCCGTGGTATAGTGATGGAAGTATAAAAGATAGGATGTGTGTGTTTGTTAATTGTATATAATCATGGAGCATAAGGCAGTTTAATATGAAAAACAGGAATCGGTTCAGGAAGGCCATAAGTCTTTCCTTTATTTCGTGTACCTGTTTTGCCCATGAGATACAAAGCAGACAGAATAAGGTTGAAAGCCTGTAAGACGTCGGTTTGTGGTCTTACAGGCTTTTTTTGCGCGAACAATGAGCTAAATGTATATGCCTGCATATTCATCTGGCGAATGGTACCGCCTGTCCTTTGCTCCATGAACCTCAGGAAACCAATTGGAAAGACAGAAGGAACGAGGAGAATTACATGAATCACACATTTCAGATTTTAGAATTTAATCTTATATTAGAAAAACTAGAAAAATTTGCACACACGGAAGCTGCGAAAGAGAAAATAAGGGATTTGACCCCATGCCTGAAGGAAGGCGAGGTAAAAAAAAGCCTTCGCGATACGACGGAGGCCAGGACCATTATAGACCGGATGGGGCTTCCCCCCGCAGTCAGCATGAATGGTCTGAAAGAGATCATGAATACGGCACGGCAGGGCGGCTGCCTGTCCGCGGAAGAACTGGAACAGACAGGGGGAATGCTCACCGCAGTAAAGCGGTTTAAGGACTTTTTAAACCGTTGTAAATACCTGGAAATTGGCCTGCCTTATTATGAGCAGGACTTAAACCCATTGGAGGATCTGGCAAGGGAGATTTATGAAAGCGTCAGAAACGGCAAAGTTGAGGACAGTGCCAGCAAACATCTAAAAAACATCCGCCAGGATGTGGCCAGATTGGAAGAAAAGCTTCGGTCAAAAGCAGAGGCCATTTTAAGGGGAAATAAAAAATATTTTTCCGATTCTTATGTGACCTTAAGAAACGGCAGACTTTGCCTCCCTGTAAAAAAAGATTACAGATCAGGGGTTCCCGGCAGTGTCATTGACCAGTCAGCAACCGGATCCACCCTTTTTATTGAACCGGCAGCTATTGCGGAGCTTGACGGGGAACTGGAGCTTTTAAGGATTGAAGAGGAAAATGAGGCAAGAAGGATCCTGTATATGCTTACTGCATCAGTGGAAGAAAATTTAGAGGTTCTGGAAGGGGATAAACGCCTTCTTGAGAAACTGGATTTCCTGTTTGCAAAGGGAAGCTTAAGCGCCTCCATGGCCGGCACCAGTCCAGACATTAATACGGATCGGACCATAAAAATCGTAAACGGCCGTCATCCATTCATGAGCCCGGAAACCGTGGTGCCTTTAAACTTTGAACTGGGAGAAAAAGAACGGGGAATCGTAATCACAGGGCCAAATACAGGAGGAAAAACCGTATCAATCAAGACGGTGGGGCTGTTCTCCCTTATGGCGCAATGCGGCCTTCACCTGCCCTGTGATGAGGCTGATCTTTGTATGAACAGTCAGGTGCTGTGTGATATCGGAGACGGTCAGAACATTACGGAAAACCTATCCACCTTTTCCGCCCATATTACCAATGTAATGACGATCCTGAAGGAAGCCGGCCCGGAGAGCCTGGTCATCCTGGATGAGCTGGGATCAGGAACAGACCCGGCGGAAGGAATGGGGATCGCCATTGCCATACTGGAAGAGTTAAGAAGCAACGGATGCCTTTTTCTGGCAACCACCCATTACCCAGAGGTAAAGACATACGCCAAGGAGGCGGAAGGTATCACCAACGCACGAATGGCTTTTGATAAGGAAACCCTTAGGCCGCTTTACCGTATGGAGATCGGGGAGGCCGGGGAAAGCTGCGCTCTTTATATAGCCAAACGGCTGGGAATGCCGGATTCTATGATAAGAAGAGCCAGAAGATACGCTTACGGAGAGCAGGAGGCCTTACGGGAAGAAGAGCCGGGTACCTTAAAAGAGAGTGCTGGACATTTAAACTTAAACGGGCCTAAAATAGAAAAACTGAAAAAGACGGCGGTGAATAAAAATATTATGGAAAAAAAGTTCACCATCGGAGACAGTGTGTTTGTTTATCCCGATAAGAAAAAGGGAATTGTATGCAGACCCGTAAATGATAAAGGGGTACTGCAGGTTCAGATGCCGGATAAGAAAATCTGGGTCAACCAGAAAAGGGTAAAGCTTCTGGTAGCTGCAGAAGAGCTTTACCCGGAGGATTATGATTTTTCCATAATCTTTGATACCGTGGAAAACAGAAAGGCAAGGCATAAGATGGAAAAGGGATATCAGGAGGGACTTGAGATCAGAACGGAGTGATCCTGAGGCCTTAAAAGGCCGCCGTCAAGCCAGGCCAGGATGAGCCGGACGCTAAAAACGTCCGGCTCTTTTTGACATATTTATTCTGCCTCCAACCTGAAGTACAATGACAGGATTAAGCGGGATAAATAGAATCTTGTGTTAATTTGACGACATTGCATACGCATGGTAAAATAATGTAATATAGCTTAAGTTTATTGGGGGGATTAAACATAATCATCATAAAACGGATTATATGTTATTTTCTGCTATTGCTGTTTTTGAACATCATTTTAGTAACATACGTAATTCCCGGCACTGCGGCTGCTGCAGCGGCAGGTATAGCCCTTGCCTTATTTTATATTTATTTCAATATTGCTCCACGGAGAGATAAATCGCAGCAATACAGTTGAATGCCGGAGGTTATCTGGCAGAAAAGCTTTGGGCTATGCTGCCTTAATTCTGATAAAAAAGGAGTGTATCGTGAGATTCAGATTAAACATGAAGTACCTATGCGCCTTTATCGTAGTCTTCATTATTGAAGTACTAATAGCTGTTTTCGTAAATGATAAATTCATCAGACCATATGTAGGTGACATGTTGGTTGTGGTTCTGATTTACTGCTTTATCAGGTCATTTGTGGCAAAAGAAGTAAAACTGCTCCCATTGTACATATTTGTTTTCGCCGCATTGACGGAGGTAGGGCAGTATTTTCATTTAGCAAAGCTTCTTGGCCTTAGCGATTATAAGATTGCAAGGATCATGATTGGTTCAACCTTTGATCTTAAGGACATTGCCTGCTATTTGGCAGGCTGTACCGGGTTATTCTTATATGAAATCGTAAAGCGGCGTAAGTAATCAGGTGAAATGCTGCCTATGCCTGGAATGGATGGGGGATGGCAAAGTCGTCGTCAAGTTCAGCCAGGATGAGCCGGAAGATCTTTACGTGACAAAGCTCATCTGCAATGATCCTGTTTAAAATTGACTTGATTCGGCAATCGTCGATCCATTGGGCCTGGAACTGGTATTTCCGGATAGCTTCCAGTTCACTTTCCAAAGCGTTGGCAACCAAGGGGCCGATCCGGGTGGGATAGCGGTTGCAGGCGGGGGTCCAATACCTTAATCGTCCGCTTTGATAGCTCCAAAGCCTGGGGTCAGCGCCCAACATGATGGACAGTTCGCCAAAGGTATTAAGATGATGCATTTCAACAATGCTGATTTTATGGAAACATTCTGCTATATCAAAGAAGAAGTTTCTCGTAATCATGCTGTTGTAAATATAAAGGCTGATTGCAGACATTTCGGAATTGCAATCGCCTATGTTGGAAAGCATAGCGGCGGCATACGCTTTATTTTGAGATATGATCTCTATGGGAGGCCAGGGATCTTTGTCGGCAAAAACAAGAGCTGATAAATCCATATAATACCCTCATTTCAATTTATTCTATTAAAAATATATCCGCCAGATGGTAGAGTATGACTTAAAAACACAGGAAGATGGAGGAACGAAGGACATGGACTGCAAAGAGAAATTCAGGAAAACAGTAGAAGACTTTTTACCATATAACGAGCAGGAAGAAAGGGATAAGCAGTTGCTGCTTCAATATCTCGCGTCAGGAGAAGCCATATTTTCCCGTGAAAGTTTAGGCGCCCATATGTCGGCGTCAGCTTGGGTGGTGAATCAGTCCTGTGATAAGGTTCTTATGGCCTATCATAACATCTATGATTCCTGGGCATGGACCGGAGGCCATGTAGATGGGGAAATGGATCTGCTGCAAGTAGCGGTCCGGGAAGCCATGGAGGAAACCGGGATTAGGATGGTAAGACCGGTCACAGAGGACATCTTTTCCCTTGAGGTGCTGACGGTGGACGGTCATGAGAAGAGGGGAGTTTATGTTTCCTCTCACCTTCACTTAAATGTGACCTATCTTCTGGAAGCGGATGACAGGGAGGTCCTTCATAAGAAAGAGGATGAAAACAGCGCAGTGGGCTGGTTCGGTGTGGAAGAATGCTTAAAGGCAGTAAATGAGCCATGGATGAGGGAGCGAATATACCGAAAGCTGCTTGATAAAATGAGAGATATCAATTTTTAACAAAGAAATGATAATTATTTTCCATTTTACTGTTTTATTTTTCCTGATTATGATTTATAATAGAGGAATCAAATGAATAAAGTTTTGCCAAATAAGACAGCGAGGTGGTAGATATGAAGATTATTTACGCAATCGTCAGCTCAGATGATGGAAACAGGGTGACTGATGTGCTGAATGAACACCAGTTCAGCGTGACAAAACTTGCCACAACAGGTGGTTTCTTAAAGAAAGGAAACTCTACATTAATGATCGGTACGGATGACGGACAGGTAGAGGAAGTCATCACTCTGATTAAAGATACCTGCGGAAAACGCCAAAAAATTACCTGCAATGTTCCGGCGCCAAATATCGCGTCTGTATCAGCCGGATATATGATGATGCCGATGACAGTGGAACTTGGCGGAGCTACCATATTTGTAACTGACGTAGAACGATTTGAAAAGATTTGATGAACCGGCAAAGGGATTGCAGAGCAATCCCTTTTCGTAACTGCTGGAATGAATAAGCCGGAGAATAATAGGAGGTGTGTCTTTGAAACTGGATGAGAGGACAAAAAACATGCTGGTGGCAGAGGCTTACGAAGCTCAGAAAATGGCTTATGTACCTTATTCTGATTTTTGCGTTGGAGCGGCCCTGCTGGCAAAGAACGGTACGGTCTACCGTGGCTGCAACATTGAAAATGCATCCTTTACGCCCACGAACTGTGCAGAGCGTACTGCGTTTTTTAAAGCAGTCTCAGAGGGAGTCGCGGAATTTGATGCAATAGCCATTGTGGGGAATAAAAGGGGTGAAAAGGGAGAACTATGTGCTCCCTGCGGGGTTTGCAGGCAGGTAATGGCCGAATTCTGTGATCCTGATGAATTTAAGATTATTCTGGGCGCGGGAGAGGAGTTTTCCGTCTATACCTTAAAAGAACTGCTCCCTTTAGGGTTTACAAAAAAGAATTTGAAATCCTGAATGCCCGAAAAAGGAAGGTAAAAAGCGGGACGGATAAGTATAAGGGAGGTTTTTGAGTGTCATGAGAATGTATGATGTAATTGCAAAAAAGCGGAACGGGGAACCTTTGACGGAGGAAGAGATCCGCTTTATGATCAACGACTACGTAAAAGGGGATATCCCGGATTATCAGATGTCTGCCATGCTGATGGCCATTTATTTTAAGGGAATGAGCGATGAAGAAACAGCCATTCTCACGGATGCGGTGGCTCATTCCGGTGATATGGTGGACTTATCGCCCATCCAGGGAGTGAAAGTAGATAAGCACTCCACCGGAGGAGTGGGGGATAAGACGACTCTGGTGGTAGCGCCAATTGTGGCCGCCTGCGGGGTCAAGGTTGCGAAGATGTCAGGCCGCGGTCTGGGCCATACCGGAGGAACCGTTGATAAAATGGAATCCATACCGGGAATGCGTACTGTCCTGACGGAGGAAGAGTTTTTTCAAGTGGTCAATACCGCCGGTCTTTCCGTTATTGGGCAGTCCGGAAATCTGGCTCCAGCGGATAAAAAACTCTATGCTCTTCGGGATGTGACTGCAACCGTGGACAGCATTCCCTTAATTGCCGCTTCCATTATGAGCAAAAAACTGGCAGCAGGGAATGACTGTATTCTTCTGGATGTGAAGACAGGCAGCGGAGCATTTATGAAGACCCTGGAAGACTCCATCACACTGGCGGAGAAGATGGTAGCGATCGGGGAGCACGCAGGAAAGAGAACCATGGCTCTCATAACGAATATGGACATTCCTTTAGGAAGTCTGATCGGCAACAGCCTGGAAGTCATTGAAGCAGTGGAAACTCTTCATGGAAGAGGGCCTGAGGATTTAAGGACAGTTTGCTTAAGCCTGGCTGCCGGTATGCTCTATCTGGCAGGAAAAGGGAGAATGGAAGAATGCCGGGCTATGGCAGAAGGAGCCATTGCCGACGGAAGTGCTTTGGCACGGCTTATTGCCATGGTGGAAGCTCAGGGAGGAGACTCTTCGGTGATCAGAGACACTTCACTTTTTGCCAGAGCAGCCTTTGAAAGGGAAGTGAAAGCCTTAGAGAACGGCTATATCACCCATATGAATACAGAGCAGTGCGGGATTGCATCTTCGCTTTTAGGAGCCGGCAGAGTTACGAAGGAAAGCGTGATTGATTATACGGCTGGAATCGCCCTTAAGAAAAAGGTAGGCCAGAAGGTGGAAGAGGGAGAGACCATTGCCGTGCTTTATGCCTCAAAGGATGATCTGTTTGCGGCTTCAGAAGAGGAATTTTTAAAGGCAGTCTCCATAAGCAGTCAAAAGCCGGAGGCAGAACCCTTAATTTATGCCAGCGTTACCAAAGAAGGCGTAAAACGCCTGAAAGAATAGAAAGGTAGGAAAAAATAATGACAGATTTAGAAATGTTAAGCTACGTAGACCACACACAGTTAAAGGCGTTTGCTACTTGGGAGGACATTGAGGAGCTTTGTAAGGAAGCTGTGGAATATAAAACCGCTTCCGTGTGCATCCCACCATGCTATATCAGCCGGGTACATGAACAATTTCCAGGCCTTAATATCTGTACCGTGGTCGGATTTCCTCTGGGCTACAGTGTGACAGAATCAAAGGTCCTTGAGACAAAAAAAGCCATTGAAGACGGAGCTTCTGAGGTGGATATGGTAGTAAATATCAGCGATGTGAAAAATGGAGACTACGACAAGGTAGAAAAGGAAATCGCAGAACTGAAAAGAGCAACCGGCGAAAACATCTTAAAGGTCATCATCGAGGCCTGTTATCTTACAGAGGAAGAGAAGATCGCTATGTGCAAGGCAGTTACGGAAGCCGGAGCTGACTATATTAAGACTTCCACCGGATTCGGTACCGGGGGTGCGACTCTTGAAGATATAGAGTTATTTAAAAAGCACATCGGTCCCGATGTAAAGATAAAAGCGGCCGGCGGGGTCAGAACCCTTGAGGATTTAAGGGCTTTCATTGAAGCTGGATGCAGCCGTGTGGGTGCCAGTGCAGCTGTTAAGCTGGCAGCGCAGAAACAGTAAGTTATTTCAGGATAATAAAATATTCTTTCAACGCTCCAAAAGCAGCACACTTACAAATGTCTGAATTTTGGGGCGTTTTCTAATTATTTTTATACAATTTCCACAAGTAATAGCAAGGTGTTCTCTGGCTAAATTTCACGAAAATATTTAAATAAATAAAAAACACTGACAAAAAATTTTTAAAGTGTTAGACTTAAGATATAGAAATCGTAACTTATGTATCAAAGTGTTGGCATTCAGGCAGGAGGAATAATTATGTTTCAGGTAAATGATCTAGTAGTATTCGGAACCCATGGAATATGCAGGGTAGAGGCGATAGGGAGCCTTAACATGTCCGCAGTGGATGAGGACCGCCTTTACTATACGCTGAAACCTCTTTATGAGGCACAGCAATGTGTTGTTTATACGCCCGTAGACAATCTAAAAGCACCCATGAGAGAAGTATCTACCAGAGAAGAGGCCATAGAGCTGATTAATCTGATTCCCGATACTCCAACCACGTGGGTGCTTGACGAAAGGCAACGGGAAGGAAGCTATAAGGATATCATGATGAAAAATGAGTGTTCAGGCTGGCTTCAGATCATCAAAACACTATATTTAAGGAAACAGAAGGGGCTGGTAGAAGGTAAGAAAAATTCGGCAAAGGATGAATTCTATTTTAAGATGGCAGAAGATCTGCTTTACGGTGAACTTGCGGTAGCTTTAGAATTGGAACCAGCCGTAGTGAAAGACATGGTGGTGACAAGGGTGAGTGCTGAGTAAAAAAGAAACGGAATTTAACTGCAATCTCATATATCGCATTCATCTGCTGAAATGCCTTGTTCCGCTGTTATAAATTGCAAAAGCGTATGATCGGAAGACTTATAGGAATGAGAGGTATGAAACAATTATGATATGTAAGATAGATAATCATTCTGTTTACTATAAAGAAATTGGTTCGGGAAAACCAATCCTTTGTATTCATGGGTTTCCAGAGGATCATAGAACAATGCTCGGGTGTGTTGAACCTATCATGGAGTCTTTGGATCATTATCGCAGGATTTATATTGATTTGCCAGGATTTGGCAGTTCAGAGATGAATCCGGGTATAAAAAATGCAGATGATATGTTAACTTTTGTGATTAATTTTATAAAAGAGGTCATTAAAGATGAAAGCTTTTTATTAGTTGGCCAGTCTTATGGCGGGTATTTATCATTGGGGCTGATGTCAAAAGCGAATCTAAATATCAGTGGGGTATTCTTATTGTGTCCTTGTGTAATAAGTAAACATGAAAACCGTAATCGTGCGCAAAAAGAAATTCTTGTTATAGAGCAGGATTTAAAACCTGAAGCTAGTGAGAAAGATGAATTTCAGGATTTTATGGATTATGCGGTTGTTGCTACAACTAAAACATGGGAAAGATATAAAAGCGAAATCATGCCTGGTCTAAAAGATGCTGACATAGATTTCGTTAATACATACCAAAAAGATGGATATGGTTTTTCTTTTGAAGCATCGTTAAAAGATATAAACTTCAACAAACCTATTGTTGTATTAACAGGAAAACAGGATAATTGTGTTGGTTATGAAGATACATGGGGATTAGTAAAGCATTTACCGCGTTTGACCTTCCTGTGTCTTGATAAAGCAGGGCATAATCTGCAAATAGAAAATAAACCATTGTTTGATTTGCATTTTCATGATTGGCTAAATAACTGTAATTAAGTAGTTCATTTGCAATTCTGCTTGCAGGAATTATATTAGGAACCCTATCGAAAAAGCCGGTTTTTTTCCAAGATCCTATATGATGATTTGGGTTGCAATGACATTCCTTTCCCCTCTTATGGCTTTTATTTGTTGGTATGCAAAAGGAGAGAGGATTATTTCAATTATTATTGCAGCTTCAATTTTAATGTTTATGACCAGACAAACATTTGTCTGTGGTCTTTGGTATCTTGACATTAAATATATCTTAGAATTATTTTTATGGGCAGGTATATTATTTATCTTATATCAAACTCCGAAACAAATCACTAAGGTGGTTATAATAGGTTTAATTTGCTTTGGGGAATGTTATAGTTTTATTTGATTCATGAAATTTGCTAAACAACTCAAAATGAGCGTATTACCGAGCCAATAAATAGATTATGTATAGGAAACTACTAGCTATCAGTAATTAAGTTAGTAGTTTTTTTAACAATTTAATCTCATCAAGTAAGTCACCCGCTTAGTTTTTCCGGTAAAATAAATATTGAAGTGTATATATTGGAGGGAACGTATGATCTTAGAAACTAAAAGATTAAAGGCTAAAGAAATGACGCAAAACGATTTTGTAAACTTAGCTTCTATGTTGCAGGATGATGAGGTTATGTATGCATACGAGCACCAATTTACCGATGAAGACGTTCAAGTATGGCTCGATCGAAATATCGACCGCTATCGGAAATATGGTTTTGGGCTGTGGGGAATATCTTTAAAGGAGTCTGATGAATTCATAGGAAATGCTGGTTTATCATATCAAAACGTAGAAGGAGAATTGGTTCTTGAGCTTGGATATCTACTCAAAAAGAAGTTCTGGAAACAAGGATATGCGGGTGAAATTACAGCAGAAATAATAAGATATGTATTTGAAGTTTTGAAAGAAAAAGAAATCTATTCAGTCATCAAATCGGATAATTCAGCTTCGATAAAAATTGCTGAGCGAAATGGCATGAATAAGGTCAAAGAGTTTTATACAACATACTACAACGGTGAGATGCTGCATTACCTGTATAAGTTAAGTGTTTAAATATCAATTTAACCTAATCAAGCAGCGAAGTGGATTGCGAATATACGATTGACTAATAGTAAAATGGTGCTAAGATAATATAGGATTCGTAGCTTTTGAGTTCCTGTTGCTAAAAGTGTTTCATGATATTATGTTAAATTATTATGGATCATGGATATATTTTATTTACAGTAAAGGAGAAATAAATGGGTAAATTGTTTTTCAGATATGGTGCAATGGGAAGTTCTAAGACGGCTAACGCACTAATGACAAGATATAACTTTTTAGAAAAGGGAAAAAACGTTTTATTAATAAAACCTGATTTAGAAACCAGGGACGAAAAAACGAAAATCAGATCAAGAATCGGGCTGGAAGCAGATTGCATTTTATGGTCTGAATTCAAATATGAGGATTATAATTCAATCAAAGAATTGGATGCGATCATTGTGGATGAGGTACAATTTCTTTCTGAAAATGATATTGAACAGCTTTCTAAGATTGTAGATGAATACGATATTTCAGTTTTCTGTTATGGCCTTAGAACGGATTTTACATCCCACCTTTTTCCCGGATCCAAACGTTTGATGGAACTGGCAGATGAAATTGAGGAACTTAAGACGGTCTGCTGGTGCGGGAATAGTGCCAATATGAATGCCAGGATTGATAAAGATGGAAATGTAATCAGAGAAGGACAGCAAATATTAATGGGGGCAAATGATAAATACATTTCATTGTGCCGTAAACACTATAAAGAAGGTAAAATCAGGCAATAGTTTATACTAAATCTTATGCTTATTAAAAGCCGGGGCGATGGCCCCGGTAAATAACACATTTTTCCACTGCTTTATATTCATGGAGCAGTATCGTAAATGGCTATTTCCAGCCAGTTTTCCCACATACCATTGTTCTTGCAACATATCACATAATACCCTTAACTGCTGCAATACCTGTTGAAGCACTCGGATTATTATTTATGTTTTATTAAAATAATTATTATTAAAAAAGGATTGACTAAAATTATTTTATAAAATATAATGAAATTAACCAAAAAGAAATGCATATTGATACATTACTTGTACAATGTGCGCCCAAGGAGGAGGTATATTTTATGTTTAAGCAGCTTCAAAAATTAGGTAAGGCATTTATGTTACCGATTGCCATTCTTCCGGCAGCAGGTCTCCTGTTAGGAATCGGTGGGGCAATGTCCAATCCAAACACGATCGCAGCCTATCCATTTTTGAACATTTTTGCTCTGCAGGCAATATTTACTGTTATGAGCAAGGCTGGGGAAGTGGTGTTTGGAAATCTGTCGTTAATCATGTGTATTGGTCTGGCAGTGGGGCTTGCAAAAAAAGATAAAGGAACGGCGGGTCTGGCAGCTGCGGTTGCGTTTCTTGTTATGAATGCATCGATTGGTGCACTGCTGTCAGTCTTTAAACCGGATGGAAACACAATAGATACCGGAGTCGTAGGCTCTATTGTTATTGGTTGTATGGTTACCTATTTTCATAACCGGTACCGCGATATACAGCTGCCTCCGTTTCTTGGATTTTTCGGAGGATCACGTTTTATACCGATTATATCCTCTTTTGCAGCAATTTTTATCGGTGTAATATTTTTCCTGATCTGGCCTCCTTTTCAGTCATTGTTGATCTCCAGCGGTCAGACCATTGCAAGTATGGGAGTTTTTGGAACTTTCCTGTATGGATTTTTGATGAGGCTTTGCGGAGCAGTGGGTCTGCATCATATGATTTACCCTATGTTCTGGTATACGGAATTGGGGGGAGTTGCTACTGTGGCGGGCCAGGAGATTGCAGGTGCTCAAAAGATATTCTTTGCCCAGCTGGCTGATCCTAATTTTACAGGAATGTATACCGAGGGTACACGGTTCTTTGCAGGCCGTTTTGATACGATGATTTTTGGCTTACCTGCTGCATGCCTTGCAATGTATCACTGTGTTCCCCAAAAACGCCGTAAATTAGTATTCGGTTTATTCTTCTCGGCAGCCCTTACATCATTTTTAACCGGTATTACAGAACCCATTGAATTCATGTTTCTGTTTGTAGCTCCTTGGCTGTATGTGATTCACGCATTTTTAGATGGTCTCTCTTTTGCGATTGCCGATCTTTTAAGCGTTCGTATCGGCAACACATTTTCCGGCGGAATCATTGATTTTACCTTATTTGGAGTCCTGCAGGGCAATGCAAGGACTCACTGGATTTATGTGGTAGTGGTGGGAGTATTCTGGGCGGTTCTGTATTATGTGCTGTTCCGTTTCCTGATCACAAAGTTTAACATTCCGACTCCAGGCCGCGAGGCAGGAGAAGAAGATGAGGTAAATGTAGAGACAAAGGGTACAATCGCTGAAACGGCGGTTCGAGTACTAGCGGCTCTGGGCGGTAAGGAAAATATCGAAGATTGTGATGCTTGTATCACCCGTCTGCGTGTAGCGGTAAAGGATATTACCAAGGTTGACAAAGAGGCCATAAAACGGGAAGGCGCAACGGCCGTATTGGAAGTAAAAGGTGGTATTCAAGCAATATTTGGAGCGAAAGCAGATCTGATAAAATCAAAAATAAACGACATAATTGGCGAAGATTAGGGAGATGTAATACTTATGAATAGAGGTTTAATTGTATCCTGTCAGGCGCTTCCGGAGGAACCCCTGCACAGTTCATTTATCATGGGGCGTATGGCTCTGGCAGCAAAAGAAGGAGGCGCAGTCGGTATTCGCGCAAACAGCGTGGAAGATATTGAAGAAATCAAGAAACATGTGGATCTTCCGATTATCGGGATTATCAAAAAGGTATATGAGGAAGGCAAACCTTACATCACACCCACATTTGCAGAAGTAGATGCACTGGTTCGGACCGGTGTTGATGTAGTCGCCGTAGATGCTACCATAAATCAGGATGTGGATTTTTTATATAAGCTACATGAAAAATATCCTCATCAAAAATTTATGGCTGACATTTCAACGGAAGAAGAGGGGCTGCGTGCTGACGAGATTGGTTTTGATTTTGTGGGTCTGACATTGCTGGGATATACGCCTCAGTCTCAAGGTCTGGATAAATTTCAGGTGCTTCAGTCTTTGATTGCGAAATGTAAACACCCAGTAATTGCAGAAGGAAATTTCAGCACCCCGAATCAGGCAGCAAAGGCGATTGAATCAGGAGCTTACGCAGTCGTTGTGGGAACTGCAATTACACGCCCCCAATGCATCACACGCGGATTTGCTGAGGCAGTATCAAAGGTTTTTAATTAAAAAAATTCATCCCTTCCTGTTTCCTCTAAAATCTTTTCGTTTTTATTAAAAGGTGATATAATAAGAACACTTTATTAATATGGGTTCAGTTTTTCACAAATTAAAGACGAAAGTATAAGAGGTACAATATGGATATTCTTTCATCAATTCAAAAGAAATATAATACGTTTACTGATAAAGAACGAAGTATCGCTGATTACATTTTGAAGGAAGGCAATAATATTCGGAATATGAATATCTCTGTTCTTGCAGCTACCGTGGGAGTTTCTGACGGCACAATTACCCGTTTCTGCAAAAAGGTAGGACAAAAGTCTTTTGCAGAACTGAAAATCCAGCTTGGCAGCGCAGGGGCAGGAAACAAGATTGCTCACTCAGATGATCTTGTTTCTCAGGTTTATGATTTTTATAAGACCGTAATTGAACATTCCAACCAGATGATAGATAGAAAAGCATTGGAGTACCTGGCAGACCAGATTGCAGCGGCAGGAAATATCTATATATTCGGAGTGGGATCATCGGGGCTCACTGCCTGTGAAACCATGCTCCGCCTGTCACGTATGGGATTTCATGTACAGAGCGTAACAGATTCTCATTTGATGGTAATATACAGCTCAATTTTAGGCCCCGGTGATCTGGTAATTGCAATTTCCATATCCGGTGAAACCGCGGAAGTAATCAATGCTGTCAGGGCGGCAAAACAAAATGGAGCAAAGCTCATAGGTCTGACCAGTTTTACCAACAGCACGATCGCACAGTGCGCTGATTTTTGTTTTCCCGTAGTAAATCCTTTGTTTGTTGATCAGGAAAGGTTTGTAAACAGTCAGTTATCTACTCTTTATACGATCGATCTTCTTTGTCTGATTCTTCTAAAGGATGAGGCCCGAAAGAAAAAGATGAATATTACGGTAGAAACCATTGTGAAACAGTCTCATTTAAAATAGCCTGCTCATAAAAAGCAGCAGTTTCTCTCATATGGAAACCAGCGGCGGCTTTGAATTCCCATTTCAAAGCCGCCGCTGGTTTTTTGCATATTGTAAGACAAAAAGGAGATAATAGACCAAAATAAGGATTGGAGAAATATGGTTTCACGAGTGATACCATGATAAAAATATGGAAAAAACACTGGCATTTCACGATCTTTTCATCATTTTGTGCGGTATCGTAATGGGTACTATTGCGCGGGCTATTACACTTCGTATTGATACCCGTCAAAATCCCAGTTATCCTACCGGTGGCTTCATTAACATTGTGATAGGCATTCTGGCTTCTTCTCTGGGGGCTGTTGCAATTCCCTCCCTGTTAAATAAAGAATTTACGGCCGTAACTTTTATTGCCTTAGCCATCCAGCACTTCCGTGATGTGAGAAAAACAGAAAAAGAAAGCCTTGAGGATCTGGAAAAAACGGAATATTCAAAAAGAGGAGCTGCCTATATTGATGGCATTGCCAAAACCTATGAATCCAGAAATTATTTATCCCTGCTTACTTCCCTGTTTGTAGTATTGGTTTTAAGTATTGTATCTGTTGACAGTTTGGTCATAAACATGATAGGTGCCGCAGCCAGCGGTTTTGGTATGATTTATTTCCTGACAAGAATAACAAAAGGCAAATGCATCGGTGACATCTGCAACATAAGGGAAGGAAAAATAACAATAGACCATTCAGATCTGTTTGTAAATGGCATGTATGTTACCAATGTACTGGGAACTGAGAGAAGCCGGGATTTGTTTTTAAAAGAAGGGATCGGCATTGTTATAGAGCCCAAAAATGATAAATTCAGAATCACGGTTGAGAATTATGGGCAGAGGCAGGCCATGCTTTTTGAGGCTACCCGGACCTTTGGCGTAAAACGGTACAGTTTTACCCGGAAAAATTATAAAAATGGAGCGTTGTTATTGGCTTTTGTTCCAATAATCCGTGATCCTGATGCCATCATAGACGTAATTAAAAAGACGCCAGTACTGGAAAGCAGCAGAAAAATCACTACAATTATGGATATAGATATAGGAGGAAATATCAATGGGGAAAAGTAATCCGGAGATAATGGTTTATATAACAGATAACAAAGAAAGAATCATATCAGGTGATCCTTTGACCCTTTATATCCCGGATTCCAAGGAGCGGGAAATATGTCTGACTGATTTAGGAAAAGCTCTTCGGGCGGATGTGGTTCAGCTGAAAAACGGTGATCATGTATTAATCAGCAGGTAGAATTTTGCAGGAGGCAGTCAATGGAAACCCAGCTGGGAAAAAACACGGTAAGGAAAGAAGCAAAAGATAAAGTAACAGGCGCAGCCCAATATACAAATGATATAACAGATTCGCCGATGCTCTACGCCAGATTATTAACAAGTGTTCATGCTCATGCCCAGATCATATCCATAGATACCAGGGAAGCTTCTGCTATGCCGGGGGTAAAAGCGGTCATTACTGCAAAAGACCATCAGGTTATCTGCGGATCCATGCTTCAGGACAGACCTCCCTTAGCCAGAGATAAAGTACGTTACTACGGGGAACCGGTTGCCATCGTTGTTGCAGATGATGAAATGCAGGCAAAGGCGGCTGTGAGAAAAATACTTGTAGAATATAAGCCTTTACCGGTTGTGAATTCCATAAAAGAGGCATTCAAAAGGAATCCTGTGATCATACATGAGTCTATCATGCTATATACAAAAGCTACGGAGGAAGTCTATCCTATAAAGGGAACCAATATCTGCCATCATCAAAAAATCAGAAAAGGCGATATGCAAAAAGGCTGGATGGATAGTGAAGTTGTTGTAGAGGGCAGTTTTTCACTGCCCCAGTCTGATCACGCCGCCATGGAAACAAGAGCGGTTCACTGTATGTTCATGCCGGATGGCAGTGTAAAGATCAAGACATCTTCCCAAGCTCCATATGAGGTCAAGGAATCAATCTGCAAATATCTTAATATTCCGGAGGGAAAGATTGTAGTCCAGGTTCCATTCGTTGGCGGTGCATTTGGAGGAAAGGCATGTATACAGCCAGAGGTGCTTGCAGTAATTGCGGCGATGAATGTTAAAGGAAAATGGATCAACCTGGCAAATACTAGAGAAGAAGATATGGTCACTTCTCCATGCCATTTGGGGTTGGAAGGAACCATAAGGATCGGAGCGAAAAAAAGCGGACAGATCATGGCGGCTGAAATGACATTCCAGATAGATACCGGTGCTTACTCTGACATTTCTCCTAAGATAACGAAAGCAATCGCAGCGGAGTGTGCCGGGCCCTACCGGATACCAAATATTCAATGCGATTGCTACAGTGTTTATACTAACCATCCCTATATAACCTCTTTCCGTGGGTTCGGTCATGAGGCACATACCTTTTGCCTTGAAAGAATGATGGATAAACTGGCTTTCGAAACAGGGCTGGATCCTTTTCAGCTAAGGCTGATAAACCTGGTTCAAGCCGGCGATCTAACTCCCACCCAAGTCAAAGTCACCGCCAGCAATACAGGGAATGCAGCAAAATGCCTTGAGAGGCTGAAAAAAGTCATTAACTGGGAGGAAGGTGCCCGCATCGCAGAAGAGAACGGTTTAGTCAGAGCAAAGGGGATCAGCTGCCTGATCAAAACCTCTGATACCCCCACAGATGCAGGCGCAAGCGCTGTTTTAACCTTTAATTCTGACGGAAGCATAAATCTTGATTGCGGGGCTGCGGAGATAGGGCCCGGAATGAAGACAACGGCAGCGCAGATATTAGCGGAAAAAATGAGAATCAGTGTCAATGACGTTTATGTAAAGCTGGATGTAAATACCCAGTCAACTCCGTATTTATGGAAAACCGTTGCCAGTATGACAACTTTTTTCGTTGGTCGGGCTGTATTGAATGCGGCAGATGATGCCATATCCCAGCTGATGAGTCTTGCATCCATTGCCCTGCGGTACCCGGCGGAAGACCTGGACTTTGAGAATAAAATGATATATGTAAAACATGATCCTGAGCTTTATGTCATGTTCGAGGACCTGGTAAAAGGTTACAAATTTTCTAACGGCAATTCTCTCAAAGGGCCTGTGATTGGACGGGGCAGCTATGTCATGAATCATCTGACCCCCCTTAATGAGGCATCGGGGCGGGGAACACCCGGCCGGAGCTGGACGGTAGGAGCCCAGGCCGTTGAAATTGAATATGATACCAGGCTTCACACCTACCGGCTGCTAAAAGCGGTTACTGTGATTGACGCGGGCAAGGTCATAAATCCTATGACTGCAAGAGGTGTGGTTATAGGCGGTATGTGTATGGGACTGGGACTTGGTACCAGTGAGGATTTTGTCTATAATGAAGATGGAATTGTAGAAGATACAAGCTTTCGCACCTATAAAATGATCCGATATGGTGAAAATCCGGAATATGTGGTTGATTTTGTAGAAACCCCTCAAATTGATGCGCCCTTTGGGGCCAGAGGTATTGCAGAGCACGGCATTATTGGAATACCTGCCGCATTGGCTAACGCTATATCATTGGCAGCTCATATTGATGTAAACCGGCTTCCCATCACGCCTGAATTCATATGGAGGGAAAGGATGAAACGATGATTCCTTTTGATTTTGATTATTTTAAACCAGAAAGCATGGATGAAGCATTTAAGTACTATCAAGACCTGCTTATTAATAATAAAAAACCTCTTTATTATGGGGGAGGAACAGAAATTATCAGTATGGCCAGGGTAGGGGGGATAGAATTTGATTCGGTCATTGATTTAAAAGGAATACCCGAATGCAGCCAGCTTGAGGTGAGCGGCGGGAAATTCAGGATTGGAGCCGCGCAAACCCTTACAAACATTGCGGAATACAATGCATATCCCTTATTGTCCAAAACCATAAAAAGAATTGCAGACCATACGATTCAGGGGAAGATCACCATAGGCGGCAATCTGGCCGGCACTATTAAGTACCGTGAAGCAGCCTTACCGTTAATGATAAGTGATTGCACCCTTCAGGTAATGACACGGAGCGGTTTAGCTGAATTGCCTTTTTCAAAGGCATTCAATGGAAAGCTGCAGCTTAGAAAAGGAGAATTTCTGGTATCCATATTGATCGAAGAAAATGATTTAAGTTACCCTTACAATCATGTAAAAAGGACAAAGCAGGAGAAAATAGATTATCCATTGATCACCATGGTGGCATCGAAAAACAATAAGGCCATAAAAACGGCGATTACCGGATATGGCGATTATCCAATTATTTTATCCGAAAGGATCATTAATCATAAATTATACAACATGGAACAGAAGATCAAAAAAATTATAAATTTAGCCCATAGTGATTGTAAAGGCGATTTGTCAGGAAGCAGGGAGTATAGAGAATTCGTATTAGAAAGCTTGCTTCAGGATATGTTTCATAATTTTGAAAAGATCGGATGATCCTTTCAGGAATTGAGGGATTGTATGCATTTATCAGGTAATAGTATTATAGTTCTTAATGTAAATGGTGAAGATAAAGCCGTTATGGTTAAGCCGTCCTATACTCTGCTTCATGTTCTTCGCGAGGAATTGTCATTAACCGGAGCCAAAAGCGGCTGTGAGAACGGAGATTGCGGCGCCTGCACGGTATTGATTGACGACATGCCGGTCAAATCCTGCCTGATGCTGGCGGTGGAGGCGGTCGGTCATAGGATCACAACCGTGGAAGGGCTTAAGAACGCTCCGATACAAGATGCATTTATTAGAAACTGGGGGTTTCAGTGCGGTTATTGTACTTCCGGCTTCCTGATGGTTTGCCATGCACTGGCCATGCACAAGCCAGATGCGGATGATCAAACCATAGAGGAATGGTTACAATCTAATCTATGCAGATGTACCGGTTATGAGGAAATTGAGAATGCCGTAAAATCAATATTATCAGGGAATTATTATTGAGAGAATCCGAATTTATTCGTATGATTCACATCTTGTCTGGCCGCCCCATACAATATAGTATCATAATGAAATGAGGTATATGATATGGGATGTTCTAATTCTTGGTCTGGTGGCTGCAACTGTAACAATACTTGCTGCAACCGGAATAATTGCTGTAATAATAGATGCCGTAACAATTGTAATGTTGATCCTTGTGCTGAAGCAAAAAGGGAGGCATATTGTGAAGGTTTCAGAGATGGCTGCAACGATCCATGCTGCAGGGGCAAAAGATAGGCGAGGCTGATAGCAAGATGAGCGGGTATCCGGTATTCCGGACCCGCTTTTTTATATTCATCCAACCGGTAGTTTTAGTATCATGAATTGCAGAATCAGCTTTTTCATGATATGATAATTCCAAAGTTAACCAATAGGTTTCATAAATCTTTAAGAGAGGATGCATGTCTATGGGAAATAAAAAAGGTATTATAGCTGAGTTTAAAGAATTTGTTTTACGCGGGAATGTGGTGGACCTGGCAGTTGGTGTGATTATCGGTGCTGCTTTTCAGACGATCGTCAATTCCCTGGTAAAGGATATTATATCGCCTTTGATCGGAGTGATTACCGGAGGAGTGGACTTCTCCAATAAATTTGTTCCTCTATATGCTGCTCAGGCTGGTGCGGATGTTTCCACACTTTCAGCTGCACAAGAACTTGGTCCGGTATTTGCTTATGGTTCCTTTATCACGGCAGTAATCAACTTTTTAATTATGGCTTCTGTTATTTTCATGATGATAAAAGTGATTAATACTCTGCGGGGGAAAAAGCAGCAGGCGGAACCGGCTGCTTCTACGGACAAGGAGTGCCCATTTTGCTTTACCCGTATCAATGGAAACGCTACCCGCTGCCCCAATTGTACAAGCCAACTTCCTGTACAGCCTGAAACAGTACAGGAAGATTAAAGGAATAGAAAACCGGGTTGCCAGATCAGTAAATTACATGATCGAGGAAAATAGTCCGAATACACGGTTTACATCCAATTGCCCAAATCCCCATATATTGTTGGGATAGCTGTAGGCAGGATTTCGTTGCGCTCCTCTTATTATTATACGGTTGACTTGTTCGCCTGTAATATAAGTAAAGTTGCCTTTGTTCTGAGTCCATTCAAAGATGATGGCAGCTGCACCCGCTGCAATGGCGGCTGAAGCGCCAGCGCCTGTTAAGGTCCCGTATTGATTTTCAGAAACCGCACAAGGTATCTGATAGCCTGGAGCTGCAATATCAGGTTTGACATAGCCGCTTCTTGTGAAACCTCTTCCTGATTCATCTAAGATATTAGAGGTTATCTGATTATAGGCGGCAGCGGTTAAGGTACGTCTGGAGTTTCCGGGAGAGGTTATGGTGATATCCGGATCGGAATTTAAAAAAAAGGTCCCATCTGATATTAAGTCTCCGCTGGGGAGCCAGGAATTAATAGTAAAAGGTTCATTTTCTATGTTTTGGACACGGAAGTACCAAATACCGGAAAGGGGATTCTCAAACCGCAATAATATCAGCTGGTCGCCGCTTTCCCTTTCAAAAATCATATTATTCACCCATAAGATGCTCTGGCTGTTCTGGAAAACATACTTATGGCAATCATTGAAGGAAGGATTGATCGACGAGACCTTTTCCCGGTCAGGTGCGGAAATTTCAATAGAAAGCCGTCCTGGAATGTGTGCCCAGATTTCCATTGAAAACTGCTTGTCACTTCCTGCTATATTCAACTGGAAATCATTAAAGTGGGGCGCAGATATGGTTCTGTTAAAATAGTGCCTGCCGCTGTTTCCCTGGTTTCCTGCTGATATGCTGACATCCACATCAGGATGTTGAACCAGGCTCTCAAGGTAGGTGCTTAAAACTCCCCTGCCATCGTGGCTTCCCTGGCTGCTGCTTAAAGCGATGCATATTACAATAGGACGTTTTAAGCGCTGACCTACGGAAATTAAATAGCGTACTCCAAGAACAATATCTGATTCCTGATAACATAGTTTGTCTTCCGGAACAGAATAAATCATTTTAAGATTTGACTTGGCTTCTTTTAATTTCACAACAACCAACTCTGAATTTGGAACAACGCCGCTAAACGTGTTCGTAGTGTCTGGAGAGCCTGCAGCGATACTTGCTATGGCTGTACCGTGGCCAATTGTATCAGTGGAAGGAACAGCGGAAAGTGGGTTTTCATATTGCAATGCATCATTTATGGCAGCTTTGGTATATTCCGTACCGAAAGTAAACCCATTGGGAGGCGGCCCAGCCTGTATGGTCTGGTCCCAAATGGAAAGGATCCGTGTTGTTTTATCCTTATTCATGAAAGCAGGATGCCGGTAATCAATTCCGGTGTCTACGATGCCGATAATCACTCCTTGCCCATATAAGGAATAATCATTTATTGGTGTGACGCTTGCCATGCCGGGTGTTGGAGGTGCTACATCAGCAGAAATGGTATAAAGAGTTGGAAAAGCATGGTAAGGATTTTGGCCGAGATCACATGGCTGCATATTATTTTTGGTTATATGCAGCAGGGAAAACCTGTCATTCAGCAATGTAACATCATCACTGACACCATAGGTAGGAACTAATAAATTACTTATAATCATGTCGTAATAATTATTGTCCAGTATTTTCTCCATAATTAAATCTCCCTGATAAGATCTGGTTATAGAACATATAGTATATTTTATGCAGCAATGCTACTGATATGAGCGCTGCCTGCCTGCAGGTGACGCCCCTTATTTTCTTATACTCATAATAGAGGTCCGGTTGCATAAAATATATCATATGTGCCAGTAGTATAGACAGGGAGGCCTGATCATGCAAAAAATATTGGATGATAATTATTATGACTTGATCATCAGTAATATAATGATTCCCACATATGATACCGGAGATAATATAACACCTATGGATTTAAGGCATTCTTTGGCTCATATCCCTGTTGATTCAGCGAATCCCTGCGACTTGGGAGTTTTTCCTTATAATGCATTTCCTTCTCTGTTGACCTTGAGCTCCACCGTCAGCCTTGAAAAATCCGGTATCGGAACGGTTCAGAGAAATCCTTATCTGGCTTTATTTGGCCGGGGAGTGATTGTTGCGGTTATAGATACCGGAATTGATTACCGGCATCAGGCGTTTTTATATAATGACGGAACGACCCGCATTCTTTCCATATGGGACCAGACCATTCAGGAGGGCGCACCGCCGGAGGGATTTACATACGGCACCGAATACACCAGGGAGTATATCAATGTTGCACTTAAGTCGGAAAATCCCTTATCCATAGTTCCTTCTGTGGATACCAATGGTCATGGTACGGCTATTGCAAGTGTAATTGCAGGAAAACCGAGCCTGGAGCAGGCGTTCAGCGGTGTTGTACCGGAATCCGACATTCTGGTTGTAAAATTGAAGCAGGCAAAGAGCAATTTGAAAAAAATATTTTTTGCACCTCCAGATGCTGAGTGCTATCAGGAGTCAGATTTAATCATTGGGATCAGTTATGTGACTACCGTTGCTCAAAGACTGAACCGTCCAATTACCATATGCATTGCAATGGGAACAAACCAGTCAAGCCATGACGGACGGGGTGCGACCAGCTTCATTACCAATTATTTGGCGCAGCAGCCGCATATAGGGATAACCATAAGCACCGGTAATGAAGCAAACAAACGCAGACATTACTTTAACAGCACCACAGCAGAACCTTACCAGAATAGTTTTGAATTAAGAGTCGGGGAAAATGACAAATTGTTTGCTATTGAGTTATGGCCGTTTGCTCCGGCCAGGCTGTCAATTGAAATAACCGCTCCAAACAGAGAGACAACGGGGCAGGTTTTTCCGGCCCTGGGAGAATGCAGAAGATTTGCCTTCGTATTTAACCCAAGCGTCATATGGGTGAATAATTATATTTTTGAAGAAGAGACCGGGGACCAGCTCATATTGATGCGTTTTCAGGATCCCCTGCCAGGAATTTGGAACATTCGGGTGGTGAACCTTGATAACGGACCATTTTCTTTTCATGCATGGCTGCCGTCAGGACAATTGATTTCAGAAGACACCTTTTTTGTTAATTCCAATCCGGATACTACCATAACTTCACCGGCAAATGCAACCAACCCCCTGACAGTTACCGCTTATAATCAGTTTAATGATACCGTACTGCCTGAATCCGGAAGAGGCTATACAAGAACAGGATTTGTTAAACCAGATATTGCAGCACCGGGATTTGAGCTTACCTGTGCAGTTCCGGGAAACCAATATGGCAGCATAACAGGAAGCGGGTCTGCGGCAGCTCAGGCAGCAGGAATTGTCGCCATGGTTTTTGAATGGGCGGTTCCAAGGGGAAATTATACCAATATTACCGGAAACGACGTAAACCGCCTGCTTATACGCGGAGCACAGCGAACCACCGGGACCACTTATCCCAACAATATCTGGGGATATGGTCAGATCGAGGTCAACACGCTGTTTGAAAGGCTTACAAATATTTAAACGGACAGCAGATCATGGATATTATTGCAGCTCGTTTTTATTTTATGATTGAGGTTATTGAAAACATTCGATATAATAGAAAGGCTGGCTTTCTGGAAAAAGTGTTAAAAAATAATTGGATACAGGAAAGAGGAGAAGGAATGGAAGATACGAAAAGGTGTGGGTTGGAAGCGCTTGAAAAAACGGCTGAAATCAGCGAATTCAAATGGTATATTTTTGATATCATAAATGAAGGGATGGAACAGGACGGAATTGAAAAAAGTAAATTCAGCCTGGATAAGGAGAAGGCAGATGCGGTCTGTTTCACAGTAGGGGATGGAAGTTTTTCAGTTTGCAGCAGAGGCAAAGAAGCAGCCAAACAGCACCATAATATTTATCATGCTGTCTGTGATTTTTTTAATAGAATCTATGAGAATGAGGCAAATGCAGAGAAAGCTGTGACTCGTTTCCTCATAAGAACTCTTGATTTACCGGCCCTGATGAAGAAGCCAAGCCGTTCCATGCTGAGAGACCAGATCAGCAAATGTCAGGAAGAGGTCGATGCCCTGGAAGAAAAGATAAAAAAGGAGCCGGGAAAAAAGGAAGAAACCATGCTTTCCCTTAATAGGGTTTATTTAAAAGGATTAAACGAGAAAATGGAAAGATATTTTGGGGAAACGATATAAGAAAAAATAATCTTTGTTTTATATGAATAAAACATCTGGATCAGGCCATAATAGGATTATACCAAAGATGAGTGAATACTTATCCTCCCCTTTTTAGTGAGAGAAGTCACGTAAACCAACGTTTATATGGCTTCTCTCATTTTTTTTGCGTTTATATAGAAAAACGGTTGCCCAAATGATTAACTTCAATAATGTTTCGGATTTAAATACCAGATGAGCAATCGGAGAATATAATCTTTTCGTAGGCTTTTCGTCTGAGGCAGCATTTATCTAAACTGTTGACATTATAACATCTCTGGATTTATAGTATTAAAAAGTATATAAGTAATAAACAATAAATTTGATTGAACAGCAGAAGAAGGGAGAACCAATGAAAGAATTAAAAACAGTAGAGGAATCCATGGTAGAACAGGTTCACCTTTTGATGCCTGCCCACATCAATGGAAGTGGTAGACTTTTTGGCGGGCAGCTTCTGGAGTGGATTGACGTCGTAGGCGCGATAACTGCCAAACGCCATGCTGAATGTAACACTACGACAGCTGCAATAGATAATCTTCAATTCAAGGCTGGGGCCTTTATTAATGACACCATTGTGCTGATAGGAAGATTAACCTATGTGGGTAATACTTCAATGGAAGTAAGAGTGGATACCTACTCCGAGGATCTTTCGGGAATACGAAAACCGATTAACCGTGCCTATCTGGTATATGTAGCAATTGATAAAGAGGGAACTCCTGTTAAAGTGCCGGGACTTAAGCTTACGACAGAAGGACAAAAGGCTGAATGGGACAGTGCGGTAAAGCGGAATGATTTACGTAAGTTAAGACGTAAGGAAGGCTTCTAAGATTATTAACCAAGCTTAAGTCTAAATGAAAAACTACGAATTAACAAACGAAACTTAACATTGATATTTATTGAGATTTGCTGTATTCTTCATATATATAAGTGAAAATAGAAAGGAATTTTTAAATATGAAAACAGAAATAACAGTCGCTTATGATAATATTAGTGAAATTAAAGAATTGTTTTTAGAGTATACTCATATGTTGGTTGAAAATGATCCTGATTTTGCTGAATATTTAAAAATCCAAAATTACGATTCAGAACTTGATCATTTGGCGGATAAATACGCACATCCAAATGGTAGATTATATTTAGCAAAAGTAGAAGATGAAGCAGTCGGCTGCATTGGTTTAAGAAAAATTGATGATGATAATTGTGAAATGAAAAGATTGTATGTTAAACCTGCATTCCGAGGACATAAAATTGCAAATAAGCTGGTGGAACTAATTATTAATGATGCGAAAGAAATCGGTTATAAAAGCATTCTGCTGGACACACTTCCCTTTTTGGAGGGAGCGATACGTTTGTATAAAAAACTTGGATTTTATGAAATCGAATCGTATAATAACAGTCCGATGGATAATTTAGTATATCTGAAGTTAGATTTGAATTAATAAATCATCATCACAGAAGAACCAGAGAGGAAGGATGTTATGGAATTTTATTTTAAGTCAAAAGGTGCAAAAACCCATCTTTACCGGGAAAGTGGGTTTATCGATGAGGATTTGGGGGAGCTGACGGAAACATTTTCCGGTAAACTGAAGACCAAAAATATTCTGGGTGAAAACTTTGAGTTGGAGGATATATCTGGCTTTTTTTCAAAAGGAAACAGGTATTCCATCAAAAGTTCGAAAGGATTAAATGGTATTATTGAGAAAAAGGGCTTCGGTGACAGATATATTTTAAAATAACGATGTTTTTATAGATATGCAGTAGATCGGGCATTGGATAATTATCCAGTGCCCTTCTTAATACTTTTAATTGTAATAATAGAATCAGGTGATTGAAGGCGTCCGGCACCCGCACCAAAAAGCGGCTGTCAGGCGGATAATCCTGGATATAAAAATAGAACATATGTTTTCAATTGCGGCATATCTGTGTTATAATATGCATAAGGATTAAACGAAAAAGTATTCCGTTAATACAGCAAGGAATCTGAACTTACGCCGTCGGGTTAAGCGAAAGCATCGAAAGAAGGTAGCTCATTGCAGTATCAATGACAGGACTTTCTGCAAATGCAGAAATCATAATAACCCAAAGTGATTCGTAAGGATGTCTGCTGTTCCTGAATTTGTTAATTGTCAGATCTGCTGAAAAAAACTGTTTTTCTTCATCTTCATGATCAAAGAATTTCTCTACTGAAGCATGCTGTTCACGAAGCATTACCGCCACATGTTGATAATCAGATATTTCTTTTAAAATAGCACCCTACCATAAACTGGCATTTACTGAGCAAAAAATATGAAAATATAGAAACTGGAATATAGTTTTTCATTTAACCAATAGAAATAAGACGGCAGACGAAAGGCCCGTTGGCTTAACTAAGAAAACAGATGCCGTATTATTCAATACCAGATAGAGGTTCTTTAGAAAATCACAATGATGTGGTTTTAATTTTTAATCACGAAACGAACATTTGTTCTAATATGAAAGGAGACTCGCGTATGATGATCACAAAAAACAACTTAAATGAAATATTATTTGAAAACCAGGATGCAAGACTGTTAATAGAGCGGGTAGTTTCCCTTACGCAAGCGACTCTATATTATTATCATGACGATGAGATTACCGTAGAGAAGGCATTGGAGATCTACAACCGAGCAATGAGAGCGGAAGAGGAAGATGCCTTCTCCTGTGTATCATTCCTGGATTTTTCCAGGGAAAAAAGCAAATTGCTGTGTTCAGGAAATCCTTGCTGAAATTCTTGCAGAATTGGCTCTTAGGATATGGATTATTTTCTAAGAAAAATTAAAACAATTCAAAACTGGATGAAATAATAAAAAATATTGACATAAATAATAAAATTATGTATAATTCAAATAATTTCATAGGCGAAATGCCGATGAATTAAGACGAAACAAGAAAAACAATATCAAAAGGAGAGGGAAAAATGAAAAAAAGAGTATTAGCTTTAGGCACTGTAGCCTGTCTTGCTATAGGAACCCTGACAGGTTGTGGCTTTACCGGGTCAACCAGCAGCCCCACCACCGGAGGATCTACCCAAAGTGTGGAATCAAGTGAAGCCGCTTCTGACAAAAAGGAGGCTCCGGCAGCCGGTGATCAGGTGCTTAGTGTATATGCAAATGCTGAGATCAAAACTCTGGTACAATGGGCGGCTTCTGACAATCAGTCATCAAAGGTGAACAATAACGCATTTGAAGGACTGCTTCGCCTGGATGAAAATCATGATGCGCAGCCTGCACTCGCGGAAAGCTATGATGTTTCCGATGATAAACTTACATACACCTTTCATTTGAGAGACGGTCTGCAATGGAGTGACGGAACTCCTTTGACAGCAAATGATTTTGTATTTGCCTGGTTAAAGCAGATGAGTGCGGAGGCCACCAATGGCTACAGCTTCATTATGACAGACTACATTGTAAACGGCGCTGAGTATAACGAAGGCAAAGCCAGTGCAGAAGATGTGGGAGTAAAGGCCCTTGATGACAAGACCTTCCAGGTGATTTTAAAAGCACCTACCCCTTATTTCTCCCGGTTAACTGTTCTTTGCCAGTTCTTCCCGTTAAATGAAGCATACGTCACCTCAAAAGGCGACCAGTATGGTTTAAGCGCAGAGAATATGATTTACTGCGGCCCATATGTTATTACCAGCTATGATCCGGCGGTAGGGGCTACCTTGAAAAAGAATGATAAATACTGGGATGCTGCAAATGTGAAGGTTGAAAATGCTCAGGTAAGAGTAATGAAGGATGCTTCTGCAGCCCTTAATGCTTATCTGGCCGATGAACTGAGCCAGGTGGCTCTTGATTCTGCCAACGTAGCTGCTTATCAGAATAATCCGGAATTCAGTTCTAAGAGTGAGTTCAGAACCGAGTATCTGCAGTTCTCCTTGAGCAATCCGGTTATGGCAAACAAAAATATCCGCAGAGCTGTTTCTATGGCCATTGACCGTGAGACCTTAGTTAAGGCAATTCTTGCCGATGGCTCTGCTCCAAGTGCCGGTCTGATTGCGGAAGGCATGTATGGAAACGAAAGCAAAAGCTTCCGTGATTTAAACGGAAACATCTGTCAATTTGATGCAGATCAGGCTAAGAAATACTGGGAAGAGGGCTGTAAGGAATTGGGACAGACACCAACCCTTACTTTGCTGGTAAGAGATGATTCTGTGACAAAAGCGGTTGCAACCTACATACAGAGCGAATTAAATAAGAATTTAGGCATTGATATCGTAATCGATACCAAGACGGTACAGGCAAGAAATGAGTTAATGGATAACGATAATTACATGTTTGCATCTACCGCATGGGGCGCCGATTATGATGATGCCATGACATACCTTGATTTATGGACCAACGGCACTCCATACCGCGGCTCCTATCAAAATGAACAATATAATAAGCTGATTAGCGACGCAAGAGTTGAAACCGATGACGCCAAGCGTCTGGATATGTTGCTGCAGGCGGAGAATCTTCTAATTGATGAGGATGTGATCGTTGCACCTTTGTACCATAGAGGTTCTGCAACCCTTACAAAATCCAATGTGAAAGGATTGATCAATCATCCGTTCGGGCCGGATGTGGAATTTAAATACGCTTATTTTGAGTAAGCCGCAGCGGACAGTGATTTGACCTGATACGGAATGCGGAAAATGAGAAGAGCCGTCCTTCCCTTTTCAAAATTGAAAAAGGACGGCTCTTTTTAAAATCTCAGGAGAATATGAATGCAAAGGAGGACACAGCATGATAAAATATATCTGCAAGCGACTGATATATCTGGCGCTGACATTATGGGTCATTGTAACAGCTACTTTTTTTCTGATGAAAAAGCTGCCAGGATCTCCTTTTGATGCGGAGCGCTTTAATATGATGTCTGTTCAGCAGCAGCAGGCCATTTTAGAGCAATATGGGCTGAATGAGTCTGTGCCCCGGCAATACGTAAAGTATATGGGAAATATCCTGCATGGAGATTTCGGAACATCCTTTACCTATACCGGACAGAAGGTATCTACCGTAATCGGAGGAAGGATCGGCCCCTCCGCATTAATTGGCCTTCAGGCGGTCCTGATCGGTCTGGCTGTTGGCCTGACATTGGGAATTATCGCGGCGTGGAGACATAACAGCGGGATTGACTATTTTACTATGATCGTAGCAGTCCTTGGAGTTTCTGTACCTAATTTTGTAGCTGCGGCTCTTTTGCAGTATTACGTGGCCTTAAAATGGGGAATCCTGCCCGTTGGTTTTTGGACTGACTGGAAATGTTCGGTGCTTCCGTCCATTGCCTTGTCCTTTTCTGCGACAGCCATGATCGCCCGGTTTATCCGGACTGAGATGCTGGAGGTGTTGGAGCAGGATTACATCGTCACTGCCAAAGCCAAGGGACTTAGCCCAATGAAGGTACTCATGCGCCATGCGGTAAGAAATTCGATCATCCCTGTGGTGACGATTCTGGGGCCAATTGTTGTAAATCTGCTGACAGGCTCCCTTGCTGTTGAGAATATTTATACCATCCCTGGAATCGGCAGCTTATTTGTAGACAGTATAAAGGCTAATGACTATTCCACGATCATGGGAATCACGATCTTTTACAGCGCTTTCTATATTTTTGTAGTGCTGATCGTTGATATCGCTTATTCCCTCATTGATCCCAGGATTCGTCTGGCAGCCGGTAAGGAGGGGTAAGCATGGATGAATTATTTGTAAAGGCATATGTGGATGAATCGGAGAAAGAACATATTGCCCGACCCAATTTAACAGCCCTTCAAGATGGCTGGCTTCGATTGAAAAAAAATAAGGCGGCAGTTGTTTGCCTGTTTACATTGATTGCAATCGGGCTTCTTGCAATACTGGCACCGGAGTTTTCAAGATATTCTTATAAAGAAACGAATTATGATATCATTTATCAGATTCCCTCCATGAAGCATCTCTTCGGAACGGATCAGTTCGGACGTGACCTTTGGGTCAGGACATGGATGGGTACCCGCATTTCCCTTCTCATTGCCTTTGTGGCAGCTCTTTTGGATTTAACATTGGGAGTGACCTATGGAGCGGTTTCTGCTTTGGCCGGCGGGAAAGTGGATGCCGTTATGCAGCGAATCATTGAAGTACTGGTGGGTATTCCTCATTTGATCATCGTCATCCTTTTGATGATGGTTATGCCGGCAGGTATTTGGACGATTGTAGTGGCTCTCTCCATTACCGGCTGGGTGAATATGGCACGACTGGTCCGCGGATCCATATTAAAGCTTAAGAATCAGGAGTTTGTGCTGGCAGCCAGAGTGCTGGGAACCAGTACTACCGGAATCATATGGAAACATCTGATCCCCAATACAGTGGGAGTCATTGTCATCAATGCCATGTTTACCATTCCGTCCGCCATATTTACAGAGGCATTTTTAAGCTTTATCGGCATCGGCATGCAGGAACCAAAAGCATCTTTAGGAGTCTTGATCAACAACGGTTACCAGGTGCTTCGCAATTTCCCCCACGTATTGATTTTCCCGGCAATCGTGATCGTCCTGATTATGGTATGCTTCAGCATTCTTGGAGACGGCTTGCGGGATGCTCTGGATCCAAGAATGAGAAAGTAGGTGAGACGTCATGAGCAGATTATTGGAAGTCAATCAGTTGCAGGTACATATAAAGACACAGCATGGCGTAGTACAGGCGGTGCGCGGGATTAGCTTTTATCTGGATGAGCAGGAAACTTTGGCAATCGTGGGAGAATCCGGCTCTGGTAAATCCATTTCCGTGAAAAGCATTATGGGCCTGCTTCCGAAGAATGGAAAGATCGTTGGAGGCAGTGTGCTCCTGGAAGGTAAGGATCTTTCCAAATACAGCGAGCGTCAGATGCAGACGGTACGGGGATCGGATATTTCTATGATATTTCAGGATCCTATGACCTCTTTAAACCCTACTATGACCATAGGAAATCAGATTGTAGAGGTATTAAAAGAGCATCGGAAGGATATGACTAAAGTTCAGATGAAGAATCGGGCTCTTGAGTTGATTTCTCTAGTTGGAATTTCCAATCCGGAAACAAGGTTTGACCAATACCCTCACCAGCTTTCCGGCGGCATGAGGCAAAGAGTCGTGATCGCAGTGGCTTTGGCCTGTGATCCAAAGATTTTGATCGCAGATGAACCGACCACGGCTTTGGACGTAACCATACAGGCACAGATTCTGGATCTGATGAAGGACTTGCAGAAGAAAATTAAAACCTCTATTATTATTATCACCCATAATCTGGGAGTTGTAGCGAATATTGCGGACCGGGTTGCCGTTATGTATGGAGGCCAGCTGGTGGAAAGTGCTGATGTGCGTGAGCTGTTTTACCAGACGGAACATCCTTATACGAAGGGACTTCTGGCTTCCATACCAAAAGCTTCCCATAAAGGGGGCGAGCTGACGGCCATTCATGGGACTCCGCCGGATCTGATGGATCCGCCAAAAGGCTGTCCATTTGCAGCCAGATGCACAAAAACCATGGAGGTCTGCAGACAGTATCCTCCGGAGGATATGCTTTGCGGCGAGAGCCACCATGCGCGCTGCTGGCTTCTTGATGAGCGGGCAAAGGCTTTCAGGGAATAGGAGGAAATCATGATGTCGGCAGAAAAGAAACCATTATTAGAAGTAAAGCATTTGAAAAAATATTTCCAGGTAGGAAAAAATCAGATATTGAAAGCAGTGGACGATGTCAGTCTGGATATATATAAGGGAGAAACCCTTGGTCTGGTGGGAGAAAGCGGCTGCGGGAAGTCTACCTTTGGCCGGACCGTAATCCAGCTGTATGAGCCAACGAATGGCCGGATCGTATATGACGGACAGGTAATTAACAGCAGTTTGGCGGCAGCGGAGCGCCATAGCTTCACAAGAAAGATGCAGATGATTTTTCAAGATCCTTATGCATGTCTTAATCCGCGGATGAAGGTTATAGATATTGTTGCAGAGGGAATTGATGCTCATGGAATCTTAAGCGGGGAGGAACGGAGAAAGAAGGTACTTGAACTTCTGGAAACGGTAGGGCTTTCCGAAGAACATGCAAACCGCTTCCCTCACGAATTTTCCGGCGGACAGCGTCAGCGGGTGGGGATTGCCCGGGCATTGGCTGTGGATCCGGAGTTTGTGATCTGTGATGAACCTATTTCCGCGCTGGATGTTTCCATTCAGGCACAGGTGATCAACTTACTGAAAGAGCTGCAGGAGAAGAGAGGGCTTACCTATCTGTTCATCGCTCATGATCTTTCTATGGTTAAGCACATCAGTGACCGGATCGGCGTTATGTACCTGGGGGCCATGGTGGAACTGACAGACAGTGAAAGCCTGTTTGAGGCTCCGCTCCATCCCTATACCCAGGCATTGCTTTCCGCAATTCCTATCCCTGATCCTGATGTGGAAAAGAGCCGCAGCCGGATCATGCTGGAGGGAAGCCTGCCAAATCCTGTTAATTTGAAGGAAGGCTGCCGGTTTGCTTCCCGCTGCCCTTATGCAGAGCAGCTGTGCCGGGAAAAAACACCGAAAATGAAAGAAGTCAGGCCAGGGCATTTTGCAGCCTGCCACAAGGCAGTGTAGAATGCCGGCAACAAAATATAGATGGTTAGGAGAAAATAATGAAAGACTATATCTTGGAGGTCTGTGTGGATTCTGTGGAATCCGCTAAAGCAGCGGTACAGGGAGGCGCCGACAGGCTGGAGCTCTGTGCAAATCTGGTGATTGGGGGAACTACCCCTGGCGTTAGTCAGTTTAATCAGATCCGCAAAGCCTGTGATGTTCCAATCAACGTTCTGATACGGCCCCGGTATGGAGATTTTCTGTATACAGATCATGAATTTCAGATGATCTCAGAGGATGCACAGATGTATCGGAATCTTGGCGCGGATGGGATTGTCGTGGGATTTTTAAAACCGAATGGGGATCTTGACATGGAACGGCTGAAAGTGCTCAGAGAAAAGGCGGGAACGGGAAACATGACCCTTCACAGAGCTTTTGATGTATGCCGGGATCCTTACAGGAGCCTGAAAGAGGCCATTGAGACAGGGGTGGATACCATACTGACCTCCGGACAGCAGAACACCTGCATGGAAGGAAAAAAGCTTTTAGGGGAACTGATGGAACAGGCGGCTGGCCAGATCGACATTTTGGTAGGCAGCGGAGTCAATGTAGATGCCATTGCCTGCCTGATGGATGAAATAGATGCCCGGTGTTTTCACATGTCTGGAAAGACAATCGTGGACAGCGGCATGATCTACCGGAAGGAAAATGTAAATATGGGAATACCGGGAATTGGGGAGTATGATATTTTCCGTACAGAAGAGGAACAGATTCGCCGGGCAAAAAGGCTGATGGAGGAGAAAGCATGTTTACGGAAGAACGTTTAGACAGGATTTTACAACTCCTTCACGATCAGGGTATGGTGAAAGTAAAGGATTTAAGCGCCCTTTTTCAGGTGACAGAAGACTGTATACGCAAGGACTTAAAAAACTTAGAAAATGCCGGAAAGCTGAAACGGACCTATGGCGGAGCCTTATTATCCCAGGATTATCCTCTGAAACGAGATGTAATTGACCGGAGAGATACAAACATTGAAAAAAAGAATTTAATTGCTCAGAAGGCTTTTGAACTGATCAGAAGCAATGAAACCATATTTCTGGATATTTCCACCACGAATATCATGGTGGCGGAACGGCTTGCCAAATCCCACAAACGGTTGACCGTGGTGACGAACATGATCGATATTATGCAGACACTGGCAGTAAATCCGGATATCACTTCCATTGGAACCGGAGGAATCATGTACCGCACGGTAAACGGCTTTATGGGGGCAGCTGCCATTGAGATCATCAAGCAGTACAGCTTTGACAGGGCCTTTATCGGGACCTGCGGCCTGGACCTTACGGACAATTCCATTACCACCTTAGGAGTGGAGGATGGTCTGACAAAAAAAGCGGCCATTGCCAGCAGCAGGCACAAATATCTGGTAATGGAAAAGGATAAGTTCTACTTTAATGATTCCTATAAATTTGCTCATTTTGATGACATAGACGGAATCATCACGGACTCCATGCCTGATGAGGCAACAGCCAGGAAGCTTTACTCTGCAGGAGTTACTATTCAGTAACTTCCGCAGGACTGCCCGGGTCAGAAAATAATTAATTGATTTCGCAAAGGAGAATATAGTCATGTTTTCAGAACATTTGCAGAGATATGCCCAGGAAAAATATGAGCTTAGACTTCCCTTTCTTGGAGGTCTTAAGGAAGAAATTGAAAGGGCAATGGAACGGTGTACTCCTATAGAACAGGTACTCATGAAATTTTTATATGGGACAATGCCCTTACGGGATGCTGGGGAATATGATTTTGACCTGTTTCTTGGATATGTTAAGCATTCCATCATGGTTTATGAACAAATGGAATGGTGCCAGGAAATTCCGGAAGATATGTTCCTCCATCATATTTTATATTACAGGATCAATACGGAGAATATCGAAGACTGCCGAAGATTTTTCTATGACAAATTGGTCGACCGGATCAAAGGGCTTTCCGTAAGGGAGGCGGTGCTGGAAATCAATTATTGGTGTGCGGAGAATGGAACCTATGAGGCTTCAGACAACAGAACCATATCTCCTGTGACTGTGTATAAATCCGGGAAGGGCAGATGTGGGGAAGAATCTACGTTTGCTGTAACGGCTTTCCGGAGTGTGGGAATTCCTGCCAGACAGGTGTATACCCCCAGATGGGCTCATTGTGATGACAATCATGCATGGGTTGAAGTGTTTGTGGAAGGAAAGTGGCATTTTCTGGGAGCCTGTGAGCCGGAAGAAGTGCTGGATAAGGGGTGGTTTACCAATGCTTCCTCCAGGGCATTGCTGGTACACACCAGAACCTTCTCCGATTATTCCGGTGATTCAGAGACGGAATGTCTGGGGAAAGAAGATTTAATGGTCTATTATAATGGGACAGCAACCTATGCCCTGACCAAATCTTATGAGATCCAGGTGCTTGATGAGGATAAAAACCCAGCAGAGAATGTCCATGTTTCTTTTGAGATCCTTAATATGGCGGAATACTGCAGCGTGGTAAACTTATATACAGACAGGAACGGAAAGGTATCCCTTACCGTTGGTCTTGGAGATGTTCATGTCCGTGCTATGAAGGAAGGGTTATGCTGTGAGGCGTGGATTTCTCCGGAGGATGAAGATGGAACGGTTCTGGTGTTAAAGAAAGAAGAGGAGAAATCCGGAATAAATGCCTGGGTGGATGCGGACGTCAGAGCTCCAAAGGATTACCCCGTAAATCCGGTGAAGCTTACAAAAGAACAAAAGGAAAGAAACAGAAAACGAATCCAAGAGGCTAATCAGATGCGGGAAGTCAGGATCGCAGGGTACTTTAAGGAGGAAGAGGCTTCCTCATATTCTGATGAATCAGAGATCCTCCGGTTGTCTGCCGGTAACTTTGACGAGATTTACAACTTTCTTTCCAAGGATCAAAATCCGGACCGTAAGGCCATGCTTAACAGCCTGACTGTAAAAGATTATAAGGATGCAAGGGCAGAGATTCTGGAAACCCATCTTACAGGGGCCGCCCCATATCGTAAGAAGTGGGAGGAGAACGGACATCTGGATATATATGTAAAATACATTCTTTGTCCAAGAGTTTTGCTGGAAGAAATGACCGATTACAGGGGATTTATTGAGGGATTTTTCAATGAGGACGAAAAGGAAGAATTCCGTAAAAATCCTGAAACCATTTGGGAATATGTGAAGCAGCATATCGGTTTTGAATCAAAGCTGGACTACAAGACGATTTGCTCCACTCCGGCAGGCAGCCTTAAGCTTTTACAGAGCAATCCCCTTAGCCAGAAGATATTATTTGTCTCTATATGCCGGACATTTGGCATTCCGGCCCGGATCAACCCGGTGAATCTGGAAGCTGAGGTTTATGAGACAGGAAGATTCGTATCAATATCGGGGGCAGATGAGATCGTAAAAGACAGGACCGAAGAGACAGGAAAGCTGGTACTTTATGGGGAAACAGACAATCTGTGGACGTATTACCAGACATGGACCATTGGAAGGCTAAAAGAGGGGCAGTTTGTGTCTCTGGATTATACCGGCCTAAAATTTTCCGGCGGCGTTTTAAAGCTGGACTTAGAGCCTGGTATCTACCGTCTGATCACCTCTGTCCGTCTTCCCAGCGGAAACCAGAACGCCAGCGAGTATGTCTTTGAATTAAAAAAGGATGAAGAAAAGTCTGTGACCATGCGCCTGCGGGCAGGAAGCCTGGATGATATGCTGGTTGATAACATGCTGGATGATTTTGAAGTAACCATAAAAGAGGAAAATGAGAAAGAAAAGACGGTTCCGGCATCAGTGCTTATGGAAGGAAAGAGCAATATTCTTGCCATCCTGTCTGAGGGTCAGGAACCAACCGAACACGTTCTTAACGAAATGCTGGAACAAAAGGAAGCCTTGGAATCCCTTGATGCTCAGATTATTTTCCTGCTGCAAAGTGAAACGTCATTACAGAACCGGACCATCAGTAAAGTCCTGGAAGCAATTCCTCAAATAAAGGTGGGTTACATAAGCTTTGATGATACGGTAGAACCACTGGCTAGAAGAATGTATGTGGATCCGGAGAAGCTGCCTCTTCTAATTGTTACCGACCCTGGCTTGAAAGCTGTCTACGGATGCAGCGGCTACAATGTTGGAAGCGTGAATCTAATGATGAAGCTTCTGAGGTTAAGCAGGAATAGGCTTTAAAAGAACATAAGTGTATAGGAAGAGACGCAGAGAATTGTAAAATAAGAAAAAACATTTTGCAAAATATATAAAGATGTTATATACTGTTTGTTGGAGTACTACTGGAAGTCAAATACCTTGCAGCAAGCTGGGGGCCGTTTGACTCCGTTGGCAGCTGCCAAAGTCAGGCTCGCTTGATCTTGGCTCATTGCCTTCATGAGAATAACAGACAAAAGGATGGTTTGAACATGGCTATTTTAGAAAATTGGAGAAACTTGGCATACGGCGATGGGCTGGATGATAAAGGAAAAGAAGAATTATGGACCGAGTATTTCAAAGTAGAAAAGGGAATCTATGAGCATATTCTTTCCAAACCAGAGGAAGCGGTAGAGGGAACGGTAGAGGATCTGGCAAAGAGATATGGTACAGATGTCCAGACAATGACCGGATTTTTAGATGGAATTAATGAAAGCTTAAAGGGGTATGAAAATCCTATTGAGACCATGGACGAGCAGACCGTGGTAAAAATAGAGATCGATCCGGAAAAGCTGTATTATAATATGGTAGAGGCTAAAGCAGAATGGCTGTATAATCTTCCTGAGTGGGAGGCAATACTGTCAGAAGAAAAGAAAAAAGAGCTTTATAAAAAGCAGAAAGCTTCTGGAACCATTGTTAAGGGAGCAAAGGTTGGAAGAAACGATCCATGTCCATGCGGCAGCGGCAAGAAATATAAAAAGTGCTGCGGATCCAACCAGTAATCCAATGCTGCCCTGGCAGCAGGATAAAGAGACAGGAAGGCAGGTACCTCTTTATGAGTTACCTGCTTTGTTTTTGGATACCTTAATAATGCCCAAAAAGCATGGGCAAGAGAGAGGAAACACCCTGCGGGTATACCTTAATGCCCAAAAAGCATGGGCAAGAGAGAGGAAACTGTGAATGGAAGCGTACACTAGCTTTGCAGAGGTCTATGACCGGTTTATGGACAATATACCATATAAGGACTGGTGTGAATACGTGACTGGTCTGTTGAATGAATATGGGATCAGGGCTGGCTTGATTCTTGACCTGGGATGCGGTACGGGAAGCCTTACGGAGCTTCTTGCAGACCGGGGGTATGATATGATCGGAGTGGATAACTCCGAAGACATGCTGCAGATAGCCATGGAAAAGCGGGAAGAGTCAGAAAAGGACATCCTTTATCTTATGCAGGATATGAGGGAATTTGAGCTTTATGGCACGGTGCGGGCTGTTATAAGCATTTGTGACTGTATGAACTATATTCTGGAATATGAGGATTTGGCGGAAGTTTTCCGGTTGGTAAACAATTATCTGGATCCAGGAGGAATTTTTATATTTGATCTGAACACCATATATAAATATGAAACCCTTATGGGGGACTCTACCATTGCGGAGGACCGGGAGGAATGCAGCTTTATCTGGGATAATTATTATGATAAGGAATCCAGGATCAATGAATATGATCTTTCCCTGTTTATCAGGCAGGAGGAAGACTTATACCGGAAATATACGGAAAATCATTATCAAAGGGCATATTCCCTGGAGGAGGTAAAGATGGCGGTAAAAGAGGCCGGCATGGATTTTGTAGCAGCTTTTGATGCATTTACCAAAGCTCCCGTAAAGGATACCAGTGAAAGAATTTATATCATAGCAAGAGAACGCGGAAAGGAATTATAAAATGGCTGATTATATTATCAGAGCTACGGCAGGGGATCATCAGATCCGTGCTTTTGCGGCTACTACCAGAGAACTGGTAGAACAGGCAAGACAATCTCATAATACAAGCCCTATCGCAACGGCTGCCTTAGGCAGGCTTTTAACTGCGGGGAGCATGATGGGCATTATGATGAAGGGGGAAGATGATTTACTGACACTAAAGATCCAGGGAAGCGGCCCTATGGAAGGCCTTACGGTGACTGCAGATTCAAAAGGAAATGTAAAAGGCTATGTTTACAATCCTGGCGTCATGCTTCCTCCCAATCAGGCAGGAAAGTTGGATGTAGGTGGTGCAGTAGGAGAGGGAGTATTAAGTGTAATTAAAGATATCGGACTCAAGGAGCCTTACGTTGGACAGACCATACTGGTGGGCGGTGAGATTGCAGAAGATCTGACTTATTACTATGCTTCTTCTGAGCAAACACCTTCATCGGTGGCACTGGGCGTCTTAATGAACAGGGACAATACCGTAAAACAGGCTGGCGGCTTTATCATCCAGCTCTTGCCGGGAGCCTCTGAGGAGATCATTGGAGGACTGGAGAAAAAGCTGGGAGAAATTACTTCGATCACAGATCTGTTGGATCAGGGAAATACACCGGAAATGATCCTTGAACATATCCTCGGAGAGTTTGGCCTGGAACTGATGGAGCAGGTTCCTACCCACTTTTATTGCAACTGTGATAAAGCCAGGGTGGAAAAAGCCCTGATCAGCATTGGAAGGAAAGAACTTCAGGAAATGATTGACGAAGGAAAGAGCATTGAGGTGAATTGCCATTTCTGTAATAAAAATTATGAGTTTACAGTAGAAGATTTAGAAAGTCTTCGCGATAAGTCATAAGACAAGGACATCAAAAAGAGCCATCCACTGGATGGCTCTAATCGTAATCATGTGAAACAATATAACTTCTTCCTGTATATTGAAAAAAGGTACACTGATGAGTCAATGATTATAATTTGGTAACGTTTGTAGCCTGTGGTCCCTTAGCTCCGTCTACAACATCGAACTCTACCGCAGCGCCTTCATCTAAGGATTTGAAGCCGTCCATGCTAAGACCTGAGTAGTGAACAAATACATCGTTACCCTGTTCGTCGGATATAAATCCGTAACCCTTTTGGTTGTTAAACCACTTAACTGTACCTTTCATTATGATACCTCCAAAATGAATAAAAAATTGTACTGTTACAGGATATCTGTAACCTCCCTAAGAATAGCATAAAAAGGGAGAGGTGTCAAACGTTTTCCGTCTTAAAAATCAAGAAATCTTCTTTAAAAAATAAAGGGGAAATTAGTAGTGAAATCCGAGAAATTTGTGGTAAAATGGGAAAAGATTCTTTTGCAAGGATAAAAAGGTGAATGCAATGAAATTTATGAATTTTTGGGGTCATTTATGCACGATCAATATACATAAGATCAGAGTCATGAAAAACTGTTTTCGTGTGGGTCTTATTAAGCAGGGACTGCTTCATGATATGTCAAAATACAGTCTGGAAGAGTTTGTTCCAGGCGTTCTTTATTACCAGGGGACAAGAAGCCCCAATGCTGCGGAAAGAGAGGACAAGGGTTTTTCAAGAGCCTGGCTCCACCATAAAGGCCGCAACAAGCATCACTACGAATACTGGATCGACTTTACCACAGATATGTCGGAGGGTCTGGTAGGCCATAAGATGCCACTAAATTATGTCATCGAAATGATGATGGACCGGATTGCAGCATCGAAAACCTATAAGGGCAGGGATTACACCGATGCATCGCCCTGGGAATATTACATGCACGCGAAAAGCTACATGGTCATTGCCCCTGAGACAAGGAATTTGTTGGAGGAGCTTCTTTTGATGCTTAAAAACCAAGGGGAGCAAAGGACATTTTCTTATATCAGACATTTATTGGAAAAAGGAGATTACTAGTTCTCATTATAGAGGGATTTAAGTGAATCGTTCTTATCCAAATGATGGGAGTTGGGTGAATGAAATTATGGGCCAAATTACCGAGTTATTATATTGAGGATAAATGTATAAGGTTAATTCATTAAGGATCACATAAACATTGAAGCAAAATCAATATTGCAATATAAAAAGGAATTGAAGAGTTCAAAATAACACCTAAAGGTATGCTGCAAATATAGATCGACCAGGAGATATCAGAATCTCTTTTACAAGAGATATTTAAAGAAGAGCTGATCGTTTGATTTTTCATACTGAAATTTAAATCCAATGGTTTGGTTGTGAATCTTTTGGAAGGCCGGCAAAATCCGGAAATCCTACCGATGAATATCATGTACAGATCGATCACTTTATATTTATATTTATCATATATTGTAAAGAATAATATAAGCGGAGATTTAAAGTGAATTTCGCTGTAAACAAGCACTTACAGAGGTCATGCATGCAGCAAGCTCCATATAAACAGAGGGAGCTTGATCCAGATAGAATAAGTGTACCTGTAGGTTATCAAATAGAAGTATTTGCACAGGGATTAAATGCACCCATTGGTATGGTTTTTACAGAAAAGGGTGATATGTTAATTGCTGATTCCGGAATGGCTACAATGAATCCTAAAGTTATGCGTATTAGCAATGGAAATATAGATGTTGTAGCCGATGGCTTTAATGTCCCTATAACTGGTATCAATTATAAAAATGGATATATTTATGTATCGCATAAAGGCGTTGTAACTGTTCTTAGTCCGGATGGTACAAGACAGGATATTATAAGTGGCTTGCCAAGTAATGGAGACTTTAGCAACAACCGTGTCGAATTTGGTATTGATGAGAAGATATATTTCGGACAGGGAACAACAACGAATTCCGGTGTAGTAGGACTGGATAATAGCTGGGTTCTTGAGCATCCTCATTTACATGATTATCCAGGTTCCTATATATTTCTTAACTACACTAATTTTGAAACTAAAAATGTTTTGATACCAGCCATGGGGACGGCTGTTACCGGAGCTTTTTCCCCTTTTGGAGTTCCCAATATTCAACAATATCAAGTAAAAGAAGGCAGAACTTTAGCCTCTGGCAGTGTATTAAGGGCAAATATGGATGGATCTGATATAGAACAGGTTGCATGGGGGCTTCGTAATCCGTTCTGTATGAAATTTGATGCCTTGAAACGGCTGATCATATCAAACCAGGGAATAGATCCAAGAGGAAGCAGACCGATTGCCAATGCATTAGATGAATTACATTTGTTAAATATAGGTGCGTGGTATGGCTGGCCGGATTACACAGGAGGAGTTCCTGTGACATTGCCCAGGTTTACACCGATCAGAGGCAGAAAACCAGAACCATTACTTCATACCATTCCATCGGTACCGCCCACGCCAATAGCAGTTTTTCCGTCTGGATCCAATATAATGGGATTTGATTTTAACGAGTCATCAGATTTTGGACTGATTGGCGATATATACATTGCATGTTTCGGCGGAATCCAATACGAAGAGCTTGGCGATATACGTTCAGGTGTAGGACATAGGGTATTGAAAGTTAATGTTGTTAATGGAGAAATTGCGACATTTGCTATCAACAAATCAGGATTTCCGGAAGAAAGGGGGCTAAGCAGGCCCACTGATGTTGTTTTCGGACCTGATCATTCCATGTATATATCAGATATGGCGATCGCTGATTTAGATATGCAAAATATTTATTTACCAAACACAGGAGTCATTTGGAGAATAAGAAAAATAAAGTTTTAGATATAACTTAAGGGAAGTCATTTGGCTTCCCTTAAAACATCCAAATATTAAACACTGATTTAAACAAAAGCTATATATAAAATGCGTGCCCTGAAAGCATTCGCTAAAGTGCCAGAAACCGGGGAAAACGATTCTAAATTAACGGCACAGGGAATCCAACAGGTGACGGACGTAAATTCGAAGCTTTTCGCCATCCTCAAAGAAGTCCGGTTCATAGGTAACATAAGTGATCTTATCCTTGAATTCCATTTGCAGGCAGGGTGTCCACAAGGAGGTAAACTGGGGAAGATAACAGCCGGCCCTGCGGGTATAGCATGTCTTAGCCGTAGCTTTTATCCGGGCTTCCTTATCCACGTATTCCGCCACGCTTTTGTGAATGGCCTTGTCTTCATAAATCAGATAATAGTAATTTTTATAATCTGGATAAAAATATTTCAATTCACCCTCATAGAGGTCTATGGTTATGGTCAGGTGCTCTCCTTCCGCTTCCATGGAGACCAGGGAATTGGATTTAGAAAATCCAACGGGAACGGCAAAGCCATTTTTGCAGGTGAGCCGTAAAGAGTGGAACTCCCGGCCGAAGATGTCCTCCTGGCTTAAAAACTCCTGATGTTCGAGGAAAAAGCTGTGTCCTAAAAAGTCCGGGTAATTCAATATAGGGAGGATTAACGGCATTCCTTTTAAATCATCTTCATTATGTAATATTAAAAGATCAAATAGAAATTTATCATGGGAAATAAGATAATCTTTATAAACTTCGATCAGCTGCCCGCCGGAATAAAGATCCTTCCGTTCTACTTTTAAAAACTCCTCAATGGCTTTTTGCTTCATGGAAGGAAGTCCAAGAATTCCCCGGTAAGGGCGTATTTTTTTGTAAATATCCAGGCTATCCACTCCGGAAAAATTATAAGTCATGCCATAGGCAAGGCATCGCTTCAAAAGATAGGGAATATCGAAACCATCCCCGTTAAAATGTATGACTGTAGTAAAATTTTCTAAGAATTTAAAAAAGGTTTCCAGCAGTTCTTTTTCCGAATCCAGGGTGTCAGCGAACCACTGGACCAGGTTCCAACAGTCGTTTCTGTAATAAACACATCCGATCAGATAAAGGGTAGAATACTCCCCGGAGAAGCCTGTGGTTTCTATATCAAAGAACAGCAGATCCTCTTTCCGGCCGATCCGGTCAAAGGGATATGTCTCATGAAATGCAATGGTTTTCTGTAAGGTGATCATGTATGATTCCGCCCTTTCCTTAGTACTGTCCTTGTTTTTTGAACAGGGCAAACCCCGCTTTACCCGGTATATGGATATACCCGCAGGGTAATTTCTCTCCCAATATTATAGCGGAAAGGCGCCGGTCCGTCAACGGAAACAGAATATTTGTTCGACTATCCGCTTGCATAAGAACAGGCTGTATGCTATGATAAATAATATAGATAAGATTTCCAGCATAACAAAAGGAGACAGAGGTCGTGATTTCTTTCATAAAAGGGCCATTGGTTGAACTATTTGAAGATACCGTTGTTATAGAAAGCGGGAACGTGGGATATGAGATACATGTTCCCATATCCGTGATTCAAGATATGCCGGGAATCGGCGCAGTGACTAAGTTGTATACATATTTTCAGGTAAGAGAGGATGCCATGTGCCTCTACGGTTTCTTAAACCGTCAGGATCTGCAGATGTTTAAGCAGCTCATAAGTGTGAACGGGATTGGGCCCAAAGGAGCCTTGGGAATTCTTTCTTCCCTTGACCCGGATGATTTAAGAAGGGCCATTGTTTCAGGAGACGCCAAAGCCATATCCAAAGCGCCGGGGGTAGGAGCAAAGACTGCTCAGAGGATTATATTGGATTTAAAAGATAAGATTGACATCGCTGGAATTCTCCCTTCCGGATTTGTGGAACAGGGGAATAAACCAGTTTTATCCGGCGGCGGGGTGGCAGGAGAAGCTATGGAAGCACTGGCTGCTCTGGGATATTCCTCAGTTGAGGCGGGCAAGGCGGTTCGTCAGGTGGAAGTGACGGAATCCATGACGGTGGAAGATGTGCTTAAGGCTTCCTTAAAGCATCTGGCATTTATATAAAATAACGGGTAAAGGCAGAGATGGAACGTAGAATTATAACCACAGAGATAACAGAAGAAGATAAAAGAATAGAACCAAACTTAAGGCCCATGTGTCTTGCTGAGTATATTGGACAGGAAAAGATACGTGCCAATTTAAAAGTATACATTGATGCCGCCAAAGCCAGGGGGGAATCCCTGGATCATGTTTTATTTTACGGGCCTCCCGGCCTGGGAAAGACGACTCTTTCAGGGATCATTGCCAATGAAATGGGAGTCAACATGAAGGTCACATCAGGACCAGCCATCGAAAAACCGGGAGAGATGGCCGCCATACTGAACAATCTCCAGGAAGGGGATGTGCTGTTTGTGGATGAGATCCACCGCTTAAACCGCCAGGTAGAAGAGGTTTTGTATCCAGCCATGGAAGATTTTGCCATAGATATCATGCTGGGAAAGGATTCTTCTGCCAGATCCATAAGACTGGATCTTCCTAAATTCACATTGGTGGGAGCAACTACCAGAGCGGGGCTTTTAACCGCTCCTCTAAGAGACAGGTTCGGTGTGGTACAGAAGCTGGAATTTTATACGCCCCAGGAGCTAAAGATTATTGTTTGCCGCTCTGCCAGAGTCTTACAGGTGGAAATCGAGGAAGAAGGGGCGGCAGAGATTGCCAAGCGGTCCAGAGGAACCCCCAGGCTGGCCAACCGCCTGTTAAAAAGAGTCCGGGATTTCGCCCAGGTAAAATACAACGGTATTATTACAAAAGAAGTGGCGGATTTTGCCCTGGACATTCTGGATGTGGATAAATTTGGCCTGGATTATAATGACCGGGCGATCCTGACCACAATGATTGAGAAATTTGCCGGAGGTCCGGTAGGACTGGATACCCTGGCTGCTTCTCTGGGAGAGGATGCCGGGACGCTGGAAGATGTTTATGAACCATATCTTCTGATGAACGGTTTTATAAACCGCACCTCCAGAGGGCGTGTTGCCACGGAACGGGCATATGAACATCTTGGAATCTCCCTGGGTTCATAATCTGCCTGGATTTTAGAACTTTCCTATTAGTTAGCCGTACTTTTTGGACATAAAGGTATGCAGGCAGGGCTTTTCTATCTGCACAAAATATGTTATAGTAAAAAGGAGCAAATGAAACAGGGAGAGAACAGCATGGATTCCAAACGCAGTACAGAAGTTTTAATAGATGGCAAGATTTATGCTTTGGGCGGAAGTGAGGAAGAAAGTTATATCCACCGCCTGGCAAGCTATATCAATGAGATGATTATAACGCTGAAGCATCAGGAAGGGTTTACGAAGCAAAGCGCAGAATATCAAAATATCATGATTCAGTTAAATATGGCGGATGATTACTTCAAGGCCAGAGAACAGACCGCCAGACTGGAGCAGCAGAAGGCGGAGATGGAAAAGGAGATTTATAGCTTAAAGCATGAGCTTGTGGCCACTCAGATGAAGCTTGAGTCGGCAAAGCTGGAACTGGTGGAAACCAGGAAATCTGCAGATTCCGGTAAGAAAGAATAAGTCAGGAGGGGATGTTGGGCGGCAGGGCCGTGACATCCTCTCTTTCATCAATAAAGGGCAAACAGGAGGAACTTGTGAAGAAAGCAGTTGAAATTCTTGCTCCGGCAGGATCATTTGAAAGTATGAAGGCAGCGGTGGCGGCAGGCGCCGATGCGGTCTATATGGGCGGCAGCCGGTTTGGGGCAAGGGCTTTTGCGGAAAATCCCGAAGAGGACAAGCTGCTGGAAGCCATTGAATACGTCCATCTTCATGGGCGAAAACTGTACATGACCGTTAATACGCTGATGAAGGAGCAGGAGATAGGGGAGCTTTACGATTATCTTGTTCCATATTACAGGCAGGGCCTGGATGCAGTCATCGTACAGGATATGGGAACCTTCCGGTTTATCCGTGAGAATTTTCCGGGACTTCCCATTCATGCAAGTACTCAGATGACCATTACCGGCGCTTATGGGGCGAGGATTTTAAAAGACTTAGGAGCTGACCGGGTGGTTACTGCCAGGGAATTATCCTTGAAGGAAATTGCAAAGATCCGTGATCAGGTGGATGTGGAGATTGAGAGTTTTGTACACGGCGCATTATGCTACTGCTATTCCGGTCAATGCTTATTCAGCAGCCTCATAGGAGGGCGAAGCGGAAACAGGGGAAGATGTGCCCAAACCTGCCGCCTGCCCTACGATGTGAAACGGGAAGGACAGGTTCTTGGAGGAAAAGATGACCGTTATTGCCTAAGCCTTAAGGATTTGAGTACTTTGGATATCATACCGGACATGATAGAAGCCGGAGTCTATTCCATGAAAATCGAAGGAAGAATGAAGAGTCCAAGGTATACGGCTGGAGTAGTGAGCATTTACCGAAAGTACGCGGACCTTTATCTTGCGAAAGGAAGAGAGGGCTACCGGGTCGAAGAGCAGGATAAAAAAATACTTCTGGATCTATTTGACCGGGGAGGTCAGACCGACGGATACTACAAGCGCCAAAATGGGCGCGATATGGTGGTCTGGAAAGAAAAGCCTGCTTTTCGGGAAGGCAATCAGGAGTTGTTTGATTTCCTTGATAAAAACTTTGTAGAAAAACAGGTAAGAGAGCCGGTGGTTGGAACCGCAATTCTGGAAGAAGGACAAATGGCCTCTTTGCAGTTAAGTGCCTGCGGCCATAATGCCGCTGTCGCAGGCGAGATCGTGCAGACCGCCCAAAATCAGCCTGTAACAGAGGAAAAGGTAAGGAAACAGCTTGATAAAACCGGAAATACACCTTTTTATTTTGAAAATCTTGATATAAAGATAATGGGGAATATATTTCTGCCGGTTCAGGCTCTTAATGATCTGCGCAGGCGCGGATTGGAAGCCTTGGAATATGAGATTCTTAAAGATTACAAGGAGAACAGGCAGGCAGAACCGGTGAAAGCGGTAGATGAGGCTGTTTATAGCCGAAAAGTTGCTTCAGAAGGCCCTAAACTAACGGTTTCTCTGGAACGGCCGGATTGCCTGGAAGAAGCGGTGTCCAGCCCTGATGTAAAAAGAATTTATATTGATGCTGCAGAATTTAAGCCGGAACAATGGAAAGCGTCTGTGGAGGCATGCCATAGGGCCGGTAAGGAATGTATGCTTACCATGCCTCACATTTTCAGGATCAGGGCAGAAAAGTTCTTTGATAAACATTTAACGGAATTGAAAGCCGCTGCATTTGACGGATTTCTGATCCGTTCTCTGGAGGAAACAGGTTATTTAAAAGAGAAGGAAGTCAAGGGAACCCTGGTATTTGATTTTGGCATGTATGGGATGAACAATTATGCTCAGGAGATGCTAAAAGAGCTGGGAGCGGACGAGCTTACCTGGCCGGTAGAATTAAACAGCCGTGATTTGGGAAAACTAAAAGTTCCTGGGGAGCTTTTGGTATATGGCCGGCTGCCAATGATGGTGACTGCCCAGTGCCTTCATCAGGGAATGGAACAATGCGATAAAACACCGGTCGTACTGACATTAAAGGACCGGTTGGGGAAAGCATTTCCTGTAAAAAACCATTGTACTTTCTGCTATAATTCCATTTATAATTCAGCGGCCGTCTCCCTTCTTGGCTTAGAAGAGGCGGTAAAGGGATTATCTCCCTCATGGTTACGGCTTCAGTTCACCACAGAGAACAAAGCACAGACAAAAGCGGTGATACAAAGCTTTTCTGACGGATTCCTTAACGGAAGAGAAGCAAAGTTGCCGTTTGAAGAATTCACAAGAGGTCATTTCAAACGCGGTGTAGAGTAGGTGACATATGATTAATCTGATTATTGACATCTCCAGATATCTGATGATACTGTTGATTGCATTATACACATATTTGAATTTTCGTTTTTTTTCCTTTCCGGATGAAATCAGGAAAAGGAAGATTTGCAGACGCCAGAATTTTGCTATGTTTCTCATTCATCTGCTTGGCTATTTGGTCATCTGGCTGGAGACAGAGGATGAAAAGATGCTGGTTTTTTACGTGGCTCAGGTAATTTTCTTTTTCAGTTACCTTTTCCTGTACCGGCTGATCTACCGCAATGTATCCAGGCTACTGGTCAATAATATGTGCATGCTCCTTACCATTGGCTTTATTATGCTGACCAGGCTTTCCTTTGACCGGGCCATGAAGCAGTTTGTCATCGTAGCTGCCGCGGCTCTGGTGACATTTGCCATCCCCTTTGTCATTGACAGAGTATGGCAGCTAAGTAAGATTCCATGGATCTATGGAATAGGAGGAATTCTTCTCCTGGGAATAGTATGCCTTGCCGGAACCAGCAGTTACGGCGCCCAGCTTTCCCTGGAGTTCGGAGGTTATTCCTTCCAGCCCACGGAATTTGTAAAGATTATTTATGTCTTTTTTATAGCCACGATGTTTTATCGGTCCACCAGCATGAAGACGGTTCTTATTGTCACTTCGGTGGCGGCCCTTCATGTGCTCATTCTGGTGGCATCAAAAGATCTTGGAAGCGCCCTCATTTTCTTTGTGACTTATGTTTTCATGCTCTTTGTTGCAACGGGAAAATGGTGGTATCTTCTGGCCGGCGCCGGAGGAGGAACTTTGGCTTCTATGCTGGCATATCAGCTGTTCGGGCATGTAAGGACCAGAGTATCGGCATGGTTAAACCCCTGGTCGGATATTGCAGGGAAGGGATACCAGATTACCCAGTCTTTGTTTGCCATTGGCACCGGAGGCTGGTTTGGTATGGGACTGTACCGTGGGATGCCAAGAAGGATCCCGGTGGTAGAAAAGGATTTTATATTTTCAGCGATTTCGGAGGAGCTGGGGGGAATCTTTGCCCTGTGTGTCCTTCTCATCTGCCTGGGATGCTTTTTACAGTTCATGATGATTGCCAGCCGGATGCAGGCGATATTCTATAAGCTGATTGCATTTGGCCTTGGGACAATTTATATCATTCAGGTATTTTTAACTGTGGGAGGAGTAACGAAATTTATCCCTTCCACAGGAGTAACGCTTCCTTTGGTCAGTTATGGAGGAAGCTCAATCCTAAGCACCTTTATCATCTTTGGAATCATCCAGGGACTTTATATACTCAAACGCAATGAAGAGGAAGAAGAAAAATATGAAGGCTAACCCGAATCCAAAAGCAAATCACCATATCCTGATACTTACCTATGGGGTCGTACTACTTTTTGTAGGGCTTGCGGCTTATTTTGGTTACTTTTTGCTTGTGAAAAGCGACAGCGTGATCAATAACTCCTATAATGCCAGACTTGACAGCTTTGCCGACCGGGTGGTGCGTGGAGAAATCTACAGCAATGACGGCAGGATCCTTGCCAGGACTGAGGTGGACGGAGAGGGAAAGGAAACTAGAATTTATCCCTATGATTCGCTGTTTGCCCATGCGGTGGGATATTCCACCAATGGAAAGACCGGTCTGGAAGCCCTGGCTAATTTCTATCTCCTGACAAGCCATGTAAATCTTGTTGAGCAGGTGGCAAATGAGCTGTCCGGCAAGAAGAATCAGGGGGACAGTGTTGTCTCTACTCTTGATGTGGATCTTCAGAAGACGGCTTATGATGCCTTAGGTAAGCGAAAAGGGGCGGTGGTAGTGATGGAGCCGGATACCGGCAAGATCCTTGCCATGGTATCCAAGCCCGATTATAACCCCAATACCCTGGCTGAAGACTGGAGTCAACTAGTGGCGGAGGAGAACACTTCAGGACAGTTATTAAACCGTGCGACTCAGGGACTTTACCCTCCGGGGTCCACCTTTAAGATAATTACGGCATTGGAATATATAAAGGAAAATCCCTCCAATTATAATGATTATACCTTTGACTGCAAAGGGATTTATAAAAATGGGGATTATACCATACGGTGTTACCATGAGACAGTCCATGGACACCAAAATCTGGAACAGGCGTTTGCAAATTCCTGCAACGGAGCTTTTTCAAATCTTGGTTTGCAGCTGGACTTAAATGGGTTAAAGAATACTGCGGACCAGCTTCTGTTTAATACGGATCTGGCCTTACCTATTGCAAGCAGCAAAAGCTCTTATACCATGGGAGGCGGCGCTGATACGTGGCAGATCCTTCAGACTGCGATTGGCCAGGGCCAGACTCAGATCACGCCCATTCATAATGCCATGATTGTTGCGGCCATTGCAAACGGCGGAACTCTTATGAAGCCTTATTTTATTGACCGGGTGGAAAACGTAGGGGGAGATGTCATTAAGAAATTTATGCCTCAGTCCTATACGAATCTAATGACTGCCGTGGAAGCTTCTGAATTAACCGAGTTTATGCGGGATGTTGTAACAGAGGGAACAGGCTCCGCCCTTAGGACCGATGCCTATACGGTAGCCGGAAAGACCGGATCTGCGGAATTTGAAAAAGGTAAGGAAACCCATGCTTGGTTTGTGGGATTTGCTCCGGCAGAGCATCCAAGAGTTGTTATAAGTGTAATTGCAGAAGAGGCCGGCTCAGGCGGGCAGGCAGCAGCTCCGATTGCCAGAGCTCTTTTTGATGTATATTTTTCCAAACAATAAAAAGAATGATACATGTTTACAATAATTACGCACTTGCATATGAAACCAAAAAGAGGTATACTAGAGCCAGTCTGTGTGACACACCAAAACCGGGCTTCCCATGGGAGTTACGGTTTCACTCTGGAGGAATTGCAATGATAGAAGCAACGAGTTGTGGCGGTGTGGTTATTTTTCGAGGTAAAATTCTGGTTTTATATAAGAATTACAAAAATAAGTATGAAGGTTGGGTTTTGCCAAAGGGAACAGTAGAAGCGGGTGAAGAGTATAAGGAGACGGCTCTCCGGGAAGTAAAGGAAGAGACAGGCGTAAGTGCGTCCATAATCAAATACATTGGAAAGAGCCAGTACTCTTTTAACACACCTCAGGATATGGTGGAGAAGGATGTGCACTGGTATCTTATGATGGCCGACAGCTATTACAGTAAACCACAGCGGGAAGAATATTTTATTGATTCAGGATATTACAAGTTCCATGAAGCGTATCATCTTCTGAAGTTTTCCAACGAAAAACAAATATTGGAAAAGGCCTACAATGAATATCTGGATTTAAAGAAGAGTAATTTGTGGGGCAATAAGAAGTATTTCTGAACGGTCAGTCCAGGGAAGTACCTGGGCTTTCACTGGGAGAGCCGGAAAAGTTTAACAGCAACTTTTCCGGCTCTTTTCATATAGAATCATCTTTTAATAAGCAGCTTCCAATTCTTTTAATTTGGCTGATAAGGACTTTGTGTTCAGCTCGAAGATAAGACCTTCGCTTTTAGGACTTTCCATTACCTGATTGATATAGGAACAATGGCTTACCATGGGATCCTGATCCCTGCCTGCAATTGTTTCAAGTTCTTCAACGGAAACGATCTCGTCAACCACGATTCCCCATCTGATGCCATCCAGTATAAGAACCATCTCTTTGTAAATCGTTGAACGGAATAATTCCTTTGTCTGGTCCAAAAGGTTGAGTATGGTCGGCATGGATACTTCCTTTACCCGCTTTAAAATTTTAAGGAGGCATTCCTCTCTCTGGCAGTTTTCGCAGTCCTTTTTGCAGCGGTCTGCTTCATCGGCAGCCAGATGAAGCTTTTCATGAGGCTCTTCTATTTTGCGCAGATGATTGATGATGGTAAGATTGTCGGTTTTAAAACTGTCATACCACTTTCCCAAAGCGCACTGATGGGGATCTTTTGCCAGATGGAAGGAGCCGCCTTCATTAATAAAACGCTCCAGTTCCTTTACCCAATTAACATGGTCCTGTTTTCTGGCATCAATCATATCTTCAAAATCCCTGCACTCATCGGAAATGGATTTTAATCCAAAAGTAACCCGTAAGTCAAGCATTTGAATGACTTCGTTCCGGTATTTGAACATTCCGGTCACATTGGCCGGAGCGGCCGGTATTGTGCTGTAGTCTGGCAGCTGTACAATGGTTGATATGTATTTACTGTTGATGCAATAGAGGGAACCGGCAATTTTAAATAAAATATACGGACATCTGATCTCTTTTTCCATTTTCTGATAGTACCTTCCCTTTTTTTATTCTTGATATCTGTATTATATAGCCTATTGCTACATAGTTCAACGTCTTTTGAGGAAAATTATATTTTAAAACTTAATGATTGGACTATGAATAAATGGAAATTCAGAGTATAATGGAAGGGAATATCTGATCGGGATAGCACATATTTATCAGGGAGGAAGGATCATGGTAAAAGTAAGCTCTTTAAGCCGCGGCATCAATGCGTTTTATGTGGAATGGAGTGCTCTCAATCACTACTTGTCATCCTATGAATGCGAGCGGAATGGAGTACCATACATCGGTTTTGGGGACCCTCGCGTCCAAAAACTGTGGAAGGGATTATCTGCTCAGGAGCGAAAAGAAGTCATGAAACGCCTGGGCGCGAAAAATGAAACAGAACTGCAGAATTATTTTACCTGATTTTGCTAAGATTTAAAGAAATGGAGAAATACATGTCTGAAAGAAAATTTGTAGTCGTTGACGGTTCCTCTATGCTGTCGACCTGTTATTACGCGGTTTTACCAAGGGAGATCATGTTTGCAAAGTCAGAGGAGGAGAAACAGAAGCATTATGATAGGATCCTCCATGCAAAGGATGGCACTTATACCAACGCTATTTTCGGTATGCTTAAGATGGTGGTCTCTTTGATGAAAAAGCAGCAGCCGGATCACATAGCCTTTGTATTTGACAAAACCAGGGATACATTTCGAAGAGAGCTGTACCCGGATTATAAAGGAACCCGGGGAGTGACTCCGGAGCCGTTAAAAAGCCAGTTTGTCCTGATGGAAGAGATCTTAAAAGACGTGGGCTTTCAGGTGCTTTTAAGTGAACAGTATGAAGCTGATGATTATGCCGGAAGCCTGGTTATGAAATTCCGGGATGAGATTTCTATGATCCTTCTGACAAAGGACCACGATTATCTCCAGCTGGTAAACGATGAATACAATGTCCGTGCGTGGATGGTTCAGTCACGGCAGGAGAAAGCGGAGGAGCTATACAAAAAATATTATTCTTTTTACGGTGTAAAAAAAGATGAGGTCAACCTTCCTGAAAAGGTTTTTGAATATACCTCTGACACGGTGCTGAATGAAGAGGGTGTACGGCCGGAGCAGATTGCAGATTTAAAGGGAATCCAGGGAGATCCTTCTGATAATATCCCGGGAGTAAAGGGAGTCAGCAGTGCGGCGCCTCCGCTTCTTCGGGAATACGGCACAGTGGAAGAGATATACCGTTCCATTCACGAGGCTGAGTCTGATAAAAAGAGCCTGAAAGCACTCCAGGATTTCTGGAAAAATGAATTGGGAATCACCCGTTCTCCTTATAAAGCGATGACAAAGACCAGTGAAGAAGAGTTGTGCGGGGAAAAGGCAGCCCTGCTTTCTAAAACCCTGGCGACCATGAAAACGGATATTCCTATTGATATGGAGCTTGAGGATTTTTCTGCAAAAGCCTATCAGGAGGAAAAAGTCAAAAAATGGCTTAAATCCCTTGATATAAAAGAAGCATCCATTTTTGGCACCGGAAAATGATGCTTTAAAAAGTATTTTTTCATCCTGCCTGGGGACACTCATACAGAGCGTCCCTGATTTTGAGTCAAATACTAGGTTTATTACTTATAGAAATAAAGGAGAAACAAATTATGAGCAAATCTTATGAGATTTTGTACTCTTTGCTTGAAAAGACTATGGCACTTCAAACTTCCCTCGTTCTTTTTGAATGGGATAATGAAACTCTTGCACCGGAAGGTGCCGGTTCCTACACTTCAAGGGTAATCGGTGCGCTCTCTGAGGAATATTACAGAGTTATGACAGGGGAAGAGATGGGAAAAGCCATTGCCGACTGCGAGGAAGATAAAAGCCTGTCTGATGTGGAGCGGGCCATTGTCAAGGGAGCAAAGGAAGCCAGAGAAGAACTGGTGTGTATTCCGTCAAATGAGTACCGGGAAAATGCCCAGCTCATAGCCGAGGCAGCCAGAATCTGGTCAAAGGCAAAAAAAGAGGAAGATTTTGATTCCTTTGCACCGACACTTGAAAAAGTAATCGGATTTAAAAAGAAGTTTGCTTCTTACCGGAAGAAGGAAGGCCAGAAGCTTTATGATGTTATATTGGATGAGTTTGAAAAAGGATTTAATATGGAGCTTTTGGATGAGTTTTTCAGCCGTCTGAAAGAAGAAATTGTTCCCCTTTTAAAAGAAATAAAGGAGAATGGAAAGAACATTGATGATTCCTTTTTATCAGGCGGATACCCTGAGGAAAAGCAAAGAGAGATGGCACACTATCTCGCGGAATATGTTGGTTTTGATTTTACAAAGGGTGTGCTTTCAGAAAGCGCCCACCCATTTACGACAAATCTCCATAATCACGATGTGAGAATTACGACCAGTTATCGTGAGAAGATGGATAACGCTATGTTCTCTGTGATCCATGAAGCCGGTCACGGAATTTATGAACTGGGAATCAGTGATGAGATCACCCAGACACCGGTAGGGCAGGGGACCTCCATGGGAATGCATGAATCCCAGTCCCGGTTTTTTGAGAATATCATCGGCCGCAGCCAGGCGTTCTGGACTCCTCTTTATGGAAAGCTTCAGGAACTTTATTCTGAAGAACTAAAGGGAATCTCCATTGAGCAGTTTATGGATGCAGTTAATAAGGTGCAGCCAAGCTTTATCCGTACAGAGGCCGATGAACTTACCTATAATCTTCATATTATGATCCGCTATGAAATTGAGAAAATGATTATGGAAGAAGATGTGGACTTAAAGAAGCTTCCGGAAATCTGGGCAGATAAATATGAAGAATATCTTGGAGTGCGACCGGAAAATCCATCAGAGGGAATCCTGCAGGACATCCACTGGTCTCAGGGGCTGATCGGCTATTTCCCTTCTTATGCCCTGGGTAATGCTTTTGGAGCGCAGTTATATTACCATATGAGAAAAGAAATGGATTTTGACGAGCTTCTTATAAGTGGAAAGCTTGATGTTATAAGAGATTATTTGAGAGAACATATCCACAAGTTTGGTAAGCTGAAAACCAGCCGTGAGATATTAAAAGATACTACTGGAGAGGATTTTACCCCGGAATATTTCATTCAGTACCTGAAAGAAAAGTATTACAGCCTGTATGAACTGTCATAAAGCCCTGGCTGGGGCGGCAGGTCCTGTCCTGCTGAAATAAAAAGGGAACGAATCGTTCGCAGTTGAAAAGAGGATGAATATGGAAAATATCAAGAAAAGTGCATCAGAACTGATCGGCCATACACCCCTGGTAGAGTTCTCCAATTATGGAAAAAAGCACCATGTGGCGGCTGCCATTATAGCAAAGCTGGAATATTTTAATCCGGCCGGAAGTGTTAAGGACCGGGCGGCTCTCTATATGATTCAGGATGCAGAAAAGTCCGGCACTTTAAAGCCTGGCGCCACGATCATAGAACCAACTTCCGGCAATACGGGCATCGGTATTGCAAGCATAGCTGCTATGAGAGGATACAGAGCGATTCTTACCATGCCGGAGACCATGAGCGTGGAACGGCGTAATCTATTAAAGGCATATGGAGCGGAAATTGTATTGACAGAAGGGTCAAAGGGAATGTCCGGCGCCATTGCAAAGGCGAAAGAGCTGCAAACAGAAATAACCGGTTCCATTATTCTGGGACAGTTTGATAATCCGTCCAATTCCAGGGCTCATTATGAAACAACCGGCCCGGAAATATGGGAAGATACCGATGGTATGATCGATGTTCTTATAGCTGGTGTGGGAACCGGAGGTACCATTACCGGAGCAGGAGAATATTTAAAAAGCAAAAATCCAGAGATAAAGGTGATAGCAGTAGAACCTGCCGCATCGCCGGTTCTATCCGGCGGAAATCCTGGACCTCATGGAATTCAGGGAATCGGTGCCGGATTTGTCCCGTCAATCTTAAATACAGATGTTTACGATGAGATCATACCGGTGGAAAATGGAGATGCATACGAGACGGGAAAGGAAATCGCGCAAACAGAAGGGATTTTAGTGGGAATTTCTTCCTCTGCAGCCGTATGGGCAGCCAGGGAAGTTGCGAAACGTCCGGAATATGCCGGAAAAAGGATTGTAGTCATTCTTCCCGATACAGGGGACAGATACTTATCCACCCCTTTGTTTACCTGAACAATTTAACTGTAAATAAGAAAAACCAGGGCTGCCTTTTTCTGCAAGCCCTGGTTTTTGATTAAGAGCGCATATGCTCCCTCCAGTTTAATGAATAATAGTAATTGATTTCAGCACCATAAAACAGGATGCAGATACAGGCATAAATCCACAGCATTAACAGCACAATGGCTGTAAGGCTTCCGTACATGACCGAGTAATTGCCGAAATTATTAAAATAAATGGAAAACGCAAAAGATGAAGCGATCCATCCCAAGGTACAAAAGGCGGCTCCGGGCAGCTGACTTAAAAAATGCTGCTTTTTTTCCGGAACATAAGTATAAAGGACAGCAAAGCAGATCGTCATCATAAAAACGAGCATGGTACGAAATGTAAGGACATACTGGGTGATCTCGGCCAGCAGCGGAAAGTGGTGGTTCATAAAGCTCTGAATGGTACCTCCAAGGACCAGCAGAACAAGGGTCAGGAGACAGATAATCATAAAAATAATGGTATAAACAGCGCAGATGATCCTGGTCACGATATAGTTTCGCTTTTTCTCCTGGCCAAATACCCGGTTTAAGCCTCGTTCAATGCTGAGCATCCCCTTGGAAGCGGACCATATGGCAGCCACTGCGGTCGCGGATAAGACAGCTGCCGGAGAATTCGTATAAAGGTCATCGATAACTGATACGATTAAGCTGTTCATTTCCAGTGTACTTGGGATGATCGTAATCATAAGCTGGAGTAAATTGGCTTTCGTAATAGATGGGATGAGCTGTATCAATGCCAGTAAAAGCATCATAAAGGGAAATGCTGCTATAATGGTGAAGAAGGAGGCCTGGGCTGCATATACAGTCATTTCATCCCTGCTGTATTTGTCATAGATTTGTTTACAGCGCAATAAGAATCGAATCATAATATCTCCTTTTCCTGCCATAATTTCTTCGCTAGTATTAGCATATTATCATGGAACAAAAAAAATATCAAGGCATTCTGCCCATAGGTAAAAATACATACATGATTGACAGATCCTGCCATAAATCATAAAATAAAACCAACAAGTATCAGGCTGCCGGCGAAGAAAGGAACGAAAACGAATGGAGTATATTCCTGCAAAGACCATAGTGACCAGAACAAAAGGCTCCCAGTGGTTTGGTATTGACTATAATATGAATATCTACAAAGGATGCTGTCATGGCTGCATTTATTGTGACAGCCGCTCAGATTGTTACCGGATTGATAATTTTGATTCGGTGCGGGTCAAGGAAGATGCCCTTAGGATCATCCGGGATGATTTAAGGCGTAAGGTGAAAACCGGCATTGTTGGGACAGGAGCCATGAGCGATCCCTACAATCCTTTTGAACAGGAGCTTGAATTAACACGGCATGCCCTTGAGCTTATTGATGCATACGGCTTTGGGGCGGCAGTGGCTACGAAAAATGCTCTTCTTAAGCGGGATATAGATATTCTAAAAGGAATCATGGAGCATTCCCCTGTCCTGTGTAAGGTGACGGTTACCACAACAGATGACAATCTGGCGAAAAAAATCGAACCACATGCATCCAGCCCCTCGGAGCGTCTGGCTTTGGTTGAGGCATTGAGGAAGAACGGAATATTTACGGGAATCTTATTGATGCCGGTTCTTCCGTTTCTGGAGGATAACGAGGAAAATATCCTTTCGATTGTAAAAGCTGCCCATGAAGCCGGAGCCAGCTTCATTTATCCGGCTTTTGGCGTGACTTTGCGCAATAATCAAAGAGAATGGTATTTTGACCGCCTAAAAGAGCTGTTCCCCCAACAGGATTTGGTGTCGGAATATATCAGGCAGTATGGCAACAGCTACCAATGTACAAGCCCGGGAGCCAGAAAGCTATGGCAGGTATTTTCCCGGGAGTGTGAGCGGTATGGGATATTATACCGGATGAAAGATATCATTCATGGGTACAAAAAAAATTACGAAATAACCCAGTTAAGTCTTTTTGATTAGGAAAGGGACATCAGTTCTCCGAAATAGGAAACAAACTCTTTGGCTATGTTTGAAACATAGCCATTTTTTTTATACACGGCCGCCATTCTGGTAACAGTATCCGCAGAGTCGATCTCCCTGAATACGAGGTCCGTGTGTTCCCCTATTTTGCTGATGGATTCAGGCACCAGTGCGATTCCCAGGCCGATGCCTGCCCATTGGAGACAGGTTCTGGCATCATCATTGCGGCAAAAAACATTGGGCATGATACCGCTGTTTTGGAAGGCAAGGGAGATGATGGAATCAAACCGGCGGTAATAGATCAAGGGCTTGCCGGAAAGGTCTGTCAGCCTGATTTTATTCTTGGGGACGCCTGAAAAAAAGGACGGGTTTCCAACCGCTATTAATGGTTCCTCTTTCCCGTACACGCATTCAAATCCCTCTGCATTAAAAGGTGTCCTGATAATCGCGCATTCCACAATCCCGTTTTTCATCTTTTCCAGAAGCTCATAGGTATTTCCTTCTGTGACTTCAAACCGTACCTTTGGATGGGTGCAGCAGTATATCTTTAAAAAGTCGTGAAGCAGATTGCCGGAAGAAGAGATGGTTCCCAGCTTTAAAATTCCTTTGGAGGCAGTCGGAAAATGATCGAGTTCTTCCACAATGGAGTCCATCATGGACAGGATGTCTTTGGCCCGGGAATAGAGAAAAGCACCTGCTTCCGTCAGTTCTGTTTTCCTGGAGCCGCGTTCAAAAAGCTTTACTCCAAGCTCTTCTTCCAGCAAAAGGATCTGCTTACTTAGTGGTGGCTGGGATAACCCCAGTTTTTTTGCAGCGGCTGTAAAGCCTCCGGTTTCTGCAATTGTGGTAAAATAATAAAGCTGCTTTGAATTAATTGGATTCATTGGGATATCCTCTATTTCATATTTATGTATTGTATTATTATACCAAAATGGTATAATGTTACAAGGTATTATTCCAAAAATGTATTTAATTTTTAAAAGCGGAGGAATATTAGGATGAAAAAGCTCCTGAAATATTTAAAGGACTATAAGGCAGAAAGCATTATGGGGCCGTTATTTAAGCTTCTGGAAGCCTGCTTTGAATTATTGGTGCCTCTTGTAGTGGCAAAGGTGATTGATGTAGGGATCAAGTCTCAGAATATGCCTTATATCCTTAAAATGGGCGGATTATTGGTGCTGCTTGGTGTCATAGGCCTTGTCTGTTCTATTACGGCCCAGTATTTTGCGGCAAAAGCAGCGGCTGGATTCGGAACTTCTCTCCGAAATGATTTGTTTGCCCATATCAACAAACTCTCGTACCAGGAAATAGACTCCACTGGGACTGCGACTCTGATTACCCGTATTACCAGCGATGCCAATCAGGTACAGTCTGGAGTGAATTTATTCCTTCGTCTGTTCCTTCGTTCCCCGTTTGTGGTATGCGGCGCCATGATCATGGCATTTACCATCAATGCCAGGGCAGCTCTTGTTTTTGTGGTACTTATCCCTGTTCTTTCCATTGTAGTATTCGGCATTATGCTGATCAGCATCCCATTGTACAAAAAGGTGCAGAAGCAATTGGACCAGGTGCTTTTGGCTGTCAGGGAGAATCTGGAAGGAGTCCGTGTCATCCGTGCGTTTGACCGCCAAAATGATGAAATACGCAGGTTTGATGAGGAAAATGGCCTTTTAGTACGCTTTCAGGTTTTCGTAGGAAAAATTTCAGCCTTAATGAATCCCCTTACCTATGTGCTGATCAACTTAGGTGTCATCGTTTTGATAAACACCGGTGCCAGACAGGTGCAGAGCGGCATCATCACTCAGGGAGCTGTGATTGCATTAGTAAATTACATGTCCCAGATTTTAGTTGAGCTTGTAAAGCTGGCAAATCTGATCATCACGATTTCAAAGTCCTTAGCCTGTGCAGGCCGGATTAGCGCTGTGTTTGAACAGAAACCAGCCATTACAGAAGTTACTCATAAGGCTGTGGAAGAGAAACAGGATGCTCCCAAAGTAGAATTTGACCATATGACTTTTGCCTATGCAGGTGCCAAGGATGCGGCATTAAGCGGTTTATCCTTTCAGGTCATGAAGGGGGAGACCATTGGAATCATCGGAGGAACAGGCTCCGGTAAGACCACCCTGGTTAATTTAATACCCCGGTTTTATGAGGTCACAGAAGGATCCGTAAAGGTGGGAGGAGTTGACGTAAGGCGATATCCTTTGGGCCAGCTGAGGGAGCTGGTGGGAATTGTCCCACAAAAGGCAGTGCTTTTTAAAGGAACCCTTCGGGAAAATATGAAGTGGGGGAAAAAGGAAGCAACGGATCAGGAGATTTATGAGGCTCTTGCAACTGCCCAGGCAAAGGATTTTGTAGAGGAAAAAGGAGAAGGACTGGAGCTTATGATCCAGGCTGGAGGAAAAAACCTTTCCGGCGGGCAGCGGCAGAGGCTTGCCATTGCCAGGGCATTGGTAAAAGATCCTCAGATACTTATCATGGATGACAGCGCTTCTGCCCTGGATTTTGCTACTGATGCCAGGCTTAGAAAGGCAATTAAAGAAAGTACCGGGAATATGACTGTGTTCCTGGTATCCCAGAGAGCTTCCAGCATTAAAAATGCGGACAGGATCCTGGTCTTAGATGACGGGCAGATGGCAGGCTGGGGAACTCATGAGGAACTGTTAACTTCCTGCCAGGTTTACCGGGAAATATGCTTATCCCAGCTGTCAAAAGAGGAGGTGCAATAACATGGACGTAAAAAAATACAGATCCACTGTCAGCCGGATCTTTCAATGCATTGGCCGTTATAAATGGGGAGTTGCTGCTTCCCTGGCCTGTGCCTTTGTCACAGTTTTGCTGACTTTATACGTTCCCATCCTCACAGGCCGGGCCATTGACTGCATTGTGGGGGCAGGGGCTGTTGATTTTGCCGGCATGTGGACGATTTTAAAACAAATCGGAGTCATCATTGCAATAACAGCGGCAGCCCAGTGGCTTATGAGCCATATTAACAATCTGGTTACTTACCGGGTGGTAAAGGATATCAGAACCCAGGCATTTAATAAGCTGGAGATCCTTCCTTTAAAATATATTGACTCCCATTCTCACGGAGATATTATAAACAGGATTATCACGGATATCGACCAGTTTTCCGACGGTCTGTTAATGGGCTTTACCCAGCTGTTTACCGGAGTCCTTACCATTTTAGGAACCTTGGTTTTCATGTTTTCCATGAATCCGGCCATAACGGTTGTGGTGGTTCTGGTAACACCTGTTTCCCTGTTTGTCGCCAGCTTTATTGCAAGAAAGACCTTCCGCATGTTCAAGATGCAGTCTCAGACAAGAGGGGAGCTGACTTCTCTTGTAGAAGAGATGCTGGGAAATCAGAAGGTGGTGCAGGCCTTTGTCCACGAAGCCGATGCACAGGAAAAATTTGAAGATATTAATGAAAATTTGCGTGTCTGGAGCCTGAAAGCCACATTTTTTTCTTCCATTACAAATCCAGCCACCCGCTTTGTGAACAGCCTGGTTTATGCCAGCGTTGGAATCGCCGGAGCCTTTGCGGCTGTAAAAGGACTTTTAACCGTAGGACAGCTTTCCAGTTTTTTAAGCTATGCCAATCAATATACAAAACCATTTAATGAAATATCAGGAGTGGTTACTGAGCTTCAAAATGCCCTGGCCTCTGCTGCACGAGTGTTTGAACTGATTGACGAGGAGCCTCAGGTCCCGGAGGAGCCGGACGCTGCAGTTCTTGGCAACGCAAAGGGAGAGATTTCTCTGGAACATGTGTACTTTTCCTATAATCCTGAGGTCGCCTTGATTGAGGATATGAATTTAAACGTACGTAAGGGCCAGAGAGTAGCTATCGTAGGCCCTACGGGCTGCGGAAAAAGCACGGTGATCAATCTTCTCATGCGTTTTTATGATGTGGATTCCGGTTCCATCCGGGTAGATGGGACAGATATACGCCATATGACCAGACAAAGCTTAAGAACCAGTTACGGTATGGTGCTGCAGGAGACATGGCTTAAGTCAGGGACCATTCGTGAAAATATTGCATATGGAAAGCCGGATGCGGATGAGGAAGAGATCATTCTGGCGGCAAAGGAGGCTCATGCCCACAGTTTTATCAGGCGTATGCCGGAAGGATATGATACCATTATCTCGGAAGACGGCGGAAATTTATCCCAAGGCCAGAAGCAGCTTTTATGCATTGCCAGAGTTATGCTGTGCCTTCCTCCCATGCTGATTCTTGATGAAGCCACTTCATCCATTGATACCAGAACCGAGATAAAAATACAGAAGGCATTTGGAAAGATGATGGAAGGGCGTACCAGTTTTATCGTCGCTCACCGTCTTTCTACAATTAAAGAAGCGGATGTGATACTGGTAATGAGGGATGGCCATATCATTGAGCAGGGAACTCATGAAAGCCTGCTTTCCCAAAATGGATTTTACGCACAGCTTTATAACAGCCAGTTTGCTGTGTAGTTTCCAAAAGATAATAAAAAACAGCGTCAGAAAGATATTTGGATATGATTTCTGACGCTGTTCTTTTTTTCTCTGTTATGATATACTTTATAAAGTTCAACATTAGTAATAATAACTATATAAAAGGCGGTAGGATTATGTTTGAAATCATTATGGAAACCAGGAGAGTCTGTTTCAGCCCCGTAAGAATTCCTTTGCAGTTTACGGATAAGGGGAGGGGGGATGGATGATTATTATAATCACATTACAGGCGGTTTAAGATATTGATTCTGTAAAAGACAGTATAAAAGTCTTGGCCGATTTTATGGTTTAAAAGAACAGGGGGAAAAAATGAGTTTTTTAGATATTATGTTGTTGGGTGCACTGTTAACAGAGAGTGTGCTTTTAGTTGCGTTGGCCCATTTTTATAATAAAGAAAAAGAAAAAGTTCAGATTGAGAAAACAAAAAGAGCCGAAGATAAGGAGTATATTGATATTTTTATAGAGCATCTGGAAAAACGGGCTGAAACCTATGAAATACTCCTTGAATTTAAAAGAATTTTAGAAGAAGCTTATAAGGATGCGATTTAAGAAAGGAAAACGGGCAGAGACCCGACGTATTTCCTTCTGATATAATCCATATGAAAATAATCCTTGACATTTTGAACATCCGTTATTACAATGGTACGTAACGTTACAATTAAAAACATCAAATGCAATGAAGGTGTAAGTAAATCCTTATTTTCTTCCAGAGAGAAGGGGCCATCGGCTGTAAGCCCTTTTAAGTTCAGCTAAGAGATTGAATTTCCCACCGAAGCAGCATGATTGAAACCAGTGGCGGCTTTGGCTGCCGTTCTGGCGGGTAAGTCATGACGTCAATACACGTTACGTATACCGAGTGCCTGTGTCATACGCAGGAATCAGGGTGGTACCGCGAATATAGCTTCGTCCCTTTTTGGGGCGGAGCTTTTTTAGTTATTTCGATGTTAAAGCAGCAAAAGTAAAATATGATCATGAAAAGAAGGAGAGCACGATGATGGACCAATTGGAAAAAATCAAACAGGAAGCGTTAAAGCAGATTGAAGCTTCCGATGCGCTGGAAAAATTAAACGATATTAAAGTTGCTTATCTTGGAAAAAAGGGTGAGCTGACCAGTGTATTAAAGAGTATGAAGGATGTTGCTCCGGAAGACAGGCCAAAGGTGGGGCAGATGGTAAATGACGCCCGGGCCGTGATCGAGGGGAAATTAGAGGATGCCATATCCGCCCTGCAAAAAAGAGCCAGAGAAGAACAGCTGAAAAAGGAAGTAATTGATGTAACCCTTCCCGGCAGACGGAATAAGGTAGGCCACACCCATCCAAATACCATTGCTCTGGAAGAGGTTGAGAGAATCTTCGTTGGTATGGGATATGAGGTCATTGAAGGACCGGAAGTGGAATACGATTCCTATAACTTTGAAAAACTGAATATACCTAAGAATCATCCGGCAAGAGACGAGCAGGATACCTTTTATATCAGTGACAACATCGTATTAAGAAGCCAGACATCACCGGTTCAGGTCAGGACCATGGAAAAGGGCAAGCTGCCGATCCGCATGCTGGCTCCCGGCCGTGTATTCCGGTCTGATGAGGTGGATGCAACCCATTCCCCTTCCTTCCACCAGATTGAAGGACTAGTGATTGATAAAAATATCACATTTGCGGATTTAAAGGGAACCCTTGCAGAGTTTGCAAGAGAGCTTTTTGGTCTGGAGACAAAAGTAAAATTCCGTCCGCACCATTTCCCGTTTACAGAACCAAGCGCGGAGATGGATGTTACCTGTTTCAAATGCGGCGGAAAAGGCTGCCGTTTCTGTAAAGGTTCCGGCTGGATTGAGATTCTTGGCTGCGGCATGGTTCATCCAAATGTGCTTACAATGAGCGGAATCGATCCCAATGAATATTCCGGCTTTGCATTCGGAGTTGGATTGGAGCGGATTGCCCTGTTAAAATATGAAATCGATGACATGAGATTATTATATGAGAACGACATCAGATTCTTAAAACAGTTTTAAGGAAAGGGAGATAGATCAATGAATACACCATTATCATGGATTAAAGCATACGTTCCGGATTTAAACGTGACGGCACAGGAATATACAGATGCTATGACGCTTACCGGATCAAAGGTTGAGGGCTATGTTTGCCTGGATAAAAACTTAGAGAAAATAGTAGTTGGACAGATATTATCCATTGAACGTCATCCGGATGCGGATAAACTGATCATCTGCCAGGTTAATGTTGGAGCGGAAACCGTACAGATCGTTACAGGTGCATCCAATGTAAAGACCGGAGATAAAATTCCTGTGGTATTAGACGGAGGCAAGGTGGCAGGAGGCCATGACGGCGGCGCCCTTCCGGAAGAAGGAATCCGGATCAAGAAGGGGAAACTGAGAGGAATTGAATCCTGCGGCATGATGTGCTCCATTGAAGAGCTGGGCTCTTCCAATGAAATGTATCCGGATGCACCGGAAAGCGGGATTTACATTCTTCCTGAGGATACGGAAATAGGTGCTGATGCTATAGAAGTGCTGGGCCTTCGTGATTCCGTATTTGAATACGAAATCACCTCAAACCGTGTGGACTGCTACAGTGTAATAGGAATTGCAAGAGAAGCGGCTGCTACCTTCCGTAAGCCCTTTGTACCTCCGGTGGTAACAGCAACAGGAAACAGTGAGGATATCCATGACTATTTAAAGATTTCCGTAGAGGATAGCCGACTTTGTCCCCGTTATTGTGCAAGAATGGTGAAAAATATCAAGCTTGCTCCTTCCCCGGCCTGGATGCAGAGACGCCTTGCAGCATGCGGAATCCGTCCTATTAATAATATCGTGGATATTACCAATTATGTAATGGAAGAGTATGGTCAGCCAATGCATGCCTTTGACTATGACCTGCTTTCAAATCATGAAATCGTTGTAAAATGCGCGGGAGAAGGCGATACCTTCCAGACTCTTGACGAACAGGAAAGAAAGCTGGACAGCACCGTTCTCATGATCAACGACGGAGAAAAGGCAGTAGGAATCGCCGGTATCATGGGCGGAGAAAACTCCAAAATCACCGATGAGGTGAAGACCATGGTGTTTGAAAGTGCCTGCTTTGATGGAACCAATATCCGCCTTTCTTCTAAAAAAGTCGGATTAAGGACCGATGCTTCCGGTAAATTTGAAAAGGGTCTTGATCCTAACAACGCTGAGGAAGCGATTAACCGCGCGTGCCAGCTGATTGAGGAGCTGGGTGCAGGAGAAGTCGTAGGCGGCATGATTGACATATATCCTGAGAAACGGGAGGGGAAAAGACTTCCTTTTGAGCCAGAAAAGATGAACCGGCTTCTGGGTACTGAGATCGAAGCGGAGACAATGCTTGGATACTTTAAAAAGCTGGATTTGGAATACAATGAGACAGCAAATGAAATCCTTATTCCCACCTTCCGCCAGGACTTGGACTGTATGGCGGATCTGGCGGAAGAAGTTGCCAGATTCTTTGGATATGATAAGATCCCCGTATCCCTGCCCACAGGTGAGGCAACGACCGGCAAGCTGTCATACAAATTAAGAATAGAAGAGGTGGCAAGAGAAGTGGCGGAATTCTCTGGATTTTCCCAGGGAATGACCTATTCCTTTGAAAGCCCCAAGGTATTTGACCGTCTGCTGATCCCGGAGGACAGTCCGCTCCGTGTGACAGTGAATATATTAAATCCATTGGGAGAGGACTTCAGCGTTATGAGAACCTCCCCACTTCATGGAATGTTAAACTCCTTATCCACCAACTACAACCGTCGCAATAAGAATGTCCGCCTTTACGAGCTGGCCAATATTTATCTTCCAAAGGCGCTTCCATTGACCGAGCTTCCCGATGAAAGAATGCAGTTTACCCTGGGATTTTACGGTGACGGCGATTTCTTTGATATGAAGGGCGTGATTGAAGAATTCTTCGATAAAACCGGAATGCACAAACGGCCTCATTATGATCCAAAGAGCGGAAAAACATTCCTTCATCCAGGAAGACAGGCAGATATCATTTATGATGGGGTAACCATCGGATATCTGGGAGAAGTCCATCCGGAGGTGGCTGACAACTATAAGATTGGGGACCGGGCCTATGTGGCTGTGATCGATATGCCATCCATGATTCCGTTTACAAGTTTTGACCGGAAATACACCGGAATTGCAAAATATCCTGCTGTTACCAGAGATATCAGCATGGTGGTACCAAAGGAAATTCTGGTCGGACAGATTGAAGAGATCATCGAACAGCGGGGAGGAAAGATACTGGAAAGCTATGAACTTTTCGATATTTATGAAGGAACCCAGATTTTAGCAGGATATAAGTCCGTCGCTTATTCCATCACCTTCCGTGCAGGTGATCACACCTTAGAAGAGCAGGAGGTTCTTGCTGTAATGAAAAAGATCCTTAACGGATTACAGGGTTTAGGAATTGAACTTCGGGCATAAATAATGCCGTTTTACAAGTAAATCTTCAAAGAAAGATGCCAGGATGAAAGAAAAATCTCCTGGCATCTTTTTTCTCTGTACCTGCATGGATGTGGTAAATTCCGTCAATCCTTACGTTATGAATGTAAGAAAGGACAGGGAGGCAAAAAGATGTTTAACAGCCTTGATATTATAGAAATAACAGGAAGGATTGTCCGGGATTCCTGGGGGTATCCCGGAGTGGAGGCTGAAGTGATCCTGGAAAACGGCGCTCATGGAAGAGCGACGGTTTCCCTGGGAGACACCGGCAGAGCAGAGAAACAGGCAGAACTCGTGGGTGGCTGGCTTTCAGAAACAATATTGTTTGAGGATGCATCAGACCAGGGAAGGATCGATCGGATGCTTTCCCAGGCGGCAGAGGAGAACCGGGCAGAAGAAGACGGGAACCAGGGAGTTCTTGCTATATCCATGGCGGCTGCAAGGGCGGCAGGAGCAGGACTTCATCTGCCGCTTTACCGTTATCTTGGAGGAACCTCAGCTCCTGTGATGCCGGTTCCCATGATGAGCATGATCAGCGGAGGAGGCGGGGAAAAAGGTCTTGATTTCCAGGAGATCATGATTGTGCCTCAGGGAGCAAATTCCTATTCGGAAGGACTTCGCATGGGAGTAGAGATTTACCAGACATTAAAAAGGCTTTTATCCATAAGCGGCTTTAGCACCTCCACAGGAGTTGGCGGCGGCTTTGAACCGGATATGAAAAACTCAGAAGAAGCACTGCATTATTTAATGGATTCCTTTAAGCTTACCGGATATAAGCCGGGGACAGATGTGCTGGTAGCCATCAATGCTGATGCAGACCGTCTGTACGTAAAGGAAGATGGCACTTACTGTTTTTCAAAGGAAAGCAGGAAGGGGGGAATCTCCATAAACAGGGAGCAAAAGGATATGCTCGCCTATTATCTGAGGCTGGCAGACGGCTTTCCCATCTGTGCGGTCCTAAACGGACTTTGGAAAGAAGACATGGAGGGAAGAGAGCAAATGATGAAGCTCCTCGAACACCGTACGCTTTTGGTGTCCGATGATTTTGCTGCGGCGAATGCTACGATCATCCGTATGGAACAGGCGGGGACGGTAACCGGGGCATTGGAAATGGTAGAGAAGGCAAGAAAAGCCGGACATAAGGTGATCATTGCCAGTGATGGAAAGGATACGGAAGAGTCTTTCCTTGCGGATATGGCAGCAGCTGTCGGTGCTGATTATGTGAAGAGCGGAGCACCGTGCAGAGGAGAATGTACCGCCAAATACAATGAACTTCTGCGCATTGAAGATTTTTACAGAAAATTTGGACGGGCAGTCATGGAATATTCTTTTTGACTGGCTAAAGGAATAGAAAGAGCAGTAGTGTCTGGAACTGCATGAAAAAGGCAGCGGTTGTTTTTACAGTCGCTGCCTTTTTTCTCTCCCCAATTGCCAAGACAGCGCCAATGCTGTTATTAGCAGGATATTGTTGCTTATTTATCGTCATCGTGAGGAGCTTCAGGATGCGGAGGCATATGCCTGCCTTCCCCACGTCTGCCAAAGCAATTGGAACCGTGTCCGTTGAACCTTGGATCATTGTGACCCGGTTCAAAATGTCCGGCGCCGTGCGCACCTTTCGGTCTTCTGTCTGGACAGCCATGTAAGCCTTCTCTGCGGTCAAAAGGAGGCCGGCCGCCGCGCATAAACATCATTTCAAACCTTTCATCACCCAGTCTTTCGCGGGCAGAGCGCATCCATTCAAGCCTTTCGTCGTCTTCATCATCCCCAAGCTGTGCTTCAAGTGCCGCAGCAACGCGGTCGAGATACTCACCGAAGACTATTTGTTCCTCCTCGTTTAGACAGCTGAAAATATCTACAAAATCCGGGCGGGGCTGCTGCTCATTCTTTCCTTTTTCCGTTAGCTGTACCAGCATGACCCGTCTGTCAGCTTCCGAAGGGGTGCGGGTGATATAACCGCCTTTCTCCAGTTTGTTAAGAAGCTCGTTAAGAGATTGTATCCGAATGCCCAGCAGATAAGACAGGTCTTTTGTGCTGATTTCAGATTGCATTTTGAGCATTGCCAAAACCCTGCCTTGCCCTCGGGTCGGATCCGCCATGGGACCATGTTCTGCATGTTTCTGTAAATGGTGGCGCTGCAAGAGCCATTGCAGCTTTGAGAATGAAGCTTCTATATATAATAAGCTAAAAAAACAGAGAGGGCTTCTTGATGAAACATGATTGTTACCAAAGGGCGTATCAACTATAGAATATAAAAATATAAAAATATATTGTATTTTCAGAAAAATTATGGTATGATATCCTTTGTTTGACTATAGGAGGTGGGAAACGTGATCAGGATTATTTTATCAATCATATTTGTTATCATATGTGTTGCTTTATCAGCAATAATCCTTTTACAGGAAGGAAAGAGTCAGGGCCTTGGTTCTATCGGCGGTATGGCTGATACCTACTGGGGCAGAAATAAAGGCCGTTCCATGGAAGGAAAACTGGAGAAATTCACAAAATACGGTGCAGTCCTGTTTTTCATTCTGGCGCTGGTACTGAATCTGAATATACTGTAAAGATTAAACACTCTTGTGATATGGCAACAAGGGTGTTTTTTTCGCATTATGGGGAAGTTTCGTAATACCTATTGGTAAAGTGCAGATAATATATTATGGCTTATCGTAGCTTGTAAAGCAAGTTTCGATAAAAGGGCTGTTTTTCAGCCCGTCCATCCGATTACCGGAAGTGTTTCTTCCTTCCGATAATATAGAAAAAATTGAAATAGATAAAAATGATAATTAAGAGAGGAAGACAATGACAGAAGAACAGTTAACGCAAAGAAAAGCCATGCTTCTCCAGCTGATAAATGATCCTGCCTATGCACCTATGAAATTAAAAGAGTTAGCCATTCTCTTTGATATTCCAAAGGATCAGAGGGAAGATTTAAAAGAAGTACTGGATACTCTTATGGCAGAAGGAAAGATTGGTATATCACAAAAAGGAAAATATGGAAAGCCGGATATCGGCTCCATTGCCGGAGTGTTTTCCGGACACTCCAAGGGCTTTGGGTTTGTAGCGGTAGAAGGGCTGGATCAGGATATTTTTATACCGGAAGACAAGACAGGCGGAGCACTTCACGGTGACACCGTACTGATATCTGCCGAATCAAAGCCAGGAAACGGAAAAAGAGCTGAGGGCCATGTAATCAAGGTGCTGGTCCATGCAAATGAGCAGATCATAGGGTTCTATCAGAAAAATAAGAGTTTTGGTTTCGTTATTCCGGACAACCAGAAAATTTCAAAGGATGTGTTCATTCCTCAGGGCAAGGACATGGGAGCCGTGACCGGTCACAAGGTGGTGGTTAGGGTTACGGATTTCGGCGGGCCGGAACGGAAACCGGAAGGAATGATAACGGAAATAATTGGCCATGTCAATGACCCTGGTACGGATATTCTTTCGATTGTTAGAGCATACGGACTTCCGGAGGAATTCCCGGACAGCGTAATGAAGCAGGTGGAAGCAGTAACTGATGAAGTAACCGGTAAAGATATGCAGGGCCGTCTGGATTTAAGAAATTTACAGACAGTTACCATTGATGGTGAAGACGCAAAGGATCTTGACGATGCAATTACTTTATCAAAAAAAGATGGTGTCTATACCTTAGGCGTTCACATCGCTGATGTTACGAATTATGTAACGGAAAACAGTCCATTGGATGAGGAAGCATTAAGAAGGGGAACCAGCGTTTATCTTGTGGACCGGGTAATTCCCATGCTTCCCCATAAGCTGTCAAATGGAATTTGTTCCCTAAATCATGGAGAAGACCGGCTGGCCTTAAGCTGCATGATGGACATTGATGAAAACGGCAATGTAATGGGACACAGGATAGCAGAAACCGTCATAAACGTGGACCGGAGAATGACCTATACGGCAGTCAACGCCATTATCACGGACCGGGATGAGGCGGTTATGAAGGAATACGAAGCCTTTATTTCCATGTTTGATCAGATGAAGGAACTGGCTGATATTCTGCGGGAAAAGAGAAAAAAGAGAGGCTCCATTGATTTTGATTTCCCGGAAACAAAGGTGATTCTTGATGAACGGGGAAAGCCTTTGGAAATCAAGCCCTATGAGAGGAATGCAGCAACTAAAATCATAGAAGACTTTATGCTGATGGCAAATGAGACGGTTGCAGAGGATTATTTCTGGCAGGAGATTCCCTTCCTTTACCGGACTCATGACAACCCGGACCCGGAAAAGATGAAGAGTCTTGCAACTCTGATTAATAATTTCGGATATTCCATCCGTTTTCACAATGGTGAGGTTTACCCGAAGGAAGTCCAAAAGCTGCTTGCCAATGCGGAGGATACGCCAGAGGAAGCCCTGATCAGCCGTCTGGCCCTGCGTTCTATGAAGCAGGCTAAATATACGGTGTCAAATACCGGGCATTTTGGCCTGGCAGCTAAATATTACACCCACTTTACCTCCCCGATCAGAAGGTATCCGGACTTGCAGATCCATCGTATTATTAAGGAGAACTTAAGGTCAGGCTTAGCCGGGAAGAGAATCAGCCATTATGATAAAATCCTTCAGCAGGTAGCCGTACAGTCTTCTGCCATGGAGCGGAGAGCCGATGAAGCAGAGCGGGAGACCATTAAGCTTAAAAAGTGTGAGTATATGTCAAAACACATTGGGGAAGAGTTTGACGGAGTGATTTCCGGTGTGACAAACTGGGGGCTTTATGTAGAACTTTCCAACACCGTGGAAGGTTTGATTCATGTGAATCAGCTCCAGGATGATTATTATCATTTTGATGAAGAACATTATGAGCTGGTAGGTGAAATGACAAGGAAAACCTTTAAATTAGGTCAGCCTATCAGGGTCATGGTATTGGGTACGGATAAGCTTTTGCGTACCATCGACTTTATTCCGGCGAAGAGTTTAGAAGAGGAATAACAGGAGGAACGAAAATGGGGAAAGAGAGTTTCAAATTAATTGCCAATAACAAAAAGGCATATCACGATTATTTTATTGATGAAAAATACGAGGCAGGCATTGAACTTGCCGGAACAGAAGTAAAATCCATCCGCATGGGCAAATGCAGCATCAAGGAATCCTTTGTGAGAATTGATAAAGGAGAGGTTTATGTCTGCGGCATGAACATCAGTCCGTATGAAAAAGGGAATATCTTTAACAAGGATCCGCTGAGGGTCAGAAAGCTGCTGCTTCACAGGACTGAGATCGGAAAGCTGGATGCAAAGATTGCCCAGAAGGGCTATACCCTGGTCCCGTTGCAGGTATATTTTAAAGGAAGCCTGGTGAAGGTGGAAATCGGCCTTGCCAGAGGTAAAAAGCTATACGATAAGAGAGATGACATTGCGAAAAAGGATCAGAAAAGAGAACTGGAAAGAGACTTTAAGGTGAGAAATCTTTCATAGAGTGCCGCTTTAAGCCTCCTGAATAATCTGTACAGAAAGCTGTTTTAATGCTAAAATAACCTTAGAAAATGTTGGAGGGAAAACGGATGGCATTATATGATTACGTAGGGGCGTTAAAGCGGGGCCGCAGGCAATATCAGGCTTCCGTATCAAAAGGAGAATATCCGTATCTGCCGGTCTTGGATCAGATCCTGTCCTATACGGATATTGTTTCAGAAGTGAACTTGGGAATCATGGATATTCCCCTTGAAAAGGTGGTAGGCACGAAAACGGAGGGACGCACCAGCGCCTTTGCCAGTAATTTCATGCCTCTATTGTCGGAGAAATCGGAATTTGGGGCGAAATGGGCATATTTATATGACCATCAGATTGAAGAGGGGATTCATGATCCCATCGAAGTCTTTGAATTTATGAACCAGTATTACGTTCAGGAAGGCAATAAAAGGGTCAGTGTCTTAAAATATGTAGGTGCTTTCAGCATCTCTTCCTCTGTCACCCGCCTGATTCCAAAGAGGACTGATGATTTAGATAACAGGCTTTATTATGAATTCCTGGATTTTTACCAGGTTTCCTTTAACTGCGATGTCTGGTTCAGCAAGGAAGGAAGCTACGACAAGCTGATAAAGGCCATGAATAAGAATCCGGGAGAGCCTTGGAGCGAGGATGACAGGATCATCTTCAAATCCGCTTATGACCGTTTTTCCAAAGCATTCCATGCATTTGGCGGCGATGATTACGATATGACATGTTCGGACGCGTTTCTTGTTTACGTCGAACTGTTCGGATACCGAATCGTAAAAGACCGGATTGAGGGGCAGATAAAAAAGGATTTGATCAGAATTAAGGATGAACTACTCCTGGCCTCTAGAGGCAATAAGATCACTTTGGTTGAACAGCCGGAAGAAATAGAGGAATCATCGGATAATAGTCCTCTTAAACTTATTAATTGGCTGCGCCCGTTCCAGTCCATTGAACCGGAAATGTTAAAAATTGCATTTATCCATGCGAAAACAGCAGAAACTTCCAGCTGGACTTATGGACATGAGCTGGGCAGAATGTACTTAGAACAGGCTTTTAACGGAGCCATACAAACGATTGCATTTTTTAACGCAGATTCTGAGCCGGAGATTGCTAATGCCATTGAACTGGCCATTGGAGCCAGGTGCAATGTAATATTTACTACGGCCTCCCAGATGATCAATTTAAGTGTGAAAGCTGCAATCGATCATCCGGAAGTAAAGGTGTTCAACTGTTCCGTTAATATGTCTTATTCATCCATCTGCACCTATTATGGAAGAATGTATGAATCGAAATTCCTTATGGGGGCCTTGGCAGCTTCCATGTCCCAGGCTGAGAAGATCGGATATATTGCTGATTATCCGATCTACGGCACCATTGCCAATATCAATGCCTTTGCCCTGGGAGCCAGGATGATCAATCCTTATGCCAAGGTGTACTTAGAATGGTCAAGGGTAAAGGACCGGGATGCTCATGTGGAGTTGGAAAAAGAGAAAGTTGCCTTTATTTCAGGTGATGACATGATAACTCCTCAGACGCCCACCAGAGAATACGGGCTTTACCAGAAGCATCCAGATGGAAGCCTGAAAAATCTGGCGACTCCCATCTGGCATTGGGGAAAGTTTTACGAAAGAATTGTTAATATCATATGCCATGGGGATTTCGGCAGGAAGGAAATGAAGGGGAAACAGGCCATCAATTACTGGTGGGGGATGTCGGCAGATGTGATTGATGTCATTTGCTCTCATAATCTGCCTCACGGAACCAGCCGGCTGATTACATTTTTGAGGAATTCCATACGGGCTGGAAGCTTTCAGCCTTTTGAAGGAATCATTTATTCTCAGGACGGACAAATCCAGTGCGGGGAAAACGAAAATCTTACTCCGGAAGAAATAACCACCATGAACTGGCTGACAGAAAATGTGGTGGGACAGATTCCGGAATTTGATGAGCTTACGGAAGAGGCTCGGTCTCTGGTACGTCTCCAGGGACAGACAATATACGAGAACATGGATATGGAGGAACAGCGTGAAGATCCTGGTACTGTCTGACCATGAGTCAAAATCACTTTATGAATACTATTCACCGGAAAAATTGCAGGACATTGATTTAATTATTTCCTGCGGAGATTTACGAGCGAATTATCTAACGTTTTTTGCAACTTTTTCCCATGCCCCGGTCTATTATGTCCGGGGTAACCACGATTGCAGGTATGAGGACTGTCCACCTGAAGGCTGTACCTGCATTGAAGATGATATCATAACCTATAAGGGAATCCGGATTATGGGGCTGGGCGGTTCCATGCAGTACATTCCAGGCTCGCCGAACCAGTATACGGAACGGGGAATGGAGCGGAGAATCAAAAAGATGTGGTGGAAGCTTAAGAAGAACAAAGGTTTTGATATTCTTGTCACCCATGCTCCGGCATTTGAACTCAACGACTTACCGGACCTGCCTCATCAGGGATTTACCTGTTTTAAGGCACTGATGGACAAGTATTCTCCCAAATATTTTCTTCATGGACATGTCCATGCCAATTATGGAAAGAGCTTTAAGAGGGAAGACCAGTATGGCTGCACAAAGGTTGTAAATGCCTATGAGTATTATATTATAGAGTATCCTGGGAATCCGTAACACTCAATATATAAAATAGAAGAAACAGAAATAAAGAGGACTGCGTTTGATAAGACGCGGCCCTCTTTATTTATTTTCAGGTATAACCTCAAATTATAATACACATTCCTATTAATTAGTTGACAAATAGATGTTGGATTGCTATCATTTAAGTTACTATACAAAAAGGCGGGGATATGGATGGAGAGAATCGTATTATCATTGTTGGTTGATAACACTTCCGGCGTTTTGAGCCGTGTAGCCGGACTGTTCAGCCGCCGTGGCTATAATATTGAAAGCCTTACGGTGGGTGTGACTGCGGATGAGAGATATTCCAGAATGACGGTAGTGTCCACAGGCGATCAGGAGATTTTAGACCAAATTGAAAAACAGCTGAGAAAGCTGGAAGATGTCAGGGATATCAAAGAATTAAAGCCAGGCCATTCTGTTTATAGGGAGCTTATTCTGGTCAAGGTACATGCGAATGCCAGCCAGCGTCAGGCGATTTGTGCCATTGCTGATATTTTCAGAGCTACCATTGTTGATGTTGGCAAAGATTCCGTAACCGTCATGCTTACAGGAGATCAGTCCAAGCTTGATGCAGTTCTTAACCTGCTTGAAGATTACGAAATTTTAGAGCTTGCCAGAACTGGTCTCACAGGACTATCCAGAGGCTCTGACGATATTCGGTATCTGCCTTAGGAAGTCAGGATTTGTAAGCTAGAGGTTATTGCCAAAGGCGGACAGTGAGCCGTCGGCATGGTTCCTTTAACAAAATATATCAAGAGTCAGTATATGAGGAGGAAATAAAAGATGGCAAAGATTTACTATCAGGAAGATTGCAACTTATCCTTATTGGAGGGTAAGACCATTGCAGTTATTGGATACGGCAGCCAGGGCCATGCCCATGCACTTAATTTAAAGGAGTCTGGATGCGATGTCATTGTAGGACTTTATGAGGGAAGCAGTTCCTGGGCAAAGGCAGAGGCACAGGGTTTAACCGTTTATACAGCAGCAGAAGCTGCAAAGAAGGCTGACATCATTATGATCTTAATCAATGATGAGAAGCAGGCCGCTATGTACAAGGAATCTGTAGAGCCTAATTTAAAGGATGGGGACATGCTGATGTTTGCCCATGGTTTTGCCGTTCATTTTGGACAGATCGTTCCTCCTGAGAATGTTGATGTTACCATGATCGCACCAAAGGCTCCCGGCCATACCGTAAGAAATGAATATCTGGTAGGCAGAGGAACTCCATGTCTGGTTGCTGTTCATCAGGATTATACAGGCAAGGCAAAGGACAAGGCTTTAGCTTATGCATTGGCCCTGGGCGGAGCAAGAGCCGGCGTACTGGAGACAACCTTTAAGGATGAGACAGAAACAGACCTTTTTGGCGAGCAGGCTGTATTATGCGGAGGCGTTTGCGCTCTGATGAAGGCAGGCTTTGAAACTTTGGTAGAAGCAGGATATGCTCCTGAGAATGCTTATTTTGAATGTATTCACGAGATGAAGCTGATCGTAGACCTGATTTTTGAAAGCGGCTTTGCAGGCATGAGATATTCTGTTTCCAATACTGCTGAATACGGTGATTACATCACAGGACCGAAGATCGTTACCGATGAGACCAAGAAGGCGATGAAGCAGGTTCTTACCGATATTCAGAATGGAAACTTTGCTAAGGACTGGCTGCTTGAAAACCAGGTCGGATGCGCTCACTTTAATGCGGTTAGAAAGAAAGAAGCTTCCCACCAGTTAGAAAAGGTAGGCAGCGAGCTCCGCAAGCTTTACAGCTGGAACGATGGCGGAAAGTTGATTGATAACTAAGTTATATAATAGGCCTGTTAAATAATAAAGCCCGGAAAAAGCAAATCTTTTTCCGGGCTTTTTATTTACTTGAGCAATGAACCGGCCCCTCTCATGGCATCAAAAAAGTTCTCCATAGCCGTGGATAATCCATTGGGATTATAAGCGAATCCAACAGTTCTCTTTTTAATCGCTGTTTCCATGGGAATCTCAACCAAATCCCCCCGGTCCAGTTCCTCCTGGACAAATTCTTTGATCACACATCCGATCCCCAGTCCGATTTTGGCAAATTCGATCAGAAGATCCATGGTAGTGACCTCCAAAAGCTGATTTGGCACAATCTGATTTTCTTTCATATATTCGTCAATATACTTTCTGGTCATGTTGTTCTTATCCAAAAGAAGGATATTTCCTGTCTGAAAGAAATCTGTATCCGGCCCTTCTCTTAAATACAGGTTATCCAGATAAGATTTTGTCGCCACGAAAATATCCTGGACGTCCATAACCGGTTGAAACAAAAGAGGGCGCCGGTTGCTTGGCTCTGCAATCAGACCCAGATCAATCCGCTGTTGTTCCAACATAGTGATCGTATGGGAAGTGGACTGGCTTTCAATGGAAATCTTAATATGAGGATACTTCTCAATAAATCCCTTTAAATAAGGAAGAAGAATATATTTGCAAAGAGTATTGCTGACACCTATTTTCAAGTGTCCGATATTAAAGTCCTTCACCCGCTTCAGTTCCAGTTCCCCGCGGTTTAATTCTTCAAAGGCCGCTTTTGTATGATTATATAGAAGCTTTCCTTCTTCGGTAAGCTGGACGCCTCTTGAATTTCTAGTAAATAAGGTTACCTCCAGGCTGTCTTCCAGCTTGCTGATGGATTTACTGATGGCAGGCTGGCTGATATAAAGTTCTTTGGCCGCTCTTGAGATATTTCCGGCTTTGGCAACTTCATAAAATATCTTATATTGGGAAAGGTTATGATCCATATTAAGTCTTCCTCTCATTGAACGATACTTTTTGTTCCATTTTATAACTAACTATTATATTAAATATTCGTATTATGTATTTCTATTATACCAAAAAGTGTGTTAAAATGTAAAGCGAGAAAAAGATGTTACAATTTAAACTGTAATGGTGATAAATTAACAGGAGGACGCAGACAATGGGAATGACGATGACCCAGAAAATATTGGCAGCCCATGCAGGGCTTTCCAAGGTAAAGGCAGGCCAGCTGATCGAAGCGGAACTGGATCTGGTATTGGGGAATGATATCACATCTCCGGTTGCCATTAAGGAAATGGAGAAATTTGATAAAGATACGATCTTTCATAAAGATAAGATTGCCCTGGTCATGGACCACTTTATTCCAAATAAGGATATTAAATCCGCGGAAAACTGTAAATGCTGCCGTGATTTTGCCGGCAAACACGAAATTACCAATTATTTCGATGTAGGGCAGATGGGAATCGAACATGCCCTTCTTCCGGAAAAGGGGCTGGTGGTTGCAGGAGATGCAGTCATTGGAGCGGATTCCCATACATGTACCTATGGAGCACTGGGAGCTTTTTCCACCGGTGTAGGCAGTACGGATATGGCGGCAGGCATGGTAACTGGAAAAGCCTGGTTCAAGGTACCGACCGCAATTAAGTTTGAACTGGTGGGGAAACCCTCCAAATGGGTCAGCGGCAAGGATGTTATTTTGCATATCATAGGCATGATCGGAGTAGACGGTGCCTTATATAAGTCAATGGAATTTTCCGGAGAGGGTATCAGGAATTTATCCATGGATGACCGTTTTACTATTTGCAACATGGCCATAGAGGCCGGCGGAAAGAACGGTATTTTCCCGGTGGATGACCTTGCCATCCAGTACATGAAGGATCATTCAAAGCGTGATTACAAAATTTATGAGGCGGATGAGGACGCAGAATATGAGGCGGTTTATATCATTGACTTATCCAAATTAGAGCCAACGGTTTCTTTCCCCCACCTTCCTGAAAATACCAGGACCATCGGCACGTTTGGTGAGATTAAAGTGGATCAGTCGGTAATCGGCTCCTGTACCAACGGCCGGCTTGACGATATGCGCATAGCAGCCGCTGTCATGAAAGGACATAAAGTGGCAAAAAATGTGCGCTGCATCGTGATTCCAGCTACCCAGGAAATCTATTTGCAGTCCATGAGAGAGGGGCTTTTAGAAATCTTTATTGAAGCCGGAGCTGTAGTCAGCACACCAACCTGCGGTCCGTGCCTTGGCGGCTATATGGGTATTCTGGCGGCAGGAGAGCGCTGCATCTCTACCACCAACCGTAATTTTGTAGGACGGATGGGTCATGTGGAATCAGAGGTATATTTATCCAACCCTGCTGTGGCTGCTGCAAGTGCGATTACCGGTCATATATGTGCGCCGGATGAACTGGGATTATAGGAGGTTGTAAATATGAAGGCATGTGGATCTGTTTTTAAATACGGAGATAATGTGGATACGGATGTTATCATTCCGGCAAGATATTTGAATATTACAGATGGGAATGAGCTGGCTAAGCACTGTATGGAGGATATTGACAAGGATTTTATAACCAATGTAAAAAATGGAGATATTATTGTCGCAAATAAAAACTTTGGATGCGGTTCTTCCAGAGAGCATGCGCCCCTTGTTATCAAGTGTGCCGGAATAAGCTGCGTGATTGCCGAAACTTTTGCCAGGATTTTCTACCGGAATGCAATTAACATCGGCCTTCCTATTATAGAATGTCCGGAAGCTGCCAGAGCCATTCAGGCAGGAGATGAGGTTATGGTTGATTTTGACAGCGGCATTATCACCAATAAAACTACCGGCGAATCCTTTGAGGGTCAGGCGTTTCCGCCCTTTATGCAGGAGATCATTTCAGCGGGAGGGTTATTCCCCTATATTAATAAGAAGAAATAGCTTGTTTTTCCATGGAAAATAAGTCCGTAACTGTCAGGAATTGTATTTGACAGTTGCGGACCTTTTTGCTGTGGGGTATTCTGGCATTGCCAATAAAAGAAATGCGTATTATAATTAGAAAAAATTCAAGGAGTTGATCTATATGGTAAAGACAAATGCAATGAGGATGCTTGACAAGGCAAAGGTTGAGTATACCACCAGGGAATATGAAGTGGACGAGCAGGACCTATCCGGCAGCCATGCGGCGGATATGATGGGGGCGGATCATGGGAGCGTATTTAAAACTCTTGTATTAAAAGGAGAAAAAATAGGATATCTGGTCTGCTGCATTCCGGTTGATGGGGAACTGGATTTAAAAAAAGTGGCGAAGGCTGCCGGAGATAAGAAGGTAGAGATGATTCCTATGAAGGATTTGCAGGGAATCACAGGATATATACGCGGAGGCTGTTCTCCTGTCGGCATGAAAAAACAATTTCCTACGTTTGTCGAAGAAACAGCCTGCTCTTATGAGGAAATTGTCGTCAGCGGAGGCTTAAGAGGACATCAAATCGTCATTTCTCCCCAAGCCCTTGTTGCGTTTATAAAGGGCAGTTTTGCCCCTCTTACCCACAATTAGTTTACATAACATCAAAAATGCTGTGGACAAGTCATACGGGGGAAGTTGAATAATTAACATAAATGTAACACTATTGTAAAATATGAGTGCAATAATAGCATAAAAAACCGGGATGCCCGTAGGGGAAAATAGTGCAAAATATACAAAAGAAAAAAGGAACTGAAAATTTAGAAATTAAAATATCACAAAAATGTTAAATGACCATTGACTTTTTTGGCAGGCTTCTTCTATAATTACGGACGTCACCAGGAAACGGCTGTGGAATGTAACCCAGCCCAGGCAAGTGATATAAGAGAAAGAGGTGTATATATGCTTACACTGCGCTCTATCCTTCAGCAGATTTGTCAATTTTTCAGAGGGATGTCCTTTAAGGTCACAAAGCGGATGTATCGTTCTTCCGCAGTTTTTATGGCGGGTGCGGCAATTATTACTGTTGTGGCGTTTACCTCAGCAGGATTTGGAAGCGGCGGCAGAAATGCTTTAACAGCATTTGCGGAAACGCCGGAGTCAGAAGACTCTACGGATAAAGAAGATGTGAAAGATGAAACAGCGAAAGAAGAAACAGTTACCCAGGAAAAAGCCCAAATAAAGCTTACGGAAGTAAGAATGCAGGCTCAACAGCTGGCCGGTGATTTCCTGGAGAAAGATGTGATCCAGAAACAGGAACAGGCGGAGGAGTCCAAGGCAGAGATTGAGCGAATCAATACGAAAATTGCCATGGAAGAAGAGGCTAAACGCCAGGCAGAAGAAGCAGCGGAAGAAGCAAAGAAAGCTGCAGAAGAGGCAGCAAAGAAGGCAGAGAAAGAAAAGGCCGCCCATTCAACGTCGGTGAATCAGGACGATTATCAGGTCTTGTTAAAGATCGTGCAGGCGGAAGCCGGTATTTGCGATGACAAGGGTAAGATCCTTGTGGCCAATGTTATAATTAACCGCGTAAAGAGCGGAAAATTTCCCGACACGGTGAAAGGAGTCGTTTACGAACCCTCCCAGTTTTCACCGGTATCAAACGGCAGTATTAATTCCGTAAAAGTGACAGATGATACGAAACAGTGTGTTGACCGTGCGCTGGCAGGAGAGGATTATTCCGACGGAGCCCTGTATTTTATGTATCGGGGAGGCTCCAGAAGAGGTGCTATCAGCTGGTTTGATTCCCATCTGACTTATCTGTTTCAGCATGGCAACCATGAATTTTTTAAATAAAAACATTGTAGAATATTCTGCTTTAGGTGTATACTATATGTGCATAGCAGGTACCCCTTGAATCTGCGGCCAAACTAGACGATACATAAAAGGAGAGTAGGATTATGATTTTTGATTCAGCAAAAAACCTTGATTTTTACAGAGGCCTTGGAGTGGACGGAAGATACGAAAAGGCAGTTGATTTTCTTAAGAACACTGATTTAGTGAGCCTGGCGCCAGGCAAATATGAGATTGACGGCAAGAATGTTTTTGCGAATGTAACAGAGTATACAACGGTTCCCTGGGAGGAAGCCAAGTATGAAGCTCACCATAATTACACAGATATTCAATATGTGATATCCGGTTCTGAAACCATGACATATGCACGGATCGATGAACTGAATGAAAAGGTACCTTATAACGAAGAAAAAGATGTTGTATTTTACGACAATGAAAATCCAGGCTTAAAAGTAGTAGTAAAAGCTGGAGAATATATGATTTTCAATCCCTGGGATGGTCATAAGCCAAAAGCAGCTGCAGGTGAACCGGCTTTGATTAAAAAAGTGATTGTTAAGATCAAAGAGAACTAAATTAAAAACGGGATCCGATCCTTTTTACAAGGGATCAGCTCCCGTTTTCGTTTTATGGATTCCAGTTGTCCGAACCGGACAGAACTGCTTCTTTTGAGAATCTTTTAAGATCAGTTTCTGTCAGCCGGTGAATCCAGTCCGGTCGTTTTTCCATCACGGCACCAGGGCCGTAACTGCCGTATTCGCCGTAGAAGGTATGTTCATGGGCAGCTTCCTTATTCCAGTCATGCCAGCCTTCTTTGCAAATATGGTCATCCAGAAAGCAGTTGATCAGCACGGTTTTCCCATACTCTCTCCATGGACGGCCAAGGTAAGCGTTGCCAGCGGGACAGTTGCTTTCAAAGCGGCAATTTTCCATGACATAGCCATATTCCTGTCCCTTTGGAGTGGAGGCGGCAGTTACATAGCTGCTGATCTCCATTCCCGTATATTTGGAAAAGAAGGTACAGCCTTCAAAATAAGCGGTTGCGCTGCCAAAAATAAAGTCAATATCCCCTTCTAAGTAACAATTTTTATAATAGTGCCGTCCATTGATCCGGGGGGAATGCTGCTTCGGTCCGATAAAACCATTGGGTTCGATTTCCTTTGGAGGAAGGGGGCCTGTAAAAAGAGTATCCTGGTTTCCTAAGAAACGGCAGTTTTCAAAGAACAACCGGTCTCCATCGGCATAAAGAGCCAACGCCTGTCCAACATCGGTACCAATTCCCGCGCTGTTTTCAAATGTTAGATTCTTAGCGGTAAAATCATGGGTATCGATCAGGCAGGAATAGGTGCGGAAGGTGCCGCGCTTCATCCCATCCTCCATGGTCATGCGGGCATAAAGGCCGTAAGAGAGAATGGTGCTTTCTGCATCTTCCCCAACAAAAGTTACGTGAGGAACCGTTACGGCAATCTGCTCTTCATAAAATCCCTTGTGTATGTATAGGACCTGTTCCTTCGTATGATCAGAGGGAAGAGAACGAAGTGCCTCTCCAATGCTTTTAAAATCTCCTGTACCATTTTTTGAAATATGAATCATAATTATCCTTTCTTTTGCTTATTGTACACAAAATGCATAATATATATATAATATATCCATTTTTTTGGAAAATTGCAATGAAAATCATTGACTTTTTCTTAACAAAGTGAGATAATAGTGACAAATTTGGATTTTATAAAAGGAGGAATTTTCTATGTCAACTAAAGCATATTATCCAATTAATGAAATTGGAAAAGGCCAACCAGGTTTTGCAACTACGCGTTCGATCATTGAAGCTCCGTTTTATGGAAACAACGTAATTAAGGTTACTACACTTAGAGAAGCATATGAACTGGCGAAGAATTCACCAGGAACCGTGGTAACGGACATGCCTGTATACAGGGGAGAGGAATTTGGCCTTGATAAAGATGCCAAGGTTCTCTTATTTAATGATGGCGCGATTACCGGACGCTATGCGACTGCAAGAAGAATCGCAGGAGAACCCGGTGTAAATTGCGGAGCTCTTGACAAAGTTGTTATGGACGCAGTTTATGAAACCCGTTGGAAAACAATGTATCATGCAGAGGTTTATGCCGGACTTGATCCTGAATTCATGGTGAAGGCACATCTCCTTATTCCGGAAGGCGAAGAAAATATTCTGTATAACTGGATGCTGAATTTCCAGTATATGTCTGATGAGTATGCGAAAATGTATAAAGCTTCTAAACCAGTCGGTGATGGAAAAGAAGCAGATATCTATATCTTCTCTGATCCTCAGTGGAACGGTTCCGACCGTCCTGGAGTAGATCTGTCCTGTTTAAGCGATCCAAAATGTTTATGCTACTTTAATACGGACCAGAACTGTGCGGCAATCCTGGGTATGAGATACTTCGGAGAGCACAAAAAAGGCACCCTTACTATGGTTTGGGCCCTTGCTAACCGCAATGGATATGCTTCTTGCCACGGCGGACAGAAAGAATACAACTTAACCGATGGATCCAAATATGTTGCATCTGTATTTGGTTTATCCGGCTCAGGTAAATCCACCATTACCCATGCAAAACATGGCGGAAAATATGATGTTACCGTTCTCCATGACGATGCATTCATTATCAATACCGACACCTGCTCCTCTGTGGCAATAGAACCTACATACTTTGATAAAACACAGGATTACCCGACTGGCTGTGATGATAATAAATATCTCTTAACGGCCCAGAACTGTTCCTGTACCTTAGACGAAGACGGAAAGATCCAGCTGGTAACAGAGGATGTCAGAAACGGCAACGGACGTGCCATCAAATCAAAACTGTGGTCACCTAACCGTGTGGATAAGATCGAAGCACCGGTCAATGCGATTTTCTGGATCATGAAGGATCCTACCATTCCGCCGGTAGTAAAATTAAAAGGCGCTTCCCTGGCATCTGTTATGGGAGCAACTCTTGCAACAAAGAGATCAACAGCGGAAAGACTGGCACCGGGAGCTGATCCCAATGCTCTGGTGGTTGTGCCTTATGCCAACCCATTCAGAACCTATCCTCTGGCCAATGACTATGAGAAATTTAAAAAACTGGTAGAAGAGAAGAACGTAGACTGCTATATCATCAACACCGGTGATTTTATGGGCAAGAAGGTTCAGCCAAAGGATACCTTAGGCATCCTGGAAGCCATTGTGGATAAGACTGCCCAGTTCAAACAGTGGGGACCTTTCTCAGATATCGAAATCTTTGAGTGGGAAGGATTTGTTCCTGATCTTCATGATGCCACTTATGCGGAGCAGTTAAAGGCCCGTATGGAAGACCGGGTGAAATTCGTTTCCAATATCGCCACAGTTAAGGAAGGTTATGACAAGCTTCCGGATGATGCTTTGGCAGCACTTCAGAAAATTGTTGATGAATTAAAGTAAAAATTCCATAGAGACGAAAAAGGAGCTTTCCTTTTTCGTCTCTGTTTTTGCTCGGATACCGCAGCAGTTAAGAAAAATCCGCAAAGCGTGTTTTTCTTAATTTCACCATACAGGAGGCACCATGAATAAAGAATATTTGTTGTTTGATTTAGATGGAACCCTTACGGACCCCAAAGAGGGCATAACGAAGTCTGTCCAGTATAGCCTCCGGCATTTTGGGATTGAGGTGGAGGATTTAGATGAGCTTTGCTGCTTTATCGGGCCGCCTTTAAAGGACAGCTTCATGGAGTATTATGGCTTTAGCGAGGAACAGGCAAGAAAGGCCATTGATATTTACCGGGAATATTTTTCGGAAACAGGATTGTATGAAAATAAAGCCTATGAAGGAGTTTTGGATGTTCTGCAGTCTCTTCTTAAGGCAGGGAAAAAGCTTTATGTGGCTTCCTCTAAGCCGGAAGTGTTTGTCCGGATGATCCTTAAACATTTTGAGTTGGATTCCTGCTTTTTATTTATGGGAGGTGCCGACATGGATGAAACCAGGGTAAAAAAAGCAGATGTGATCCGTTATGTTTTAAATGAATGCGGAATTACCGATCTGGACAAGACGGTGATGATCGGAGACAGGAAGCATGATGTTCTGGGGGCAAAAGAAATTGGAATAGCATCGGTTGGGGTGTTGTACGGTTACGGAAGCAGACAGGAACTTACAGAAGCCGGAGCGGATGTTCTGGCAGAAACAATTTTTGATTTGCAGAATCTATTATAGTATGTTATACTTGGTCTCTAACATTTTAAGCAGGAGGAATACAAGAGATGAAAAAGGTGGAGATCGGATTCTGGGGAGTTGAGTCCATCCTGGAATTTGTCTCAATTGCGGGAGCGTGTAAAGAAAAAATAAATTTGGCCTGCGGAGAAAGAACGGTAAACGCAAAATCGTTGCTTTCTGTGCTGTCTTTGGCCACTGCGGAAGGGTTGGAACTGATCATTCAAGAAGACTCCAGCGACTCTCCTTTAAGACTTCTGGAACTGTATGTAGAGCATGGAAGACTGCTTAACAGCAAACATATTGCTGTCTGATCCAATAGATTAAAATCAAAACTGACAGGAAAAGGAACTTGAAAAACAAAACAAAGTAGTGTATACTAAGACCATAGAAAACATGGGAAAGTAATTCCTGAAATGTGCGACACTCTTACCTTTTTTGAACCTACATTATGACTCATGGGATTCCGATATTTTCAGGTGGATGTCAAGCCTCCGTTTGCAGTGGAAGGCAGAAACTTGAGTGAGGTTGCCCACCTAGCAAGGCTAGGCGTCAATAAGTAAGAAACGGCATTTTGGGGTTACCAAAGAAAAAAGCAGCGAGAAATCGCTGCTTTAATTTTATGTAAAAGTATGGTAGAGTATAGGATAGACATTAGTCAATCTTAAAAACTTAGGAGAATTTTTATGAAAGAGACAAAATTTCGGAATTATTTATGCTGGGGAGTCACAGCACTTTCCGTTATTGCCTTGAGCATAACCTTTGCCTTTTTTCTTTCCAGATTCCAGGCTGTGAAGGGTACGGTAAAAATAATTGTGGGGATTCTTATGCCTGTCATTTACGGGGCAGTCCTCGCATATCTTTTACTGCCGGTATATAACAAGTCCAGAGACATTACGGTACGCCTGCTTTCTTCCAGATGGAAAAATAGGAATGGGGTAAAGTCCATATCCCGGGCCGCGGCAACTGTGGTCAGTTTAATTTTTCTGTTTGTGATAGTAGTCGGACTTTTCTGGATGATCATCCCCCAGATTTATACAAGTGTCATGGGACTCCAGGAATCACTGGGCGAGAATATGAATGATCTGGCTTTGTGGCTTCAGAAGATGCTTGAGGATAATCCTTCTGTGGAACGGGCGGTCATTCCCATATATGGCCGGCTGACAGGCCAGCTGCAAAGCTGGATGACCTCTGACCTGGTCCCCAACATGTCCATGTTGATCGGCAGCCTTTCCAGCGGACTGCTAAGCGTGGTACTGGTTCTAAAGAATATACTGATCGGTGTAATCGTAATGGTTTATCTCCTGAACATAAAGGGAACGCTTTCTGCCCAGGGTAAAAAGATCATTTACAGTATATTTCCTATTAAAACGGCTAATCAGGCAATCGATGAAATCCGTTTTGTTCACCGGGTGTTTGGCGGGTTCATAACGGGAAAGATTTTAGATTCCCTGATTATCGGGATTATGTGTTTTTTCCTTTTGAACGCTATGAATATGCCTTACACACTGTTAGTAAGCGTGATTGTGGGAGTGACCAATGTGATTCCCTTTTTCGGTCCGTTTATCGGAGCCATTCCCAGTGCATTTTTAATCCTGCTGGTCAGCCCTATTAAGTGTCTGTATTTCTTGATATTTATTCTTTTGCTCCAGCAGTTTGATGGAAATATCCTGGGTCCGAAAATATTGGGACAATCCACGGGTCTTCCCAGCTTTTGGGTGCTGTTTTCCATCCTGCTTTTTGGCGGACTGTTTGGTTTTGTGGGAATGATCATTGCGGTGCCGACCTTTGCGGTGTTTTACAGCGTAGTTTCAAGGCTGGTGAACCGTTCCCTGAGGAAAAAGGATCTCTCTCTTAAAACGGTGGACTATTTTGACCTGGAGCGGATTGATGAAAACAAAAAAACTTATATGAGATAAGAGGAGCGCATGAATAAAAAGACATTTATCGGATTTATAGTCGGTATTCCTCTTTTGGTTTTGATTCTCATTATTATTATTCTGGTTAATGAACCGGAACCGGAGGGAATATCAAGGGGGGTAGCATATAAGTCAGCTGCTCTTCTTCTTACCGATAGAGAAAACTGTGAAAAAATGCTGAAGGAACATAGCCAGGAATACTTTCCTGAAAAGGAACAGAATAACTGGTATGTGAAATACATGAATTACCTGTATGCAGGCGGTTATCTTGACCCCCATGAAATTCCGGCAAAAAGTGATACTGCGGAAGGCTTTTTGACCTACAAAGAGGCGGAAAGCCTGGCGGAAGCTCTGGTTCCCGGATCGGGAAAGAAGATCCATGAAAGCAGCAAAAAACAAAATAAAAAGCTTCCTGCTGATGAATGGTGGTATTTGTATGAAGAATTGAGGCAGGCACTGGATAAAGAAGGAACGATCAGAGTGCTTGACGTGTTTCTTTATGGCACTCCTACCAATGTAAAAACTGCAACAGCCTGGACTGCCTATACCAGCGAAGGGAATTTTCAATTTGAGGGCATCAGCCTGGATTCTTACATAGACTGGGAGTTAAAGTTCCTGGTAAAGGGCAATGAGATCATTGCATTAAAAGAAGCGGTGACAGATTCCATAACCTATAAAAATGTCTGGCTGACCACAGGAACGGGAGGAACGTTCGGTGTATACTTAGGGTCAGTGGAGCGTACCTTCCCCCTTGAGGCCTCTTTGGGGCAGCCGGAGGATTTTGCCAATAATATTGCGGATATCAGTTTAAAAAGAGGAAGCCTTCAAAAGGTTACCTTGAAGAAAAAGAAGATATCGGGAAAGGTTCTTGCGGTAAAGGATGATTCTATTGAGGTTGAGGGGTATGGCAGCTTAAAACTGGATAAAGATTTTAAAGTATACCGGTTATACGGTCAGCTTGAAGAACGTAGTGTCTCCGATATTCTGGTAGGATATGATATACAGGATTTTGTTGTTGCCCATGGCAGGATATGTGCTGCCTTGCTGGTAAGGGAATTTGATGCAAAGAGCATTCGTGTCCTTTTGATGTCCACCAATTTCCAAACGATCTTTCATCCGTCTGTAACCCTGTCTGCTGAAAGCGGCCTGTTATTGACCTATGGCGAGAAGGCGGTAAAAATACCTCCAAAGGCAGAAGTGATTATTGATACCTCAGATGAGCGGCTAAAGGATGGACGGATTGTAATCGCACCTTTAGAAAAAGGAGACTCCATTACCGTTAATTCCATCCAGAGGTCCTATGGCACCCCGGCCTATGACGGTACGATTGAGATACGTAAGGAAGCCGATGGGCTGCTTTTAGTCAATGAGTTGTACCTGGAGGATTATCTGACAAAGGTTGTTCCCAGTGAGATGCCTGACAGCTATGAAAAGGAAGCCTTAAAAGCTCAGGCTGTCTGTGCCAGAACCTATGCGTTCCGTCAGATCCAGAGCAACACCTACAGCAAATACGGTGCCCATGTGGATGACAGCACCAGATTCCAGGTTTATAACAATCTGCAGTCCGCATCAAAAACAGAAGAAGCGGTACGTGAGACTTATGGAAAGCTGTTGTTTTATAATGATAAACCTATAGAAGCCTTTTATTTCTCCACTTCTTGCGGACATACGACCGACGGGAGCATATGGGGAGGCGATCCGGCTCAGTTACCATATCTGGATGGCAGTCTTCTTCAGGATAGCAGGGGAGTATTAAATCTGTCGACAAATTCTGATTTTGATGAATTTATAAAGAAAAAAGATTATCCGGCCTTTGATTCAGGATTCCCCATGTACCGATGGGAAACCACCGTCACGAACCGGCAGCTGGAGGAAGAGATCACCGAAGTCGGATCAATCCTGAACATTACTGTAACAGAACGTGGAGTAGGCGGAATTGTTAAAAAACTAAGGGTCGAAGGATCCGACGGCGTCATGACCATCAATGGGGAAGGACAGGTAAGGGCAAAGCTTGGAAATAAATATATGACCATTACAAAGCTTGATGGTACGCTCATGAAGAATTTTGACTCCCTTCCCAGTGCCTATATTGCAATAGAAAATCAGGGCGTTGATGACAATAACATTACAACCTTTCATATTTACGGGGGAGGCTTTGGGCATGGTGTTGGTATGAGCCAGAATGGAGCTCAGGCCATGGCAAAGAGCGGGAAGAACTTTGAGGATATCTTAAAATTCTTCTATCACGACACGGAAGTGCGGGAAGCAGAGCAGAGTAAGGAATGAGAATGACAGTTCCAGCGTAGGATGATAGAAAAAACACAGGAATGTCGTATGCAAGATCAAAAGCTGGAAGTCCTGTTAAATCTTGCCCTCAGCGCAACTCCTGAAGAGCGTGAAAAATCAGGCAATTTAAATGTAGGATACAATCCAGAGGAAAAAACATGGGATGTGATCGTTAAGCATTCCGGGGATATAAGCAATCTTTCCCTTATTGGAATCCGGGTGGAGCAAATGGTAAACGAATACTCCATACTTACAGTTCCGGAATCCCTTATTGACCAGTTAAGTGCCTTGCCTCAAATCGAATATGTTGAAAAACCAAAGAGGCTGTTTTTTGCCATCAACCAGGCAAAGTCGGCCTCTTGTGTCAATTTGGTCCAGCAGGGAAGCAATCCTCTTACCGGAAGGGGAGTTTTGGTAGCCATCATTGATTCGGGGATTGATTATTACCACGCTGATTTCCGGAATGATGACGGTACGACCAGGATCGTAGCGCTGTGGGATCAGACACTGGACCGGGTGTTCACTGCAGAAGATATCAATGCCGCCCTGGCTACCGGAAGCAGGACAGAGGCCAGAAGGCTGGTTCCAAGCGTAGATATCTCCGGCCATGGTACAGCCGTGGCATCCATAGCGGTCGGAAACGGAAGGGAAAACAGGGGACAATACCGGGGAATCGCTTTTGAAAGCCCGATTTTAGTTGTAAAGCTTGGAGTTCCTCAGGAAGGCGGGTTTCCCAGGACAACAGAACTTATGCGTGCGGTCAATTTTGCAGTACAGCAAGCGGTAAGTATGCGGATGCCCCTGGCCATTAACTTAAGCTTTGGCAATACTTATGGATCCCATGACGGCACCAGCCTTTTAGAGACATTTCTAGATGACTTATCCAATTACGGGAAGACAGTGATTGTGGTAGGAACAGGTAACGAAGGGGTGGCTGGCGGCCATATTTCCGGAGCCCTGACAATGTCAAATCCCGAGGAAATTGAGCTGAGCGTGGGACAATACCAGCGAAGCTTCAGTGTACAGCTATGGAAATCTTATGCGGATTTATTTGACATCAGCATTATAACACCTTCCGGAGTGGTGATCGGACCCATCAGCAGCAGCCTGGGACCTCAAACCATAAACTATGGAAATACAAGAATTTTGTTGTACTATGGGAAGCCCGGACCTTACAGTGTGGCACAGGAAATTTATATGGATTTCCTTCCTCTCGATACCTATATTGACAGCGGGATATGGAAATTCCGCCTGACTCCCAGACAGATCGTGGAAGGCAAATACGATCTCTGGCTCCCATCTGCCGGAGTGCTGAGCGAGTCTACCAGGTTTTTAAGAGCCACGCCTGAAACCACTTTGACCATTCCATCTACAGCAAACAAGGTCATATCCGTGGGGGCTTATGATGATACTTATCAGTCTTATGCGGATTTTTCCGGCAGAGGATTTACAAGAAGAACCAATCTGGTAAAACCGGATCTGGCTGCTCCAGGAGTGGGGATCATTGCGGCAAGGGCCGGAGGCGGATACGAGTCGGTAACAGGTACGTCCTTTGCAACTCCTTTTGTCACCGGCAGCGCCGCCCTTTTGATGCAGTGGGGAATTGTGGATGGAAGGGATCCGTTTCTGTTCGGGGAAAAGGTTAAGGCTTATTTTATTCGCGGTGCCAGGCCTCTGCCCGGAATTACGAAATATCCCAATCCTGAGCTTGGATACGGCGCTTTATGCGTGAGCGACAGCCTTCCTGTATAACATGGGAAGAACGCCCTGACAGGAAGATGAAAAGCCATTGGAAAAATATACAAAATGATTTATAATATAGTTTAGCTGAACTTGCGGCGCAAGTGAAGATAAAAGGGCTGCCTTTTAGCCCGTCCATCCGATTATGAAAACATCTTTTGTTTTCATAATAGAATCAGTACTTTTGGGGAGGTGTGAAATGGAAGTCAGACATGAACTGGTCATTCCCAATGATGATTTGCCTTTCCGGCTGTTTATTTTTGAGGGGAGGGATGGAAATTACAAGGTCACGAAACACTGGCACCACTCCGTTGAGATTTTTCTGGTTCAGGAAGGCAGGATTGATTTTTATATCAACAACAGCCACCTATCCCTTGAAAAACAGGATTTTGTGCTGGTCAATTCTAATGAAGTCCATTCCATTGAATGCCCAAATCCTAATATCACCATAGTTCTTCAAATACCGGCGGAATCCTTTGAGGAGTACATGGGAGAAGAAAATTATGTGAATTTTGAGAAAAAGGATGAGGTCCAAAACAAGAGACTGACGCAGCTGGTGATTTCCATGTTTTCCATATATGAGGAACAGGAATATGGTTATAGCCTGAAGGTAAAAAGCCTGTTCTATGAACTTCTGTATCTTTTGGTTACGGAATTTAAAGCGGAGGCCATGGATAAGGAGGTCATCCGCCAGAAAAAGCAGCTCGACAAGCTGTCAAAGGTGACTCAGTATATGAGAGAAAATTATGACCAGGACTTAAAGCTTGACGAGGTGGCAGGGCGATTTGGCTTCAGTCCTACCTACCTGTCCAGAATCTTTCAAAAATATGCGCAGGTCAATTACCGTACCTATCTTATTGACCTGCGTGTCAAGTATGCGGTCCGGGAACTGGTAGGGACCGGCGGTGAGATCGGTGAGATCGCCATGAAGCATGGATTTCCGGACAGCAGAGCCTTTTCCAAGGCATTTAAGAAGCGGTATGGCTGTCTTCCCAGTGAATACAGGAAACACCTGGATGCAGGCAGATGACGGAAATGCAATTATTTTAATATAGGGTGTTATAATTACTGAAAATATGATATAATGTACCATAACTTTGGGCGAAGGATGTGATTGTATGAATATCAGGGAATCCACTGAACAATGGGAGGAAGCATATTTAAGTCCTTATGCCGCTTTCAGTAAGAACAGTAAAGGAAGAGAGCGGGAAGAGGACGCTTGTGATATCCGGACTGCCTACCAACGGGACCGGGACCGGATCATTCACTGCAAGGCATTTCGCAGGCTGAAACATAAAACCCAGGTTTTTCTGTCCCCGGAAGGGGATCACTACAGAACCAGACTGACTCATACCCTGGAAGTATCCCAGATAGCCAGAACCATAGCAAAATCTCTGCGCATGAACGAAGACTTAACAGAGGCCATAGCTTTGGCTCATGATCTGGGCCATACCCCATTCGGCCATTCCGGGGAAGCAATTTTGAATAAGATCTGCTCCCAGGGCTTTGCCCATTATAAGCAAAGCGTACGGGTAGTAGAAGTTTTGGAAAAGGATGGCATGGGCTTAAACCTCACCTGGGAGGTCAGGGATGGAATCTTAAATCACCGCACCAGCGGTCACCCTTCCACATTAGAAGGGGGCATTGTCCGCCTGTCGGATAAGATTGCCTACATCAACCATGACATTGACGATGCCATCAGGGCAAAGATGTTTGTGGAGGAGGATCTGCCGGAGTGCTATACGGGCGTTTTGGGTCACAGCGTTCGTGAAAGACTTAACAATCTGATCCATGATATTATCCGCAACAGCTATGGAAAGCCGGAGATCATAATGTCTCCCGATATGGAGAAGGCCATGCAGGGGCTGCGCACCTGGATGTTTGAAAACGTTTATAAAAGTGATATCCCAAAAGCAGAAGAAGGGAAAGCACAACATCTCATCGTCATGCTTTTTAATTACTATATGGAACACCCGGACAAGCTAGCGGAGGAATACCGCACCTTAATGGAGGAAGGGGAAGAAAGCAGGGAACAGGCGGTCTGCGATTACATTGCAGGCATGAGTGACAGATTTGCCATTGATAAATTTGAAGAGCTGTTTGTCCCAAAAGCCTGGAAAATGGTTTAAAGCAAATGAAACTGAAAAGGAGAAACACCCTGCGGGTATACCTTCATGGCCAAAATACATGGCCTGAAAAAAGGAAAGGAGAAATGAAGCTTCATGCGATATTCGGAAGAAGTAATTGAAGAGGTCCGGATGAAGAATGACATCGTGGATGTGATCTCGGGATACGTCAAGCTGCAGAAGAAGGGAAGCAACTATTTTGGTCTCTGTCCTTTTCACAATGAAAAGTCCCCTTCCTTTTCCGTATCTCCCGCTAAACAGATGTACTACTGCTTTGGCTGCGGTGCAGGAGGAAATGTACTGACGTTTATTATGGAATATGAAAACTATTCCTTTTCTGAGGCCTTAAAAGTTCTGGCAGACCGTTCAGGCGTGAAGCTTCCTGCGGCAGAGTACAGCAAGGAAGCAAGAGAGCAGGAAGATCTTAGGTCCACTCTTTTGGAAATCAATAAGCTGGCCGCCAGTTACTTTTATTACCAGCTTAAAAAGCCTCAGGGTGAGACCGGCTACCGCTATTTAAGGGACAGGCAGTTAAGCGACGAGACCATCACAAGGTTCGGGCTTGGCTACTCCAATAAAACCAGCGATGATCTTTACCGGTATTTAAAGGGCAAGGGATATGACGATAGTCTGTTAAAGCAGACCGGACTGGTGACCATAGAGGAACGGGGGACCTATGATAAGTTTTGGAACCGGGTCATGTTTCCTATTATGGATGTGAACAACCGGGTCATAGGTTTCGGCGGCAGGGTCATGGGAGCCGGGGAACCAAAGTATTTAAACTCGCCGGAGACAAAGCTTTTTGACAAAAGCCGGAATTTATATGGTCTTAATTATGCCAGGCTTTCACGGGAAAAGTACATATTGATCTGCGAGGGCTACATGGATGTGATCGCGATGCACCAGGCCGGCTTTACCAATGCGGTGGCTTCTCTGGGAACGGCATTTACCACCCAGCATGCCCAGCTTTTAAAACGGTATACGGATAAAGTGGTTCTCACCTATGACAGCGACGGCGCAGGCGTTAAGGCTGCCCTCCGTGCCATTCCCATTCTTAAGGAAGCGGGAATCTCCATCCGCGTGCTTAACATGCAGCCATATAAAGATCCGGATGAGTTCATAAAGAATCAGGGGGCAGAAGAATTCCGTAAACGGATCGATGAGGCCCGCAACAGCTTCCTGTTTGAAGTTGATGTGCTGAAAAAGAATTATAAAATGGATGATCCGGAGCAGAAAACAGAATTTTATAATCAGGTGGCCAGGAAACTTCTGGAATTCCCGGAAGCACTGGAACGTGAGAATTATTTGGAGGCGGTATCCAGGGAATATTTTATCAATTATGATGATTTAAAACGTCTGGTCAACCGCTTAGGCGCTTCTTTTGGACCATCGGTTTTAGCTCAGAGGGAAGAAGAGGGAAACTTAAAAAATCAGAGGAAAAAGGAAAAGGAAGATGGTGTAAAGCAGTCCCAAAGGCTGCTTCTCACCTGGCTCATTGAAAATCCATTATTATTTGATAAGATTGAAGGAGTTGTTACTCCTGATGATTTTATAGAAGAACTGTATCACAAGGTGGCACGGATGGTTTTTGACGGACACGCTGCCGGAACATTGAATCCGGCCGAGATCTTAAATCATTTCATTCATGATGAAGGTCAATACCGGGCAGTCGCAGGTCTTTTTCATGCGAGCTTAAAAGAGTCCCTAGATAATGAAGAGCAAAAAAAGGCGTTTTCGGAAACAATTATGAAAGTGAAAAAAAACAGTCTGGATTATGCCAGCCGTCATGCAGCGGGGATTTTGGAACTGCAGAATATTATAAAGGAACAGGCTGCGTTAAAGGATTTGCATATTTCGCTGGATTAGGGTGTACACTATAGGCAGGCTGTGGAAGGATGGAAGAACATGGACGAGAATGTGAAGAAGGCAGCAGATAAAATGGTGGGGTCAAAAAAAACGGAAGAGGAACAGGCTGCAGAGCTTAAGGCTTTGGAGTCAGCCGCTGCATTTGAGGAGAAATTAAATCAGCTTCTTCTCCTTGCAAAAAAGAAACGGAATGTGCTGGAAAACCAGGAGGTTCTGGATTTTTTTGTGGGAGAGAACTTAGACTCGGATAAGCTGGATCAAATTTATGATTTTCTGGAAAGCAATAAGGTAGATGTGCTTCAAATCGGCGGTGAGGAACTGGATCTTGATGAGGATCTGTTCATAGAAGAAGATATCGAGGATGAAGAAGAAATCGATATGGAAAGTATTGATTTATCCGTTCCGGAAGGTATCAGTGTGGAAGATCCGGTCCGCATGTATTTGAAGGAGATCGGCAAGGTGCCTCTTCTTTCCAGTGAAGATGAAATCGAGCTCGCCAAGAGAATTGAGCTGGGTGATGATGATGCAAAGCAGAGGCTGACAGAGGCCAATCTGCGTCTGGTGGTCAGCATTGCCAAGCGTTATGTCGGGCGGGGAATGCAGTTTTTAGATTTGATCCAGGAAGGAAACTTAGGACTTATTAAGGCTGTGGAAAAGTTTGATTACCGGAAAGGTTATAAGTTCAGCACCTATGCGACCTGGTGGATCAGACAGGCCATCACACGCGCCATTGCGGACCAGGCCCGCACCATCCGGATTCCGGTTCATATGGTTGAGACCATCAACCGCCTGGTTCGTGTGTCCAGACAGCTTTTACAGGAGTTGGGCAGAGAGCCGGTGCCGGAGGAGATAGCAGCCAGAGCGGATATGCAGGTCGACAGGGTCAGAGAAATCATGAAGGTATCTCAGGAACCGGTATCCCTAGAGACACCAATCGGAGAGGAAGAGGACAGCCATCTTGGAGATTTTATACAGGATGAGCAAGTTGCTGTTCCGGCCGATGCCGCCACATTTACCATGCTCCATGAACAGTTAATGGAGGTGCTTGACACCCTGACCGAACGGGAGCAAAAGGTCTTAAAGCTGCGTTTCGGACTTGATGACGGCCGGCCCAGAACCTTAGAAGAGGTAGGAAAAGAATTTAATGTAACGAGAGAACGAATTCGTCAGATAGAAGCAAAAGCATTGCGTAAACTGCGCCATCCCAGCAGAAGCAAGAAGCTTAAGGACTATCTGGATGATTAAAGATACAAGACGGAGTTTAAGATGAAGTTATCAAGGCGTTTGGAAACGATTGCTTCCTTTGTTCCGGAAGGAAGCAGAATTGCAGATATTGGGACGGATCATGGTTATATTCCTATCCATCTGGTACAGGAAGGAAAAGCAAAATATGCCATTGCCATGGATGTGCGGAAGGGCCCCTTGTTAAGGGCCCAGGCCCATATCCAGGAGGCAGGTCTGCAAGCCCATGTGGAAGTCCGTTTAAGCGACGGACTTTTAAAATTAGAGCAGAACGAAGCAGACTGTGTGGTCATAGCTGGCATGGGCGGTGAGCTGATCATACATATACTTGAGGAAGGCCGTAATTTATGGGAAGGCATTTCCTACTGGGTCCTATCCCCTCACTCAGAACTGGACAAGGTGCGCAGATTCCTGGAAGAACAGGAATTTTTTATTGAGCGGGAGACTATGATAAAAGAAGAAGGAAAGTTCTATTCCGTAATGGGAATCAGCAGAAAGATAAAAACAGGTGATAAAGATGAACGCGAGATTTCCTACCGCTATGGAAGAAGCCTGCTGGAATCCAAAGATCCTGTTTTAAAGGATTATTTAAAAAAGGAAGAAGAGCAGCTGGAGCAGATCATGAGTGGGCTTACCGGGAGCCAGACGGAGGCAGCGGTCAGAAGAATGGAAGAGCTGAAGCTGGAACTAGCCTATAACAAGGAGGCACAGGATGCAGTGCGATAAACTCATAGAAAAACTGGAACAGCTGGCGCCGCCAGTCTGTGCCTGTGATTGGGATAATGTGGGCCTTTTAGCAGGCCGTAGTGATAAAGAAGTAAAAAAGGTTTTTATTGCCTTAGATGCTACTGACGAGGTGGTGGAAAATGCTGTACGGTGGGGAGCAGATTTATTGATTACTCATCATCCCCTTATTTTCAAGCCTTTGAATAGAATTAATGACAAGGATTTTATATCCAGACGTATTATAAGCCTGATCCGCAATGACATCTCTTACTATGCCATGCATACAAACTTTGATGCCGCTCCTGGCTGTATGGCTGATGCAGCCGCACAAAAGCTTGGGCTTACAGATTTAAACGTGCTGGATAAAGAAGGCGTGATGCTGAAAGAAACAACGGAAGGTTCCAGGGAAATAGTATATGGAATCGGGAAAACGGGGTATCTTAAGGAAGAGATGACAGTAAAGGAGATCGCTGTTCTTGTGAAGGAGCGGTTTCATCTTCCCTTTGTCACTGTTTATGGAGAGGCAGCACCAGGAGAGACCGTACGTTTTGTAGGCATAAGTCCTGGATCCGGAGGAAGTATGATCAAACCGGCTCTGGCTGCAGGTGTGAAAGTCTTTATAACAGGCGATATCGGCCACCACAGTGGGATTGATGCCGCTGCAAACCATATGGCTGTCATTGATGCCGGCCATTACGGCCTGGAATATCTGTTTTTGGACTTTCTGGAAGAGTATCTGAAGAAAGAAGTAGGGGAGGACTTAGAAATCTGCAAGGCAGAAGTGGAATTTCCTGAAACATTCATATAAGGAGGAAGCGAATGGCAGTTGTTACTATAAACGGTGTAGAAAAGCAATACCCAATTGGCACGTCTTATCAAGAGATTGCAAAAGAATATCAGCCCCAATATGAAAATGATATCTTACTGGTAAGCATAAACGGAAAATTAAGTGAGCTCCATAAAACAGTCCAGTTCGACTGCAGCCTTCGTTTCTTTACAGGGAAAGACCAGCCCGGAATCCAGACTTATCACAGAAGCGCAATATTTGTTATGATGAAAGCCTTTTACGATGTGGCTGGCGCAGAAAATATTGAAAAAGTGACTGTGGATTTTTCTCTTGGAAAAGGCTATTATATAGAGGCTCACGGAAAGATTGGACTGACTGAGGAACTGCTTTCCCGGGTAAAAGCCCGCATGCAGGAGTATGTGAGCCAAAAAATCCCGATTATGAAACGGAGTGTAAACACGGACGATGCCATTGATTTATTTCACAAGCACCGGATGTATGACAAAGAAAGACTGTTTCGCTACCGCCGGGTTTCCCGTGTCAATATCTACAGCATAGGCGGCTTTGAAGATTACTATTATGGATATATGGTTCAGAATACCGGATATGTTAAGTATTTTGACCTGATATTACATGATGAGGGCTTTATGATCATGCTGCCCCAGAAGGAAAACCCCAAAGAAGTACCTGTATTCGAGCCGGAAAAGAAGAAGAAGCTGTTCCGTGTGCTGAAGGAGAGTGTAAAATGGGGGGAACGGCTGAATGTATCCCATGTAGGCGCCCTGAATGAAGAGATTGCATCGGGCAATATCAATGAACTGATTTTAATTCAGGAGGCCTTACAGGAAAAGAAAATTGCTGAGATCGCGGAACGAATTGGTGCCGACAGGAGTAAAAAATTTGTTATGATTGCCGGACCGTCCTCATCCGGAAAAACCACCTTTTCCCACCGGCTGTCCGTTCAGCTAAAGGCTCAGGGAATGATCCCTCATCCCATTGCCGTGGACGATTATTTTGTCAATCGGGTAGACAGTCCGAAAAATCCGGACGGAAGCTACAATTATGAGGTTTTAGAAAGTCTGGATATTGAACAGTTTAATAAAGACATGACGGCTCTTCTGGCCGGAGAAACAGTGGAAATGCCGCGGTACCAATTTAAAACAGGGGTCAGGGAGTACCGAGGCGATTATCTCAAACTGGGAAAAGACGATATCCTGGTGATCGAAGGGATCCATTGCTTAAATGACAGGCTCTCCTATACCCTGCCAAAGGATAGTAAATTCCGTGTATATGTAAGTGCACTGACTCAGTTGAATATTGATGAACACAACCGGATTCCAACAACCGATTGCCGCCTGATCCGGCGGATGGTACGGGATGCCAGAACAAGGGGCGCTTCCGCGCAGGACACCATACGCATGTGGCCGGCGGTGAGAGCAGGAGAGGAAGAATATATTTTCCCCTTCCAGGAATCTGCGGATATGATGTTCAACTCGGCTACGGTCTATGAACTGGCTGTGCTGAAGCAGTATGCAGAACCTCTGTTATTCGGCATTCCCAGAGAATCCCCGGAATATATGGAAGCAAAGCGCCTGCTAAAATTCCTGGATTATTTTCTTGGAGTCAATTGTGAGGATATCCCGCGCAATTCCATTGTCAGAGAATTTATAGGAGGAAGCTGTTTTAAGGTTTAAATCGGAAAGTAGCTTTACAAATTAAGAAATGTATGATATGTTAATATAGCTTATGAGAAGCTGTCTTTTCGCTTTTCATAAAAGGTGCTGTTTTTTAGCACCGTCTATCCAATTATGAAAACAGTTTTTTCATAATATAGTTTTGAGTAAGACAAATGGCCGCAGCTGCGAAGCCGAAAGGCTGCAGGTGAGGAAAGTCCGGGCTTCACAGGGCAGGATGCCAGATAACGTCTGGCGGAGGCGACTCCAGGGAAAGTGCAACAGAAATATACCGCCGCTTCATGCGGTAAGGGTGGAAAGGTGGTGTAAGAGACCACCGCCCTTCTGGTAACAGGAGGGGTCCATGTAAACCCCATCCGAAGCAAGACCGAACAGGGAGCATAAGGCGGCCCGTCTGCTCCCGGGTAGGTCGCTTGAGCCTGCTGGCGACGGCAGGCCTAGATAGATGGCCATTCAATGACATAACCCGGCTTATCGTCTTACTCAAAACTTAGAGAAGTGGATACTATGCAATGTCTCTGTTCCTTATCAGAGCAGATCATATGGAAAGAATAAAAAACTGCCTTCCTTATATTCGGGGAAGGCAGTTTTTGAATTATTTAGAATATTTTTCTTCGCAATACCGGCAACGGTAAACTTCTTTCTGCTCATCGGCAAGATAGAATACATGAGGAAGCCCCTGCTCGATGGAGGTAATGCAGCGGGGGTTTTTGCATTGTATCACGTTGGTGATCTTATTAGGAAGGCTTAAAGTCTTCTTTTCCACAATCAGGTTATCCTTAATAATGTTAACCGTAATGTTATGGTCAATATATCCCAGGATGTCTAAATCAATGTGGTCTAAGCCGCCTTCAATTTTTATGATGTCCTTTTTTCCCATCTTATTGCTTCTTGCATTCTTAATGATGGCGACCTGGCAGTCCAGCTTGTCCAGACCCAGGTTATAATAGATTTCCAGACTTTTGCCGGCTTCAATGTGGTCTAATACGATTCCTTCTTTTAATCCGCTGATATTTAACATGATTTTTCTACCTCCAGTAATGTCATGATAAGAGCCATACGCACATACACGCCGTACTGTGCCTGCTTAAAGTAGGCGGCTCGGGGATCCTCGTCAACCTCCACTGAGATTTCGTTGACTCTTGGAAGAGGGTGAAGAACATACATATCTTCTTTCGCCAGCTTCATTTTCTTTTTGTCCAGAATGTAGCAGTCTTTCAAACGGATGTAATCTTCCTCATTGAAGAAGCGTTCCTTCTGAACGCGGGTCATATAGAGGATATCAAGAGAAGGCATGGCATCGTCAAGGCTGTCCATTTCTACAAATTCAATGTTGTTGGCTTTCAGTACATCTTCTCGGATGTATTCAGGCACCCGTAACTCTGGAGGGGAAATTAAGATGAATTTGATGTTTTCGTAACGTACAAGAGCATTAATCAGAGAGTGAACCGTGCGGCCAAATTTTAAGTCGCCACAGAGGCCAATGGTCAGATCATTCAAACGGCCTTTTAAAGAATTGATGGAAAGCAGATCAGTAAGGGTCTGGGTCGGATGCTGGTGGCCTCCGTCACCGGCATTGATGACCGGTATGCTGGAATGGTTGGCAGCTACCAGTGGAGCCCCTTCCTTTGGATGTCTCATGGCACATATGTCTGCGTAGCAGGAGAGAACCCGAATGGTATCAGCAACACTTTCTCCTTTTGCGGCAGAACTGGAGTCGGCAGAAGAAAAGCCTAGTACACTGCCGCCCAGATTTAACATGGCAGCCTCGAAACTCAAACGAGTTCTTGTACTTGGCTCATAAAATAATGTCGCTAATTTTTTTCCATCGCATACATGAGAATATTTTGGAAGATTTTCTTCGATATCTTTCGCCAGGTCTAAGAGTTGTCCTGTCTCTTCCACACTAAAGTCTAACGGGTTAAGTAAATGTCTCATAAGAATCTCCTTTATCCACTAAATTATGGTCTAAAATTCTATCCCATCTATTATACAGTATCCGTAAGAAAATTTCCACACTTTTTTTAAATTTATGATATAATCTTTTCGTATGCTATTTTTCCAGAAATTAACAGCTTCCCTCCTGTAAGGAATATTTAAGGAAGCGTAAGAAAATAAAGAATGACCGATGGAAATATCTTGTTGTATAATGTGTATGCAAAGTCAAGTGTCCTGCAACAGGTACAATATCGTTGACACTAGCAGCATTCGCCAGATAAAAGAATGCCTGTATTCCTGTGCCTGGCTCATTGCTTGCAAAAATAAAGAAAGGGGGTGTCTGTTTTGGCGGAAAAAAAGTCACCTATGATTCAGGTCAAGAATCTCTACAAGGTGTACAAAGTGGGAAACACAAAGGTCTATGCGTTAAACGGCGTGGACTTTACTATATATAAGGGAGAGTTCTGTGCGATCGTGGGCCCCTCCGGTTCCGGTAAATCCACTCTCTTAAATATGTTGGCCGGCCTTGAGAAGCCGTCAAAGGGAGAGATTGTCATTGGCGGGAACCATATAGAAAAGCTTTCGGAAAATCAGCTGGTATCATTCCGCAGAAAGCACGTGGGTTTTATTTTTCAGTCCTATAATCTTTTACAGACTATGAATGCGGTGGAGAATGTGGCTATGCCTCTGTCATTTCGGGGAGTGCCGAAGAAAACAAGAAATGAAAAGGCAAAGGAATACATAAAGCTGGTGGGGCTTGAGAAACAGATGAAGCATATGGCCAATGAGATGTCAGGAGGTCAGCAGCAGAGAGTCGGCATTGCAAGAGCTTTAGCAGTGGATCCTAAGATCATCTTTGCGGATGAGCCAACTGGAAACTTAGATTCCAAGACCACCAGGGAAATTTTAAGTTTAATGCAGAAAATCGTTCGGGAGCAGAATCAGACTCTGGTCATGGTTACACATGATAATTATATTGCAAAGTTTGCAGACAGACAATTCCATATAGTAGATGGAAAGATTGTTAAAATCGAAGAACAGCATCATGAGGAACAGCATCATGAGGTTACGAAGGAGGACATGGGATATGAAGAAGGTTAGGAAAGGGATTTTATGGCTGCTTGCGGCCTTTATGATCATAGGAGCCATGCCCGGTGCGGCTTTTGCCCAGTATGACCTAAGCAAAAACACTTACATAGATGTTAAGAAGACTCCATCAGGAAAGACCGGGGAAAACGTTACCATTAATATGGTTTTTACGAATAATAGCGGCAATGATTTAAACAATGTGGCCGTGAGGTTTGACCGGGATCTGGCGGAACAGGAGTACCGGGCAACGGAAGACGCAGATGAAGATTCGAAATATACTGGATCAGTCTTTCCTTTTGAGATCACTTCCAGTACTTTTGACAACAAAAAGCTGGGAACAGTAAAGAGCGGGTCATCTAAGAGTATTTCTCTTACTGGAAGGGTTCGAAGAGATATTGCAGAGGGCTATTACCTGGTACCTTTGGAAGTCGTAACGGATGCATCAAAAAAGGATGACGGTGCCCATTCCAGCTACGAAAAGGTCAATATCTGGATCACAAAATCCTCATCAACCACGGAATCCGGGAAGGATGAAGGGACGATCCAGTTTGAACTGGGCGAAAACCAGAATACGCCTTTTGGCATCTATCCCCAAACCATGAATTTTAATATGAACGTCCGCAATGCCTCACAAGTTACGGCTTTTGATGTGAATGTCCGTATGAAGCTGGACCAGGACAGCACAAAGTTCCCCTTTGATATTAACGATGGAAACTACACCAGGCATTATGACCGCATGGGCGGTGGTGAAACGGTAGAGATTCCCTACAGCATGAATATCCGCAAGGATGTTTACAGCGGATACTATCCTATCACCTTTACCATTGAATACCGTGACAGCTCGGACGGAGATATCCAGAAAGCGGAAGAGACCTTCTATGTCAAGGTTCAGAATAAAGACAAGGAAGAGGAGACCGGTGATTTCAATGCCAATGACAGAACAAAGGCAAGAATCATTGTAGATGGGTTCCAGACGAACCCGGAGACAGTTTATGCCGGGGAGGAATTTGAAATGATCCTCCATATGAAGAACGCCTCCGAAAACGTGGCGGCAAGCAACCTCCTCTTTAACCTGGAATCAGAAAAAGTTACAGACAGCGCGGTATTTACCATGGATTCCGGTTCCTCATCGATTGTTGTGAATTCTCTTCCCGCAGGCCAGACAACGGATATAAAGTTAAAGCTTCGGGCGGGAGCATGGGTGGATCAAAGAACCTATGCCATCACTATCAACGAAAAGTACGACAGCCCTGAATTTAAAAACGCAGAAGAAAAGGTGACGGTAAACATTCCTGTTAAGCAGGTTTCCAGGTTGAACACGGGAACGATCGAGGTAATGCCGGATATGATTTCCGTAGGTTCAGAGACAAATGTGATGTTTCCCATCAATAACACGGGAAAAGTCCTCCTCTACAATGTAATGGTGGCATTTGTGGGAGATTCCATCCAGCAGACCAACAGCTATGTAGGAAATATAAAGCCAGGAGAGTCTGGAAATGTGGATGCCATGATCAGCGGAACAGCGCCTACCACGGATGATGGAAAAATTAAGATTATGATCACCTATGAGGATGAAAACGGGGTAGTCAGCGATCCCGTTGAAAAAGAGATAAGTTTAACGGTAACAGAGCAGGAGGACCTAGATCCCGGAATGGATGGATCAGGAGAATTTCCGGCAGTAACAGAGCCGGAAGGTACTTCTAAATATGGAAAGATCATCATTCCAGCGGTGATTGCCGTCCTGGTGATAGGAACCATTGGAACCGTATATGTGCTTAAAAGACGTAAAAAGAAAAAGGAAGCACTGGAAGAACTAGAAGAGGAAAAAGACAATGAAATTTAGCGATTTGCTTTCCATGAGTGTAAATAACTTAAGACGCAGGAAGCTAAGGACATTTTTAACGGTTCTGGGAGTTTTGATCGGTACGGCTTCCATTGTTGTCATGGTGTCTTTGGGGATCGGCTTTAATGAACTTACCATGGAACAGATCGCTTCCTATGGAAGCCTTACGGAAGTTTCCGTATATTCCAATGCCATGTGGGGAGGAAATGAAAGCAGCAAGGATCCTAATTACATGACGGATGATGTGATTGCACAGTTTGAACGGATTGATCATGTGAATACTGCTTCCCCCCTTCTGGAAACCAGTGTTTTGATGACTCAGGGGGCTTACCAGGCATATATCAACCTGATCGGTGTCACCCAGGAGTATATGAAAAATATTCCCTTAAAGGAAGGGCAAATTCCAGAAGCGGGAAAAAGAGACTTACAGATGATTGTAGGGAATATGGTTGCCAGGAATTTCAGCAACCCTAAAAGCAATCGTAACAACTATTATGATGATCCCTCCAGCATTCCTGACATTGATTTTATAAATAGGCCTATGTTTGTGATTTTTGATATGGATGCCTATTATCAGTCCCAAAACGGGGGAACTGGGGAAGGCGGGGCAACCGTCAAACCGCCCAAAAAGTATCTCATACCAACGGCCGGCCTGGTGGAAGGCGGGCCGGAGGATTGGAATAACTACAGTTATAGCGTTTATGTGGATTTAGATGCGCTAAAGGCCCAGTTAAAACAGATTTTTAAAAAGAAACCCATTCCAAACCAGCCAACCAATAAAAAGGGAAAACCCTACAACTATTTTATTTATCAGCAGGCGGTTGTGGAAGTTGATGATATGAACAATGTAACAGCGGTACAAAAAGCGATTACAGATATGGGCTTTCAGGCCAACAGCAACATGGAGTGGCTGGAGCAGTCTCAGAAGCAGGCCAAGATGGTTCAGGCTCTTTTGGGAGGAATCGGAGCAGTATCCCTGTTTGTAGCGGCAATTGGTATCGCCAATACCATGATGATGTCCATTTACGAAAGAACAAAGGAAATCGGAATCTTAAAGGTCCTTGGCTGCGATATGAACAATATCAGGAACATGTTCCTGCTGGAGTCAGGCTTTATCGGATTTTTAGGAGGCATAACGGGAATCCTGTTCAGCTATGGGGTTTCATTCCTTATTAACAGGTTCCTTTCGGGCCGTTTTATGTCAAATATGCCTGGCGATCTTTCCAGGATTCCTCCCTGGCTTTCCCTAACAGCCGTTGGTTTTGCTGTTTTTGTAGGAATGGCCGCAGGATTTTTCCCTGCCCTAAGAGCCATGAAGTTAAGTCCTCTTGCAGCCATAAGGAATGAATAACTAATGAAAAGCAAGTCCCCACCCATACTTAATGCTTTTCGCATTTGAAGTAAGGGACTTACTTGATTCGGTTAAAAAAGAGGGTTGCTTTTTTTCAGAGAATATTATATGATGATGTACAAGGTACGTGCGACTGGCGGATAAGTGGATTTCTACCACGGGGAGCACGATACGTAAAAAGCCGACCGCCTGGGCACCCTATGGGATGCCCAGGCGGTTTTTTGCGTGAGCAACGAGCCAAATGAGTTCATTGTGTTTCATTCAGAAAGGAGACCAGATCTGATGAGTTTGATTTCTTTACAAGACGATTTAAAGAGTAATTCCTATCCGGGAAGAGGCATTATTATGGGAAAAACACCGGATGGAACAAAGGCGGTTGCCGCTTATTTTATTATGGGAAGAAGCGACAACAGCCGTAACCGCGTATTCGTAGAGGAAGGGGAAGGAATCCGTACCCAGGCCTTTGATCCCTCAAAGGTCACAGACCCCAGCCTTATTATTTACGCTCCGGTGCGGGTTATGGGGAATAAGACTATCGTGACAAACGGAGATCAAACCGATACCATTTACGAGGGAATGGATATACAGCTGACGTTTGAACAGTCCTTACGTTGCCGGGAATTTGAACCGGATAGTCCTAATTATACGCCCCGTATTTCCGGGATCATGCATATAGAAGGCGGGCGCTTCAACTACGCCATGTCCATCATAAAGAGCAATCATGGGAATCCGGACTCCTGCAACCGTTATACCTTTGCCTATGATAATCCGGAGGCAGGTGAAGCCCATTTCATTCATACCTATATGCATGATGGAAGTCCATTGCCAAGCTTTGAAGGGGAACCAAAACTGGCAGCGACCCTTGATGAATTGGATGAATTTACTGCCATGCTATGGGAAAGCCTCCATGAGGAGAATAAGATTTCTCTCTTTGTAAGATATATTGACATAGAATCCGGAGCTTATGAAACCCGGATTGTAAATAAAAATCAATGACAGGAGTACAAAAGATGAACGAGCTGGAATTAAAATATGGCTGTAACCCGAATCAGAAGCCCTCAAGGATTTTTATGCCAGATGGGAAAGAGCTTCCAATTAAGGTCCTAAGCGGCCGGCCGGGATATATCAATTTCCTGGATGCCTTTCATGGCTGGCAGCTGGTAAAAGAATTAAAGGAAGCAACCGGCCTTCCTGCGGCGGCTTCTTTTAAACATGTGTCTCCGGCCGGAGCCGCAGTGGGACTGCCTCTTGACCGGATTCTTGCAAAGATTTACAGGGTAGAGGATATGGAAGGGATTTCCCCCCTGGCCTGTGCCTATGCAAGGGCAAGAGGTGCTGACCGTATGTCTTCTTTCGGAGACTTCATTTCCCTGTCGGATATCTGTGATACGGATACTGCCAGAATAATCAAACGGGAAGTGTCGGACGGCGTTATCGCCCCAGGGTATGAACCGGAAGCCCTGGAAATCTTAAAGTCAAAGAAAAACGGCAATTACAACATCATTCAAATTGACCCGGATTACCAGCCGGAGCCGCTTGAGAGAAAACAGGTTTTTGGAATTATGTTTGAGCAGGGAAGAAATGAAGAGGTGATTCATGAGGATCTTTTAAAGAATGTGGTGACAAAAAACCAGGATATCCCTCCATCAGCAAAAATTGACCTGATTATTTCCCTTATTACTTTAAAATATACCCAGTCCAATTCTGTCTGTTTCGCAAAGGGCGGACAAGCGATTGGGATCGGGGCTGGTCAGCAGTCCCGCATCCACTGCACAAGGCTGGCTGGAAATAAAGCGGATAACTGGTTTCTTCGCCAGGCGCCACAGGTCTTGGAGCTGCCGTTTGTGGATGGCATCAGCCGTGCGGACCTGGACAACGCCATTGATGTCTACATTGGAGAAGATTATATGGATGTCATTGCTGACGGCAGATGGGAAAATATTTTCAGGGTAAAGCCAGCCGTATTTACAGGAGAAGAAAAGAAGGCCTGGCTTAGTCGGCTGACTGAGGTTTCTCTGGGATCTGATGCTTTCTTCCCATTTGGCGATAACATTGACCGGGCATACAGAAGCGGTGTAAAGTACGTGGCCCAGCCTGGGGGATCGGTCCGTGATGACCAGGTAATTGAAACCTGTGACCATTATGGGATGGCCATGGCTTTTACAGGGCTTCGTCTGTTCCATCATTAATGGAAAGGAAAATAAGTACCAGCCTATATTTTTTGTAAAAGCACTTTAAAGAGAAGGCCGGCATAAAATGAGAGTAAGTAAGTTTAAGGTGGCTTTCTTTGAAAACTTTTCCCAAACCTTTAACTGCGCGAGAAGAACGAGAGTGTCTGGAACGATACCAGGAAGGGGATCAGGAGGCGAGAGCCACACTCATCGAGCGAAATATGCGTCTGGTGGCACATGTGGCAAAAAAATATCAGAATACAGATTATGATATGGAAGATCTTCTTTCCGTAGGTACCATAGGACTTATAAAAGCCGTCAATACCTTTCACCCGGACAGAGGCTCCAGACTAGCCACTTATGCGGCCAAGTGTGTGGAGAATGGTATCCTATCATAGCGGCTCCATACGAGGCGAAAGCAAGGAACCGGTGTATGCCTGCAGCAGCAGAGCATACACCGGTTCCTGACGTTTATATATTAAATTCTAAGATCATATCATGTAAATCTTCGGCGAGACCGGATAAAATGTCGCTGGAAGCTGTAATCTCTTCTAACACATCGGCTTCCTCCTCCATAGACCGGTTGACCTCCCCGGCTGCAGTTGAATTCTGCTTTGCAATATCTAAAGTTTATGTGAGCAAAGCATAATCATCCATATTTTTCAGTCATGAATCAGAAATGCAGTTACCTTTCCGCCAATAATCCCCCGGAAAAGAATATTTAAATTTGTCCAACATATATATTGATAAATAACAATTTTGAGAAGGGGGCAAGGGTATGGTGAAGTTAGTTGCTATCGGCAATCGTTTTATGAAGGATGACGCCATAGCAATTAAAGCTGCCGAAATCTTGGAAGACCGGCTGATCCGCCAGGATATTCATGTGATCATTGGTGAAACCGATTTTCAAAACTGCTTTTATTTACTAGATAAGGGTGACTTTATTTTCATCCTTGATGCACTTTCTTCTGGAGCGGAGCCGGGAAGCGTTCATCTGACCAGCCTTGAAGATGTGATGTCACAGCCTTCCTTATTCTCCATGCAGCATGATTTGAGTATGGTGGAACTCATGAAGCTATATGGCTGTCCATTTAAAGGGTACCTGATGGGCATAGAAATCTGCGAAATCGGCTTTGGCCAGGAACTAAGCACTGTTTTAAGGGATAAACTGCCCCAGATCTGCAGGGTAATTGAATGCGCAATAAAAAAAATCATATCGGAGGAAATCACTAATGCATGATACGTTCCTAAATCAGAATATATATGAAGCAATTGTCGAAATATGCGGGGAGAATTTCATTGAGAAGATTTTTTATTTGACAATTACAGTACATACAAACAGCCATATAAGTGAAGACAGCATCCGTGACTATTTTTCAGAAAGAAATAATACGCTGATTGGAGACTGGACAAACATACAGGTTCTTAAACGGGAAATAGAGCCGCTTACTGCGGTTATAGATGAAATTGAAGGTGAGATATCGCAATGAGAAAGGCCTGACTGTTGTCCGGTAAAAATATCAATCATTCAGTATTTTATTATGGGAGGTTATTTCATGGAATTAAATATGTTTTTGAATTATATCGGGAACTGCATCAAGCACATGAACGAGGATATAGAGAGACTTCATTCCAACCAGTACAACAATAGCGTTGTGTTGGATCATTTGAGCAGTGAAGTGTTTATGCTGGAAAGTCATATCAAATATTTTAGCCAGTCAAATCAAGCGGATATGGAAGAAACACAGTATCCATATCAGAACATCCATGCAAATCAAGCTGAGGAGGAAGTTCCAAGATACTTTACCCTGGAAGAGTTATCCCGATACAATGGAAAAAACGGAGCTCCGGCTTATGTAGCGGTAAACGGAGTGGTGTATGACGTGACAAATAATTCCGTCTGGAAAGGAGACAGCCATTTTGGTCTTAATCCCGGAAATGATTTATCAGTTAATTTTGCAACATGTCATCCGGGAGCATTGGTCCTGACCAGATTACCGATCATCGGCTATTTGGCTACAGAGTAAAGTTGGTGAAACATTTGGATTACGGAAGCTTTGAATGTCCTTATCAGGAAAGCAGGCTGAAAACAACGGAAAGTCTTGTGAACAGGGTAAGGGATGAAATCGCCGGTGAGACGCGGCAAAAGCGGAATCTTGTCTGGCTTGAATTAAATGGCTGCACTGGTAATACCATCTCCCTTTTGGACGGGCAAAATCCGGATTTTAAGTATCTGCTCACTCAAATGACCAATTTTATATACAGCAACAGCCTGATGAATTCTTATGGAAGCAAGGCCATGGATCAGTTGTTCGATGTGATAGGCAGTGATTATATCCTTGCTGTGGAAGGTGCAGTATCTTTAAAAGACAATGGTTCTTATAACGTCATCGGCCGGCACAACGGCAGGGAGATTACCGGATATGAGGCGGTTAAAAGACTGGGAGAACAGGCGGCCCATGTGATTGCCGTGGGAGCCTGCGCTTCCCACGGAGGCGTGTCGGCGGCAAGGCCCAATCCGACTCAGTGTGTGGGAGTGCAGGAGGTTTTGCAGAGAAAAGTGATTAAATTAACAGGCTGTCCATGTCATCCGGACTGGTTTATGGGCACTTTGGCATATCTGATATTATATGGGGAACCCCCGCTTGATAGCAGGGACCGTCCCTTGATGTTTTACAGCATTACCATTCACGACAGATGTCCAAGGAGATCATATTTTGACAGCGGCATCTTTGCAACGAAGCTCGGACAGGAAACCTGTATGTTTATGATGGGCTGTAAAGGTCCGGTTACCCAGATCGACTGCCCCATTCGCCAATGGAACGGGCATGTCAACTGGCCCATAGGAGGCGATTCGCCCTGCATCGGCTGTGCTCAGTTTGGATTTCCTGATGCAATGGAGCCTTTTATCACCTATGACACCATGAGAGGGGAGTAAATATGGCGGAGAGAATAACCATTAATCCTGTGACCCGTATCAGCGGCTTCATGGAAATTGATGCCGATATTGAAGAACGGTCAGTGGTGGATGCTAAAATGAGAGGCCTGATGTTCCGTGGATTTGAAAAAATGCTTCAGGGCAGAAGTCCTTTTGATGCTGTTTATTTTACACAGCGCATCTGCGGTATCTGTTCAACCGCACATTCCATGGCTTCTGCTCTTGCCCTGGAAGAAGCATTGAACATTGTCCCCTCTGAGCAGGGAAGGTATTTAAGGGACCTTCTTCATGCCTGCGAGTTCCTTCAAAATCATTTAAGACATTTTTACCAGTTTACCTTGCCGGATTTTGTAAAGCTTCCTGAGGATTATCCGCTGTTTAAGACCGATCACAATGATTACAGGCTTCCAAAGGACATAAACGATAAAATGGTAAACGATTACTTTGAATCCCTTCAGTTCAGCAGGGCTGCGCATCAGATGCTGGCCATTCTTGGAGGAAAAGTTCCTCATAATCACGGAATATTCATTGGAGGGATCACTTCGCCGATCTCAGCAGATAAGATCATTACCATAAAATCTATCCTATATGACATTGGACAGTTTATCATTGAAAAAATGGTTCCGGACGTATACACAATCGGAACCTTTTATCCGGAGTATTATCATTACGGCGGAGGCTACGGCAACTTACTTTCCTATGGGAGCTTTAACCATTATAAAAATTTAGGAACGCTCTATGTGGATCCTCTGGTTTATTCTAATGGACAGACATCCCCCTTTGATCCTGCCCTTATAACTCAGGAAGACGAATACGCCTGGTTCAACGAAAATGATGAACCGGACAGAAATAAACCCCAGGCATATTCCTGGATAAAAGCGCCGAGATACAATAATATCCCTTATGAGGTAGGGCCGTTGGCAAGGCAGTGGCTCTCCGGCGAGTACAGAAACGGGATCTCTGCCATGGACCGGACCATTGCAAGAGTGCTGGAAGCTAAGAAAATTGTGGAAATTATGCAGACCCTTATCGATCATCTGATCCCGGGAGTATCCATGCAGAGGGAGTATGAGATTCCTGTTCAGGCATCGGGAAAAGGACTGGTGGATACGACACGGGGAGCCCTGGGCCATTGGCTGTATATTGACAACAGTAAGATAGCCTTTTACCAGATCATAACCCCGTCTGCGTGGAATCTGTCAACACAGACAAATGGAATGAAGGGAACCGGAGAACAGGCACTGATGGGGGCACCTGTAAAAGATGTAACAGAGCCTGTGGAAATCGGAAGGATCATACGGTCTTTTGATCCCTGCGTGTCCTGCGCTACTCATGTTTTCTTAAGCGGGAAGTATATGAATACAATTCAGGTTGTGTGAAGCTCTTCCATAAGAGCCTGTTTTTGGTCATTCGGGCAGGAAAGCTGCTGGATATATTGAAGGACAGCCTGACTATGCAGGAGTGCAGCTTTTTTTCTCAATTCTTTTCTGTCTTCTTCTGTTTTGGGCTGATATACGATCATATTCATAAACGGACCTGATATAGACTGTTATTATAATGTATGTTGCCTCCCATGTCCTCTATGTTTAGGATTAAAGGGGCAAAACGCAGCATTATGCTTTAGTAAGGAGGAAGGGCTAAGTGGAAGCCGGGAAAGAGCGGTTTGCAATTTATTCAAGAAAATCAAAATTTACCGGAAAAGGAGAGAGCATCGGAAACCAGATCGAGCTGTGCAGACAATACATTACCACACATTATGGAGCGTGTTTCGTTGACAGCGCCTGTGTATATGAGGATGAGGGGTTCTCCGGAGGAAACCTTGAACGGCCTCAGTTTAAAGTCATGATGCAGGAAGCAAAAAAGAAGAAATTTACGGCGGTGGTATGCTACCGTCTTGACCGGATAAGCCGTAATATCGGTGATTTTGCAAATCTGATTGAAGAGCTTAATGAACTTCATATTTCCTTTATCTCCATAAAAGAGCAATTTGACACATCCTCTCCCATGGGGCGGGCCATGATGTACATTGCTTCTGTTTTCTCTCAGTTGGAGAGAGAGACAATCGCGGAACGCATCCGGGATAATATGCTGGAGCTCTCCAAAAGCGGAAGATGGCTGGGAGGAAATACTCCTACGGGTTATACGTCGGAGAGCGTGTCCTCTGTGACCATAGACGGGAAGGTGAAAAAAGCATTTAAGCTTAAGATGATTCCGGATGAGGCAAATCTAATCAAGGTGATTTACGAAAAATTCTTAGAGACAGGATCGCTGACTCAGACGGAAACCTATTTGCTCCAGAATGGTCATAGGACAAAATATGGCCGCTTATTCAGCCGTTTTGCGATAAAAGGAATATTGACCAATCCGGTTTATATGATTGCAGATCAGGAAGCCTATGAGTATTTAAGGGAAAAGAACGTGGATCTTTTTGCAGAAAGAGAAGCCTTTGACGGAAACCATGGGGTGATTGCGTATAACCGTACCCTTCAAAGGGCCGGAAAAACTCACGAGTTGAAAGATATGGAAGAATGGATCGTGGCAGTTGGAAAGCATAAAGGAGTGATTTCTGGCTCCATGTGGGTCAAGGTTCAGCTGCAGCTGGACCAGAATAAATCAAAAAATTACCGGAAACCCCGCAGTAATGTGGCGTTGCTGTCTGGAATCCTCTTTTGCGGCGGCTGCGGCGGTTATATGCGGCCAAAGCTGTCCGGCCGGTACAATGACGAAGGGGAACAGATCTATTCTTATTTATGCACCATGAAGGAAAAAAGTCGTATGAAATGCTGCGGAATGAAGAATGTTAATGGAAATATGCTGGATCAGATGGTCTTGGAGGAAATCAAAAAGATATCTGTGGATTGGAGTGAATTTCAAAAGCAGCTTTGCCGGAGCAAAAAGGCAGTGGAAGAAAGCAAGGAGGAAGCGGAATGGGATATATCCCGTTTAAAGGATGAACTGAAGAATATGGAAGGAGAAATAACCGGACTGGCGGCCTCCCTTGGAAAAGCCGGAGGAACCGGGGCAGAAGGATATATCATACAGCAAATCGAAGGACTCCATAAAAGAAAAGGGGAAATGGAGCGGCGGTTATGGGAGCTTTCCCTTAACACAGAAAATAAAGAGCTTTCCGATACAGAATTACAGTTCATTAAGCAGACCCTGTCTTCCTTTCAACAGGTGATCGGCCTTATGGATGTCCGGCAAAGACGGGCGGCAGTCCGTACATTTGTGGATAAGGTCATATGGGATGGAGAGAATGTTCATCTGTACCTGTTTGGCTCGAAGGTGCCTGAATTACCAGAGCCGCAAGGTGACTCTAGCAAATGAAATCCTAATGCTTCTTCGTGCGAACAAGAAATATTCAAAAGAGGTTTCTTTGTTTGAACCCATCGGCGTAGACAAGGATGGAGAGACTGTAAGTTTAGTAGATGTCATTGAAATGGAAAATAAGGAGACTCTGGAATCTATTATTTTAAAACAGGATATTAAGGAACTGTATGAGGCCTTTGACAGTTGTCTTAAGGAAAATGAAAAAACCATAATCGGAATGAGGTACGGTCTGCATGGAGGAAAAGAGTATACGCAGCGGGAGATCGCGGATGTCATGGGAATCTCCAGATCCTACGTATCCAGGCTGGAAAAAAAGGCTTTGGAGCGGTTGAGAGACGAACTTAAAAAGAATTGTATTTAAAAAGAAGCATTATTAAATTATCCCATCTCTGATGGTTGAGTAAAAAGTCTGGGAGGCCCGATAAACAGGGCGTTCCGGACTTCTTTGCTGTCATGAAGCAGTGTGTAAGGCGGTTAGGGTGTTCTTATAAGGACTTGCTGCAGATTGTGATTAATATGGTTGACAAAAAAACAAAATCATAATACTATGTAAAAAAGGATATTTCATACTAAACATATATGTATTCTTTAATATAAGAAATGCGTACAATGCGCAGGACAAATATCTGAGAAAATTATGTTTATTTAAGGAGGAGGACAATTATGAAAAAAGTAGTCTTTCAAAAACTGCATAAGGTAATTGGATCCATGCTTGTTTTCGGCATGGTAGTATCTCTTGCGGCCTGTGCAAAACCAAATTCCAATCCGGGAGCTGAGAATCCGGCTAAGGGAAATGCGGCAGAGGATAATTCCGCAAAAGGTGAGAGTACGGAGGATAAGATCGTTAATATTGGAATGACCGATTCTATCAGCAGCGTCAACCCTCTGTTGATGGATGCAACTGAGATCATGAAGACCTCCACGGCATTGGAATTCCTGCCTCTTGTTGAATTAAACAGAAATCTGGAGTTTGAGGGTATGCTGGCTTCTTCTATTACTACGGAGGACAATATTCATTTTACAGTGAATATTGATCCGAACGCAAGCTGGTCCGACGGTCAGGCAGTAACTGCAGATGACGTCGTATACACCGTTCTTAAGCTGTCAAGCCCTGTCCGTGCCAATGCAAGCATGGCGCTCTATGCCATTGAAGGCGTGGGCGACGATGGTTTTTCGGAGGCGGGAGCGACGGAGATATCCGGTGTTAAGGCAATCGACAATAAAACCGTCGAATTCACGACCAAATATCAGATGGCTCTTACCACCTTCCAGAATACATATGGACGCTATATACTGACACTGCCCAAACATGTTCTTGAGAGTGTAGCGGATGAGGACCTGGCAGGTTATGACTGGTTCAACGCTCCGACGGTAGTTAACGGACCCTACCGCATCACTTCCGTTGATTTGCAGCATTATGTGTCCTATGAGGCAAATGATACATACTGGAAGGGCGCTCCAAAGATTAACAGGTTAAATATCAAGATCGTACCTGCGGCACAATTACTGACCGGGCTGCAATCAGGAGAGATTGATTTTGTGCAGCAGACCACCGGCAACATCCTGCAGGAGGATTATGCCAGCGTAGAAGCCCTTGCGAATGTGACGGTCAACTATGGTGCTCCTGTTATCAACCAGTCGATCTTTTTTAATACCACCACGGTTACGGATCCCCGCATCCGTCAGGCGATTCTTTATGGAATTGACCGCCCATCCATAATAACAGGGCTTTTAAACGGAAAAGGCGAAGTGGTTGACGGTTTCCTGTCCAGTGCGGGACCTTTCTATGATGAGGGACTGACGCCCACTGTTTACGATCCGGAAAAAGCAAAGGAATTAGTCGCCCAGGCAGCCGCAGACGGCTGGGATGCTTCAAGGACATTGAACTTCTATGTAAACAGTGGAGATTCCACTTTCTGCCAGGCCGCAGATTATATCGCTGCGAAGCTGCAGGAAATCGGACTTAAGATTCAGGTGACAACCGTGGACTTATCCAGCTTAATGACCAAAGCGGGAAGTAAGGATTTTGATTTGCTGGCAGTGCAGTATACCTATGCACCGGTAGATCCTTATCCGGACGTTAACTGGTTATTATCTGCGGACGGTTGGACCGGCTATGTGAATGATACCGTAACACAGGCCCTGGCGGCAACCCAGGCTACCAGTGACATTAGTGAAATCAAGAAGGAATATCGAAAGATCGATACCGTCATGCAGCAGGAGGCCCCAATGATTTCTGCCTATATCATAAGTGCAATCGGAGCTGTGAATAAAAGAGTGGAGAATGCAACGCCGGATGTATATGGCTCTTTTAATAATATCCACCAATGGGATGTGACACAATGACACCGCTGCTGGAAGTAGATTCGTTGGAAATGGCGTTCTCTACCGGTGCCGGAGATATCAAATGCCTAGACAGGGTCAGCCTTCATGTAAATCAAGGTGAGATCCTGTGCATCGTTGGGGAATCCGGCTCCGGCAAGAGCGTTACGCTTCTGTCGGTCATGGGTCTGCTTGGAGAAAATGGTAAAATCACAGGAGGCAAGGTGGTCTTTGACGGGCAGGAGCTGCTTCATCTGCCGGAGGAGGAATTGGACCGTATTCGCGGAAGTAAGATGACCATGATCTTTCAGGATGCCATGGCCAGCTTAAATCCGTTATTCACCATTGGGAACCAGATCATGGAAGCTATGCGAATTCATATGAACCTGGACAGGAAAACAGCGAAGGAACGGGCACTGCTCCTCCTGGATAAGGTGGGGCTTCCGGATCCTTCTTCTATTATGAACAAATATCCGCATACACTGTCTGGAGGAATGCGGCAACGGGCAATGATCGCCATGGCGCTTGCCTGTGATCCGAAGCTTCTCATTGCGGATGAGCCAACCACTGCGCTGGATGTTACGATTCAGGCACAGATTATGGAACTCTTAAGGAACTTACGTGAAGAGCTTCATATGTCAATCATTTTAATTACCCATGACATGGGACTGGTTGCTGAAATGGCGGACCGGGTTATGGTTATGTATGCCGGACAGATTGTGGAGGAGGCAGGCGTTCTCGATTTGTTTAAAAAGCCGGGACACCCTTATACACAGGCTCTGTTGAAATCCATTCCCAGTATCAGAGATAAAGAGGAGAGAGAACTGCTGACGATTAAGGGTACTGTTCCAGAGCATTACGGTGAGATCACCGGCTGCCGCTTTGCAAACCGCTGCCCATATATGGCCGATGGCTGTGATCTGGAGCAAAGTCTGGTTGAAATAGAAGATAGTCACGGGGTAAGATGCTGGCGGGCAGAAGAAATCCGGGAGAAGAAGACGCAGGCGTCAGGAAGGAATTAACAAATGCAAAAGGAACGACAACCTCTGGCAGAGATAAAGGGATTAAAAAAATATTATCCGGTTCGCGACGGTATTATTCCACATACAGTTGGGTTCATCCATGCTGTGAATGGTGTGGATTTTGAACTATATCCGGGAGAAACTCTGGGACTGGTAGGTGAATCCGGCTGTGGCAAATCAACCATAGGGCGGCAGCTGGCAGCGTTAGAAACTCCCACAGAGGGCAGCATTATCTATGAAGGACAGCCGTTCACGGACCGGTCGGCGGCTGGAATGAGGCAAATCCGCACCCAGATACAGATGGTGTTTCAGGATCCTTATACCTCCCTTAATCCGAAAAAACGTATTTTTGAAACTCTATCCTATCCAATGCTGTATCATGGCGTCACTACTAAACAGAATGTCCATAGGGAGGTTGACCGCCTGCTTGATATGGTGGGGCTTCCGAAGAATACGAAAGGGCGTTATCCTCATGAGTTCTCCGGCGGGCAACGGCAAAGGATTGGGATTGCAAGAGCACTGTCTCTTAACCCCAGGCTGGTCATCTGTGATGAGCCGGTCAGCGCCCTTGATGTATCAATACAGGCTCAGATTCTTAATCTGCTTCGTGATCTGCAAAAGGAGCTAAAGCTTACCTATCTGTTTATTGGCCACGGTCTGGATGCGGTCAAATACATCAGTGACCGGATTGCCGTCATGTATCTTGGGAAAATTGTGGAGCTTGCGGATGCAAAGGAACTGTTTGATAATCCGGTGCATCCTTATACTCAGGCATTATGCAGTGCAGCACCGATTCCCGATCCTGAGGCCAGAGGCAGAAAAAGAGTAATATTGCAGGGGGAACTGCCTTCCAATAAGGATCTTCCTTCCGGCTGTCATTTTCACAGCCGGTGTCCCTATGCCATAGAGGAATGCAAACGATCGGAACCGGCGCTGATCCAGGTCCAGCCAGGAAGCGGGCACCTGGCGGCCTGTCCGGTGCTGACCCTGGGTAAACGGCCAAAGGAGGGTGCGGATGCTTAAATATATTATCAAGCGTATTCTTATCGCTATCCCGGTCCTGATAGGCATAACCGTAATCGATTTTCTGATCATGACTATGGTAGGAAGTCCATTGGAACTGCTCCAGGGCCCCAGAGTGTCCGAGGCGGCCATCGAAACGAAAAGAATTGCACTAGGCCTTAATAAGCCTGTCTATGTACAATACTGGATCTGGCTGACAAATCTTCTTCAGGGCAACATGGGATATTCCATGAAGAGTTTCCAGCCGGTAAGCCAAATGATTAAAGCCTATATCGGACCAACGTTACTGCTCATGTCCGTCTCGTTATTTGTCAGTATGCTGATTGCGGTACCGGCGGGAATCTACAGCGCAGTCCACAAATATACACCCCAGGACTATACTGTAGTTACACTATCCTTTCTTGGAAGCAGTGTCCCCAGTTTTTTCCTGGCATTGGTGCTGATTTATCTTTTTACCGTCAGGCTTGGCTGGCTGCCCTCCAGCGGTATGTATACCCTGGGAGCGCAGAAAAGTGCCATTGATGTCCTCAGGCATATGATCATGCCTGTGATTGTATTGGCGACCTCCATGGCGGGGACAAATATCCGTTATATCCGCAGCGCCATGCTTGAGATACTACGGATGGATTATCTGCGAACGGCAAGGGCAAAGGGAATTGGCCGCTTTCTGGTGATTAATAAGCATGCGCTTCGCAATGCGTTAATTCCGGTCATTACTGTATTCGGGATGCATATACCGATCTTGTTTGGCGGAGCCATCATCATAGAACAGGTATTTTCCTGGCCAGGGCTCGGCATGATGACCATGAGTGCAATTATCAGCAGAGATTATCCGGTCATTATGGGCGTCTGTCTGATGTCCGCCATTGTTGTTCTGGTGGCAAACCTGCTGACAGATATCATCTACGCACTGGTAGATCCGACGATTACGTATTAAAAGCAGGAGAAAAAGTATGAATAGAGATAAAACAATAATCAGTGAAGATAATGCATACCGCAATACGGTAATGAGGCGGTTCTTAAAACACAAATTGGCTGTGGCCAGCACCGTGTTCCTGGCTATAATCCTCCTATGTGCGCTGCTGGCGCCGGTTCTTTCGCCTTATGACCCGAATAAGGTGGTCGGTGGATTCAGCGATCCGCCTTCCATAAAGCATCTGCTTGGAACCGACCAGGTGGGAAGGGATGTATTAAGCAGAATGCTGTACGCCATCCGAATCTCATTGTTGGTAGGATTTGCCGCTACTGCTGTATCCACGGTTGTGGGTGTGGTTTTGGGCCTGGTATCCGGGTTCTTCGGAGGAATCCTTGATATGGTTATCATGCGGTTTACTGATATGGTCATGTCCTTCCCTTATATCCTGCTTGTATTAGTTTCTGCCGCGATTTTTCGCCCGGGCCTTTTAAATATTATTCTGATTCTCGGTTTTGTTGATTGGCCCGGAATTGCCCGGCTGGTCAGAGGGAATGTTTTATCCATCCGGGAGATGAATTTTATTCAGGGGGACCGCGTCGCAGGAATGCCAAAGCGTTATATCCTGTTTTCTGAGATACTTCCCAATACGGTCGCACCCATTCTGGTATATGCGACTTCGGTTATCGCCATATCGATGTTAGATGAAGCAGCCCTAAGCTTTCTTGGTATGGGAATTCAACCGCCACAGTCCAGCCTTGGCAATATGTTAAACGGAGCTCAATCCATCTCCATCCTCACTTCCAAGCCATGGTTGTGGGTACCGCCGGGACTGATGATCATATTGCTGGTCGTCAGTATTAATTTCATCGGAGACGCTTTAAGAGATGCTTTTGATCCTTCGGGAAATTAAAGGAGAGAGGATTTAGGCTGAAAAATCGAGGAATTATAAAAAATATAAATAATGTATAAAATTTTGTTGACTTTTTTGAAATAACTGGTATAGTTATAGCAAGGATATATAAAGTGGATTGTTACTGGAAAGCAGGCAAAACCAATTTTGATTATGGAAAATGAAATTTTATTTTCGTGGTCGAAGTTGGTTTTTTATTTTATAGGATGGGACATTGTATGAAAATTGACAAAATAATCAATAACAATATTGTCAGTGCGCTGGAGCCGGATGGAAAAGAAATTATAGTCATGGGCAGGGGAATCGGTTTCGGTATGAAGCCGGGAAAAGAGATTCCGGAGAGCGCAGTTGAAAAAGTATTCCGTCTGGACAGCCAGAACAATGTTGACAAATTTAAAGAATTGCTGGTGAACCTTCCCCTTGAACACATCCAGGTTTCTACGGAAATCATAAATTACGCGAAAAGCGTATTAAACAGGAGTCTTAATCAAAACATATACATAACGCTGACGGACCACATCAATTTTGCCATTCACCGATTTAAGCAGAAGATGAAATTTTCAAACCCTCTGCTTAATGAGATAAAAACCTTTTACAAAGAGGAATACTTAATCGGTGAATACGCCATCGCATTAATTGAGCGGAGGATAGGAATATCCCTTCCTGTTGACGAGGCGGGATTCATTGCATTTCACATCGTCAATGCGGAATTTAATACCGCCATGCGTGATACCATTGATATCACAAACCTGATCCAGAATACCGTAGGGATTGTGAAAGAATATTTTTCAATGGAACCTGATGAAATGTCTTTAAATTATCAGCGGTTTGTTACCCATTTAAGGTTTCTGGCACAAAGAATCGTTACAAAGGAGCTGTTAAACAGCGGGAATGTTGAATTTAACCATTTGATATCCGAGATGTACCCGGAGGAATATAGGTGCAGTTTAAAAATTAAGGATTATATCATGGAAACATACCATCACGATGTAACGGAAGAAGAGACCGCATATCTGGCGGTTCACATCAAGAGAATGAGGCTATAGCAGAAAGGAGAATCATGATATGTTTGATTCATTAAAAAAAATATTCGGTGGAGGGGGAGAAAAAGAAAGAGAAAAAATTCTGGCCCCGGTTGAAGGATCAGTAGTACCCTTAAGTGAAGTGAATGATCCCACATTCAGCCAGGAGATCCTTGGAAAAGGTGTCGCCATTATTCCGGCTAAAGGTAGAATTGTGGCTCCGGCCGACGGAATCCTGACAGTGGTGTTTGAGACAAAGCATGCTGTAAGCATTACGACTCCGGAAGGCGCTGAGATCATTGTCCATGTTGGACTTGATACGGTCAATTTAAAAGGGGAGCATTATACTGCTCATAAAAAGCAAGGAGACAAAGTGAAAGCTGGGGAGCTTCTTCTTGAATTTGACATGGCAGCCATAAAGGAAGCAGGATATGAGGTGATTACTCCGGTTATCGTCTGTAATACGCCGAATTATCCGGATATGGTATGCCATACAGGGATGCAGGTAAAGGAACTGGAACCAATCATCGAATTATAGGTATTAAAATGAGGGAGTATTTGTATGAATTAAAAGATCCCCTGGGACTTCATGCCAGGCCGGCTTCCATGATCTTTATGGAAGCAAGGAAATATTCGTGCAGCATAGAAGCCCAGTGGGAATCAGACAAAGCGGATTGTAAAAGCCTTTTGGCATTAATGGGGCTTGGAGCCAAAAGAGGAAGCATCATCCGATTCCGGTTTGACGGAGAGGATGAGGCGGCGGCCATGACCGCGCTTTGCACCGTTTTGGAAGAAATGTGATCTGAACCTGCTTGGCAGCAGGAATGGATAAAAAATGTCCAGTAGGACAAAAAGAAAGGGGTTTCTTTATTATGATGAAGTATTTGCAAAAACTAGGTAAGTCATTGATGCTTCCGGTGGCATGTTTGCCTGCGGCAGGCATCCTGATGGGAATTGGTTACTGGATTGACCCCACCGGCTGGGGGGCTAACAGTGCCATTGCTGCCTTTTTAATTAAGGCAGGAGGCGCCATCATCGATAACATGGCAGTTCTGTTTGCAATCGGTGTAGGCGTTGGTATGGCAGATGACCATGAGGGTACCGCAGCACTTGCAGCCATTGTTTCCTGGCTGATGATTCAGACGATTCTTTCACCTGGAGTGGTTGCCATGCTGAAAGGAATTGATGTCAGCGAAGTAAATCCTGCTTTTGGTAAGATTGGAAACCAGTTTATCGGTATCGTATCCGGTATTATCGGTTCCAGCTGCTACAACAGGTTTAAGAATACCAAGCTTCCTGATGCGTTGGCATTCTTCAGCGGCAAGCGGTCTGTTGCCATTGTCACCGCACTTGTTTCTTTGGTAGCCTGCCTTGTTTTATTCTTTATATGGCCGGTTGTATATTCAGGATTGGTTGCATTTGGTAAGGGCATCCTGGGATTGGGCGCAATAGGAGCTGGTATTTATGGTTTCTTCAACCGTCTTCTGATCCCGGTAGGTCTCCATCACGCACTGAACTCCGTATTCTGGTTTGACGTTGCAGGAGTAAACGACCTTGGTAATTTCTGGTCAGGAAATGGTGTCCTGGGCCAGACAGGTCAGTACATGACAGGATTTTTCCCGGTTATGATGTTCGGTCTTCCGGCCGCAGCTTTGGCTATGTATCATACCGCAAAACCTGGTAAAAAGAAAAATGCATATGGTTTATTGCTTGCAGCAGCAGTTTGTTCCTTCTTTACAGGCGTAACGGAACCTCTGGAATTCGCTTTTATGTTCCTTGCTCCAGGCCTTTACTTAATCCATGCAATTTTAACAGGTATTTCCTTAACGATCTGCGCCCTGCTTCCCGTACGTGCAGGCTTTAACTTCAGTGCAGGTTTCGTTGACTGGTTCTTGAGCTTTAAGGCTCCTATGGCTGTAAATCCGCTGCTTATTATCCCGCTGGGCCTTGTTTATGCAGCTGTTTACTACTTCGTATTCCGCCTTGCAATCTTAATGTTTAACTTTAAGACTCCGGGACGGGAAGATGATGATGTAGATGAAAACACAGTCACTCTTTCTAATAATGACTATACGGCAGTTGCTTCCATTCTTCTGGAAGGACTTGGCGGTAAGAATAACATCACCAGCATTGATAACTGTATTACAAGATTAAGACTGGAGATCATAGATTATACTCTGGTAGACGAAAAGAAGATCAAATCCGCAGGCGTTGCCGGTGTCATCAGACCAGGTAAGACCAGCGTACAGGTCATCGTAGGAACCCAGGTGCAGTTTGTTGCAGATGAATTTAAGAAGCTGTGCCAGTAATTAACAGGCAAAAAGCAGGGGCAAATTTCAGCCCCTGCTTTTTTATTCTTGTATAGGGGTGGTAATTCGATCGCTTCCGGGGTCCCAGACAGGCCATGAATGAATATATTAAAATAAAAAGGTAAGTTTGCCAGGATATGCGTGATATATTAATTCTTGTGCTGGCGCTTTGCACCGACACCTTTGTTGCCAGCATTGCCTACGGGGCCAACCGTCTGAAGATCTCCTGCGGAAAGGTTATCGCAGTAAATTTGATTTGCAGCGGCTGTCTGGGAGCTGCTCTTATATTTGGAAGCGTGATCAGCGGATTGGTACCGGAAAGTTTTGCAAAAGGGGTTGCATTTTCCTGCCTGTTTCTTCTGGGCGTAATAAAGCTTCTGGATTATACCATTAAAAAATATATTAACAACCATGTAAATGTTCAAAAGAATCTTACATTCTCTATTTCCGGCCTGAGCATCATCATAAATATATACGGGAATCCTTTGGCGGCAGACTGGGATCACTCGAAGTCTCTGTCCTGGAAGGAAACCATCATGTTTTCCCTGGCCATGTCCTTGGACAGTCTGGTAGCTGGAGCTTTATCCGGATTTCTGATGATTCCACCGGGGCTTACGGCCCTTTCCGCCATGGTTGTGGGTACTGCCGTCATGTATATCGGCCTATTTCTGGGGCATAAGATTGCAGCATTAAAAGGCTGGGATTTGACCTGGGTCAGCGGTATACTGTTTTTGTTCCTGGCATTTGGGAAATTATAATCTGATTTTAAAATGGGGTTCCGCTCATTTAAATGGGTTGCACCCCATTTTTATTTGCGGTATAATCGTTATCAAAAACAGGAGCAATCATTTATGCAGTATACAATACCTCATTATTATAATAAATTCCGCTGTGTGGCCGGAGAGTGCCCGGATACCTGCTGTGCAGGCTGGGCCATCATGATCGATGATCATACTAAGAGACGATACCAAATGCGAAAGGATGCTTTTGGCAGAAGGCTTAATCAGTGGATTGACTGGAAAAATGGCTCCTTTAAGCAGTGTGACGGCCGGTGCGCGTTCCTAAATAAGGACAATCTATGCGATATCTATAAAGAAGCCGGCCCGGGAATGCTTTGCAAAACCTGCCGGGATTATCCAAGGCATATAGAAGAATACGAAGGGGTCAGGGAAATTTCTCTGTCCTTATCCTGTGAGGAAGCTTCCGGTCTGATTCTTGGCTGTGAAGAACCTGTCCGTTTTCTTACAAAAGAGGATGAAAGGGAGGAGTCCTATCCTGATTTTGATTTTTTATTGTTTACCAAGCTTATGGATGCAAGGGACCTGATTTTATCCTTCCTGCAAAACCGGGACATGGATTGCAGTCTGCGCACTGCCATGGCACTGGGGTTTTCTCATGATATGCAACGTAGAATCAATGAGGAGAAATTATATGAGCTGGATGAATTGATGAAACGGTATCAAGGGACGGCCGGAGCCGAGATGGTAGAAAAGAAAATGGCTGTTCGCAGGATAGAAGACAGGATCCGTTATGAAAAGATGAAGAAGTGGTTTTCTCTGTTTGGGAAGCTTGAAGTACTTAATGAGAGCTGGCCACAATATTTGGGTACTCTTAAAAGGATATTGTTTGATGCCGGCGCAGAAAGCTATGAGGATAACAGGAAAGCTTTTCACCGGTATTTAATGGAGGATGAAGGCCGTAAGCGTCAATGGGCGCAGTGGAACGAACAGCTTATGGTATACTTTATCTTCACCTATTTCTGCGGAGCTGTTTATGACGAACAACCCTATGTGAAAGTAAAGCTTGCCGCAGTGAGCACTATTCTTATTCAGGAAATAGCCCAGGCTGCTTTTAAAAGAAATGACAGCAGCCTGGATTTTAAGGAATTTGTTCATCTGTCCCACCGGTTTTCCCGAGAGGCAGAGCATTCGGATGTGAACCTCAATGAAATGGAACGAATATTCCGGACGGATAAAAGCTTTGGTCTGGAGGAGATTCTTCAGATGCTTTAGGGTTAATCAAATATAGAATTAACAGATCAGATAACAGGAGGTTTGAAAAGCATAACTTTTGAAATCAGCTTTTTAACCTCCTGTTATCTTTGCAAGTCAATCCCTTCTCAAGCAGAACTCTTTGGGATGGGAGAGGATATTACAGGAAGCCAGAGAATACAGAAGCAAATATAACGGTACAAAGTCCGGAGGTTGCTATGGCAAGGCTGCTCATAGCCCCTTCGATTTCCCCCATTTCCAAGGCTTTTGTAGTTCCCACGGCATGGGAAGCGGAACCGATGGCAATGCCCTTGGCAATAGGGTCCGTAATTTTAAATATCTTGCACACAGCTTCCGCAATGATACTTCCCTGGATGCCGGTTATGATGATGCTGGCTACCGTTATGGTCACATATCCCTTCATTTCCTCCGTAATTCCCATTGCAATGGCTGTGGTAATGGACTTTGGCAGAAATGTAACATACTCCTGATGATTTAAACCAAAGACCAGAGCCAGAAGCAGTACGGTGGTCATTGTGGTGAAAACCCCGGTCAGGGTTCCGGCTATAATGGCTTTGGAATGCTTCTTAAGCAGTTCCATCTGGCGGTAAAGAGGGATTGCCAGGCAAATGGTGGCCGGCGTTAAAAGATAACTGATGTATTTGGCGCTTTTATCGTACACCTCATAATCAATATGAAATACAGACAGAAATACCATGACAATACAGATGGATATTAAAAGAGGGTTGAAGATAGCCCATTTGAATTTTTTCTTTAAACGGAGTCCCAGCTCATAGCTTAAGAGACTGAGCACTGCACCAAAAAACAAAAAATCACTTACTGTATTACTCATTTTTTTCTGCCTTTCCATTTCTGTTGTTTTTAATAAATAGCTGGGTCACTTTTCCGGTAATTACCATCACGATGATTGTGGAAAGCAGGGTGATGACCAGAAAAGGAACTAAAATGGGGCGAAGTACTCCCCAGGAATCCAGAAGTCCGACGGCCGCCGGAATAAACATCAATGGCATGATGTCTATGAGAAATATGCTGACTTCCTCGACTGCCTCCAATGGAATCCATTTCTTCCTTAACCCGATCAGCATGATCAATAGACCATAGATGCTTGCGGGAACCGGAAGAGGAACCAGCAGATGTATGATTTCTCCTGCCAGAGATATAAATAGAATTATAGTGAATTGTCTGATGTATTTCATTAAATAGCCTCCTTAGTGTCCTTCCTGACTTTTCAACTATGGTTTATCCTAAACTTAAATTTAGGGCTTGTCAAATGGTTTTATTATCATGGCGATTTTTTTGTTGGTAAATTTAAGGAGAACAATGTATAATAGATACTAGTGCCTAATATTTCTCTGCATTCACCAAATGCCGCTAAGGTGGTGGTTGGCTCATTGCTTGGTATAATAGACGCATGAATGAAAAGGAGTAAAAAATCATGATGGCTGGTACGGAATTTGGTATTCTGTATTTTTTACAATCGTTACATACTCCCTGGCTGGATGTGCTTATGAAGGAGATAACCAGTCTGGGAGATCACGGGATTTTCTGGATCCTCACCGGAGTTATTTTGCTGTGTTTTAAAAAGACAAGAATTGTGGGACTTTGTGTTATTTTATCCCTGGCAGCCGGCTTTTTGGTTGGAAATACGTTCCTTAAGAACGTGATTGCCAGAGAAAGGCCTTGTTGGATCGACAGCAGCGTGCCCCTTTTAATTCATAATCCAAGAGACTATTCCTTCCCCTCCGGGCATACCCTGGCATCCTTTGAAGGAGCTGTTAGCATCTGGCTTTACAATCGGAAATGGGGAACTGCGGCCCTGATACTGGCAGCGCTTATCGGTTTTTCCAGAATGTATCTGTTTGTTCATTTTCCCACCGATGTACTGGGAGGGCTGATTCTTGGCGTTTTGATCGCTTTTTTTGTTCATTCCATAGTGGAGAAAGGAAGAAAATCTAAAAAAAATATTTGCTTTCCAGGAAATCTATGATATACTGATGGCGTTACAAAATACAATTTAATAGTCGCAGAGTAGACCCGTGTGCGTTAAGTGCCAGCTGAACAGGGAGTTGTCAGCCGGACGAAAAGATTTTCTTGCGGTACACCGGTCGCATCCCGCTGCATCAGAAGATAGGAATATTATCTCCGGTTGTAGTCAGAGGTCTGCAAAGGAGGTATTTTTTATGAAAAAATTCGTCACTTTGTTCACCGATTCTTACAGAGAGCTGAAGTCTGTAAGAACCATTACCACAGCCGCCATGTTTGGCGCAGTAGCAATTGTTTTGGGCATGTTTTCCATTAACATGGGAAATTACATCCGGATCAGTTTTTCTTCCATTCCCAATGGAATGGTTTCATACCTGTTTGGCCCGGTAGTAGGAGGCCTTTTTTCCGGAAGTATGGATGTGCTTAAATACCTCTTAAAGCCTACGGGAGCATTTTTTCCGGGACTGACCCTGGTAACTGTTCTGGCAGGTATCATGTATGGCTGCATGTATTACAGAAAGCCGATCACCTTAAGAAGAGTCCTGGTTTCCAAGCTTTTAGTCATGCTGGTATGTAACGTAATACTTAATACCATGTGTCTTTCTATCCTGTACGGAAAGGGCTTTATGGTACTTCTTCCGGCAAGGGCACTTAAAAACCTGGTCATGTGGCCGATTGATTCCATGATTTTTTATTCCATGTCAAAAGCGCTGGATACCATGGGGGTTTTTAAAACTATCCGTAATGTTTGGACTGCGGGAACAAAATAAAAAACAAAGGCCTGTAGCGTCATTGATGACGGCACAGGCCTTTTGCCAAGTCAATCGGATATTTGCAATCTGCGACACTGCAACCTCCTTTTATCTTCCTTTGCGTTGCAAGTTCAGATAAGATATATTATAATCTTAAGTGTTTGCATGTTGTGACGGGCACAGATAAGAATAATCAGATTGAGAAGGAATGATGGAAAAGTGGAAAAGAAGATAAAGGCCATTTTTTTTGATATTGATGGAACGCTTCGGGATTTTCAAACAAAACGGATTCCGGACAGTACAAAAGAGGCACTTTTGGAAGCCAGAAAGGCAGGAATCCTGCTGTTTATTGCAACGGGGCGCCATAAGCTTGAAATGGAAGAAGAAAACCTTCTGGAGGGAATTCCCTTTGACGGCTATGTGACGCTAAACGGCCAGTATTGCTATTGCGGAGACAGGATCATTTATGATCTTCCCATAGATCCTGGTGAAGTTGAGAGAACTTTAATGCTTTTGGAGGAAGAGCCATTTCCCTGCATGTTTATGGAAGGGGACCGCATGTACATCAATATGGTGAATCATGTGGTGGAAAAGGTCCAGTCGGATATCGGAACCAGGATTCCTCCGGTTTTTAATGTAGAACGGGCCAAAAACCAGCGTATTTACCAGATAATACCTTATGTATCCTACGACATGGAGCAGAAGCTGAAGAAGTATCTTTGCGGCTGCGAGTTCATGCGCTGGCATGACGAAATGGGCTGTGATGTGATTCCCGCAGGCGGAAGTAAGTGGAACGGGATCATGAAGATGGCAGAGCATTACGGCTTTTCTGCCGGTGAGATGGCTGCCATTGGCGACGGCAATAATGATATTTCCATGATAACCGGTGCGGGCCTTGGAATTGCCATGGGAAATGCCTCTGACGAGGTAAAGAGTGCAGCCGGTTATGTTACGGATTCGATAGAAACAGATGGCTTAAAAAAAGCCGTCTTCCATATATTAGACTATAATTCATTAGGAGGAATCATCAATGAGTGAGGTAAATTGTACTCATAATTGTAATACCTGCCAGGAGAACTGCGGCAGCCGAGAGGAACAGGTAAGTTTTTTAGAACCCCTTAACCCTGCCAGCACAGTAAAAAAGGTAATTGGGGTTGTAAGCGGAAAGGGCGGCGTGGGTAAATCCCTGGTAACGTCCCTGATGGCTGTAGGTATGAACGGGAAAGGTTATAAAACGGCAATCCTTGATGCGGATATCACCGGCCCTTCCATTCCAAAGGCCTTTGGCCTTTCGGATTACGGTGTGGGCATGACGCCTAATGGCCTTATGATCCCGGCTACCACGGCAACAGGAATTGAAGTGATGTCAGCGAATCTGATTCTGGATCATGAGACGGATCCTGTCATCTGGCGGGGGCCGGTCATTGCAGGAGCTGTGAAACAGTTCTGGCAGGAGGCCCTATGGGATAATATTGACTACATGTTCGTGGACATGCCTCCGGGAACCGGAGATGTGCCCTTAACCGTGTTCCAGTCCCTTCCTGTGGACGGAATTATCATTGTCACCTCTCCTCAGGAGCTGGTTACCATGATTGTTGAAAAAGCGGTAAATATGGCGAAAAAGATGAACATACCGATTCTGGGACTGGTGGAAAACATGAGTTATTTGAATTGCCCGGACTGTGGAAAGCAGATTTCAGTATTTGGGGAGAGCCGCGTGGATGAAGCAGCCAAAGTGAATGGTCTTACTGTTCTGGCTAAAATCCCCATTGATCCACAGATCGCAGCCGCAGTGGATGGCGGTACGGTCGAGTATTTAGAGGTGAACTGGCTTAACGAGGCAGTTTCGGCAGCAGAGAAAGCTTAAAGTAATGTAAGTTTCGAGGGATAAGAATGAATATTAGCATGAACCCCAATAGTGAATTGAACCAGTCCATTGTGAATGTTCCCAATCTGGTTCAGGTTCCGGACCCGCTTATGAAGCAGGCATACCAGTTTCAGGAAGCTATGATGATGTATACCTGTGCCATCCGGGAGATCAAGACAAAGCTGGAGGTCCTAAATGATGAACTGTCAGTCAGGAACTCCAGAAACCCAATTGAAATGGTTAAATCAAGAGTAAAGAAGCCCATCAGCATTGTGGAAAAGCTGCAGCGCAGAGGGCTGCCGGTTTCCCTGGAATCCATGATGGAAAATCTGGATGATGTTGCAGGAATCCGCGTGATCTGCTCGTTCCTTGATGATATTTATGCTGTGGCAGATATGCTGGCCCGCCAGGATGATGTACATATCATTGCCATTAAGGATTACATCCGCCACCCCAAAAAAAATGGTTACCGCAGCTATCATATGATCGTAGAGATCCCCGTGTTCTTTTCCGACCAGAAAAAATGGATGAGGGCAGAGGTCCAGATCCGTACCATTGCCATGGATTTCTGGGCCAGTCTGGACCACCAATTAAAATATAAAAAAGAAGTGGAAGAGTATTCCCAGGAAATCAGCGAAGAACTGCGGGAGTGTGCGGATGTGATCGCACAGACCGACGAAAGAATGCTGGGTATCAGAAAGAGAATTGAGGATCATGGAATTGCAGTTTCTAAATAAATAAGAGAAGGGAGCAATTGAGGTAAAAACCTGCAATTGCTCCTTTTTTATGTTCTGTTTATGTGCTGGCGGGAAGAGAGGGGAAAGCTGACAGTAAAAATAGTTCCTGTTTCAAGGCTGCTGGTCAGGTTAATCCTTCCCTTATGGTGGTCAACAATGGTCTTTGCAATGGAAAGGCCAAGTCCATAGCCTCCATCCTTACGGGCTCTTGATTCATCCGTCCGGTAAAACCGTTCAAAGACATGGATCTGCTCCTTTTCGGGAATAGGGTCTCCCGTATTTTGAACGGTCAAGACGGCATTATGGGTGGATTTTTTTAAGCTGACAGATACGGAACCATGTTTACCAGCGTATTTGCAGGCATTGTCCAGCAGGATGTTGATTACCTGCTTTAGCTGGACTTCCCAGCCTTCCAGGATAATACCGGTATCAATTTTATTTTCCAGGTTCACCTTATTTTCAAAGGCAACGGATTCAAAAAGCAGGACACCGTTTAATACGATGTCACTGAAATCAAGAGGAGCCATTGCCATCTGGGAGGCCTGGACGGCCCCAGTATCGGAGCGGGCCAAAAAGAGCAGTTCTTCCACAAGCTGCTTCATGCGTTCTGCCTCTTCTTTTGTGTTGTTCAGCCATTTCTGCTGATCCATGATGGTGCATTCCTTATGAAGGGAAAGAATCTGTAAATTGGCCAGAATTACAGTAAGAGGTGTCTTAAGTTCATGGGATGCATCGGCAATGAACTGGTTTTGCATCCGCCATGCGGTTTCCACAGGCCTTAACGCCAGACGGGAAAGGAAAATACTCAGGATCAAAAAAAGAAAAACCGCCGCAAGAAAGATCAGCAGACAATTGATCAGGAGGGCTTTTAAATTATCCCGTTCATATCTTTGGTCTGCAAATACTATTTTCGTACCCTCTATGGAAGAAACTTTAAGGTAGCGAAGAGAATAATCCTTAAGTTCCCCCTGGGAAGAGTCATTCGCTTTTGCCAGCTCCACCAGGGTGGAAGCCAGCTCCCTGGTAACCGTTAAATTGTTTTCCCTTATGTTTTCTATGGAGTTGCGGTTGTTTAAATTAACCACGAAAATAGGGACAAGAGGCGGCAGGTTCCTTTGAGGTCTGCGGGTGATTTCTACCTTATCCGGCAGATGGTCCGGCTGGTTTCGGTCGACGGCCTGGTAAAGAGCCATGACGGTCTGCCGCTCGATGCGTTTAAAATTGGCGTAGTAAAAGATACCAAGAACAGCGGAAAGAATGGTTATTACAAAAATCATGTTAACTAAAACAAACCGTCTTCTTAATTTTTTTATCATGTTGTTTCCTCCAGGCGGTATCCGACCTTTCGGAGAGTGCTGATTTCCACCCTTGAACCCACAAAATTCAGCTTTTTGCGTAAAAAGGAAATATAAGCCTCAACATTATTGTCCTCTGCGTCGGAATCGCTGCCCCATACCCTTGAGATGAGAGTTTCCTTTGAAACGATCCTTCCGGAATTGCTCATAAGGATCTTTAACACTTCAAATTCCTTATATCCAAGATGAATGGATTTGGTGCCGCAGCATAAATCATTGCCAGAGAGAGAAAGTGTCAAGTCTCCGAATTTCATTTCTTCTACGATTACTTCTCCCTGACGGCGGGAGAGAGCCCTGATGCGGGCTAACAGCTCTTCCGGTATAAAGGGCTTTGTCATATAGTCATCAGCTCCTCTGTCAAGTCCGGTTACCTTATCCTGAATGTCATCCCGTGCGGTCAGCAAGAGAACAGGAGTCTGGATGCGGGCCTCTCTCAGCTTTTTCACCACTTGAAAACCATTTTCTCCCGGCAGCATGACATCTAAAACAATGACGTCATATTCCCCGGAAAGACCGCAGGACAAACCGTCAGTACCATTATACACAATATCAGCCTGGTAATGTTGTTCCTTCATAATCTGTCCCAAAGCATCGGCCAGCCTTACTTCGTCTTCTACAATCAATACCTTCATGATTCGATTCTCCTATACTTATTATTATGAACCTGTTGTCATCTATTATAAGCTGAGACTGCCTGTTAGGCAATCTTACATTTTTGTGCGTACGAATTTGCCCGCTTATTCATTGGGGTGCCGCGGCAGTTAAGAAATTTTCTAAGCTTAATCATAAGGGTTTAAGCTTAAAATAAGCTGAAATACCATACCCAGGGTCTGCTATGGTATAAAGAATACAAGGAACTTTTCGTCAGAAATACCAAGTTTCAGGTTAATTTCAGCTTACTGTCACAAAACAGACATAAGCGCCTGTTAAAATAAGCTTCAGATTTGAATGATGAGAGGAGAAACTGGATGAACGGACGTAAAATAGCGGCTTCCCTGGCTTTTGTAATGGCCGCGACGGCAGTCAGCCCTATGATAACTGAGGCATCAAGTAGTTTTGATTTAAGGAAAAAGGTAGTCGGAGTTTCGGGAATCATGAACACCGGGAATCTGAATCTGTCGGTGACGCGGGGAGAATTTGCCAGCATGCTGGTAAATGCATCCTCCTATCGAAGCACGGCCGGCAAGACCAGTAACACTTCCGTATTTGCCGATGTTCCAAGAAACCATGAATATGCAGCCCAAATCAGGATTGCAGCGGAACAGGGGTGGATGAACGGATATTTAGGAGGAAATTTTAAACCAGACGATTCCATAACACTTCAGGAAGGGGTAAAAGGAGTTTTAGGACTTTTGGGCTATGCAAATTCTGACTTTACCGGTGACCAGACCGGTTCCAGGCTTTCCAAATATCATTTTCTGGAACTGGATGAAAATCTGAATAAAGAGGCTTTGGAAGTCTTAAATAAAGAAGACTGCATCAACCTGTTTTATAATTTGTTAAAAACAGATACGAAATCTGGAACCATGTTTGGAAAAAGCTTAAACTGCGAATTGACCAGTGATGGGGAGATCGATCCGTTTTCAATGGTCGACAACAGTATCAAGGGACCGAAGATCGCAAAAAGCAGCAGCAGGCTCAAATCCATATTACCTTTTAAGCTTAGTGAAGCCAATATTTATCTTGATGGAGAACCTGTTAATAATTCCAGCAATGCAATTGATGTTTCCTTGGAAAGCGAAGACGGAGTTCTGGTATATTATCATACCATTTCTAAAACCGTGTGGCTTTATACCATTGGAAACGAAAATGAAAACGGACGCTCCGCCGTATTTGGGGAAATCACAAACGTTGTTTATGATTCTTCGGATTTAATGACACCGGGAGCAATCATACTGGATGACGGCAACACCTACGAGCTTACCAGCACTGAGATGAAGTTTGCATTTTCTTCCTATGGGGATCTACGGGTAGGTGATACCGTGAATCTGGTCTATACCCTGTCTGTAGATAACGATGGAAATGAAACCCGGACTGTCATTGATTATATAGAATAGAAGATTAACAGGAGAAGCCGGAATGAAAAAAGTCATTCAGAAATTATTTTCAAAAGAAAAAAGAAAAGGACGGATAAAGGGAAAAAAGATTTTGATCCTTCTTATCATAATCCTTGCGGTGCTGGCAGGAGTGATGGCGGCGGCAAGCTTTAAAAAATCAAAGGAAGCATCCGCCGAATCAAAGAGCATAAGAACTGCAAAAGTTACGAAGCAGGACATTGTTTCTGAGCTATCCTCCTCTGGAACCATTTCTCCTCAGAATACCTATGACATTACCTCTTTGGTGGAAGGAGAAGTCATTGCAGCAGATTTTGAAGAGGGAGACGAGGTAGAAAAGGGACAGATCCTCTACCGGATCGATACATCATCCATGGAATCGGAGATGACATCGGTGAACAACTCCCTGTCCAGAGCTCAGGAAAATTATCAAACTGCGCTGGATGATTACAATTCTGCTTTAGGTGATTACAGCGGAAATACCTATAAATCCACAGAGAGCGGGTACATAAAATCGCTTTCCATTAAGGAAGGTGATAAAGTAGGAAACAATACGGAAATTGCCTCTGTTTATGATGATAAAACCATGAAGATCAAGCTTCCATTCCTCTCCGGAGAGGCAGCCCAGATAACGGCCGGACAGGCGGCGGTTCTTACCCTTACCGATACAGGAGAGCAGATTCAGGGTGCAGTCACTTCTGTCAGCAATATGGATGTAACCTTAACTGGAGGGCGTATCGTTCGTTATGTCACCATTGAAGTTACAAATCCAGGCGGTCTTACCACGGATACCCCGGCTACGGCAGCGATAGGCGATTATGTGTGCAGTGTGGAAGCAACATTTGAACCCAAGCTTGAGTCGACCATGAAAGCGGACTTATCCTCCAACGTGGAGGTAGGAACCCTGCTGGTGCATGAAGGTGATTATGTAACGAAGGGAACTCCTCTATTTACAATGGAAAGCAAGTCTGCGGATAAACTGCTTCGCACATATAAAGATACGATGGAAAAGGCCCAGGAAACTCTGGAAGGAGCAAAAAGCAAACTGGAGAGTACCGAGAATACTTATGATAACTATACCATTACCGCACCTATATCCGGAAAGGTCATTACAAAAACCGTGAAAGCGGGAGATAAGATCACCAAAAGCTCCAGCGGAAGCACAACCCTGGCAGTCATATACGATATGTCGGGCTATACGTTTAAAATGTCTGTGGATGAATTGGATGTCAAGTCCGTGAAAGTAGGCCAGGAGGTGAATATTACTGCCGATGCCGTACCTGGTAAAACCTTTTCCGGCACAGTTACCAATGTAAGCCTGGAAAGCTCTACTTCCAACGGGGTCACCAATTATCCTGTTACTATCACCTTAAACGATGGTATGGATGAGCTTCTCCCAGGCATGAACGTAGATGGGGTAATCATTTTGGATAAAGCGGCCGATGTCCTTGCCGTACCGGCCGATGCGCTTATGCGGGGAAATCAGGTCTATGTAAAGGATGATTCGGTGAAGGAGCCTCAGGGGAACATTCCGGCAGGCTTTCGGGCGGTAGAAGTTACCACAGGCCTGATCAATGATGATTATGTGGAAATTAACAGCGGATTGGAAGAGAATCAGGAGGTTTACGTTGCACAAACTACTGTAGGCACATCAATGAATGTTGTGATGCCGGGAGGCATGGGCGGCATAAATGTAGGCCCAGGCGGCTCAGGTTCCGGTTCTGGAGTCAGGTACCGCAGTGAAGGCAGCAGCGGCGGTTCCGGCAGCGGCGTCCGTCAGCCATAAGGGCCGCAAGGAGGTTATATAGCTTGGAAAATACCTTGATTGAATTAAAAGATATCTATAAAATATACCAGATGGGAGAGGAGGAGGTCCGTGCAAACAACGGCGTGTCTTTGACCATCTGCCACGGGGAATTCGTGGCTATTGTAGGAAAGTCGGGAAGCGGAAAATCCACGCTCATGAATATTATAGGCGCACTGGATGTTCCCACGTCAGGAGAATATCTTCTGGGCGGTGAGGATGTGGGCAGGATGTCGGATAACCAGCTGGCCGGGATACGGAATAAGATGATTGGCTTTATCTTCCAGCAGTACAATCTGCTTCCCAGACTGAATCTTCTTGAAAATGTGGAACTGCCCCTGTTATATGCAGGGGCAGGAACCAATGAACGGAACAAACGGGCCATGGCCTCTCTGGAACGGGTTGGCCTGGCGGAAAAGTGGAAAAATTTTCCCAATCAGCTTTCCGGAGGCCAGCAGCAGAGGGTTTCCATTGCAAGGGCGCTGGCAGGAGATCCCTCCCTGATTCTGGCCGATGAGCCTACGGGGGCTCTGGATTCAAAAACCAGCCGGGAAGTCCTTAATTTCTTAAAAAAGCTGAACGATGAGGGAAATACCATCGTCATGATCACCCATGACAGCGCCATTGCAAAGGAAGCCAGGCGGGTGATCCGGGTACACGATGGTAAAATTAATTTCGATGGAGACGTAAATGAATATTCTGCAATCCTTTAAAATGGCTTTAAAGAGCATCTGGGGTAATAAGATGCGTTCCTTTCTCACCATGCTTGGAATCATTATCGGCGTGGCATCGGTTATCATTCTGGTGAGTCTTGTAAACGGACAAATGTCCTATATGACGGAACAATTTACCAGCATGGGTACCAACCAGATCAATGTGAACGTAACCAATCTTTCATCCAGGTCCGTAACCGTGGATCAGATGTATCAGTTTTATGAAGACAACAAAAATCTTTTTTCTCAGATGACGCCAAAGGTTTCCTTGTCCTCTACCCTAAAAAACGGTACGGAATCCCTGACCAATACTACGGTATCCGGTGTCAGCGAAGAATATCTGGAAATGAAGGATCAGACCCTGGATTCAGGGCGGTTCCTCCAATATTCCGATGTCCTATCCAGACAAAAAGTTTGTGTTGCAGGTTATTATGTGGCTTGGGAATTATATGGAGGAGCAGAAGAAGCCATTGGACAGACCATAAAAATAAACGGTTATGCATACCAGATTATTGGTGTGGTATCCAGACAGGATGAGGATGAGCTAAAGGCCGGCGGTTCAGACGACGTTTTGTACCTTCCCTACAGCAGTTCCGCCAAGTTGAACAACACTGCAGACATAAACAGTTATGTCTTTGCTACTGCCGACATGGACCACTCCGCAGAGGCCAAAGAGGCCATCAATACCTTTCTTTATGGGATTTTCAAGGATGAAGACTTATACCGCATTACTGCTATGAGTGAGCTTTTAAACTCTTTAAATTCCATGATGTCCATGATGTCCATGATGCTTGGCGGAATCGCCGGGATCTCCCTTTTAGTTGCCGGAGTTGGAGTTATGAATATCATGCTGGTGTCCGTAACGGAACGTACCAGAGAAATCGGAATCAGGAAGGCACTGGGGGCAAAAAAACGCAACATCATGCAGCAGTTTGTAATAGAGGCCGCAGTTACCAGCTCTCTTGGCGGGGTTGTTGGTATCCTGGTGGGCTCCGTGGCAACTACCATCATTGGAACTGCTATGGGAATGAATGCCACACCAACACCCGGTGCCGTCATGGTTTCCTTCAGCGTATCCGTGGGGATCGGCCTTTTATTTGGCTATATGCCTGCCAGAAGGGCTGCTGCTTTGAATCCTATTGACGCTCTGCGCAGCGAGTAAATATCTAATATTTTCTTGCAAATATATCATATTGGTGTTACTATTTGCATAGTTACCAAAGGAGTAGCTCATTTTTGGGCTGCTCCTTTTGCGTAGAGTAATTTCAGTGAATTAAGAGAAAGGGAAGAAATTATGAAAGTTGTTGATATGCATTGTGATACCATTTCAGAGCTTTTTTACCGGAGGGAAGAGGGAAAGGTCTTTTCCATCTTAAAAAATGACTGTCATATTGACTTGGAGCGAATGAAAAAAGGCGATTATTGCTTACAGAACTTTGCTTTGTATACAAATCTCGCCAGGCAGGAGCATCCGTTTGAATATTGTATGAAGCTTGTTGACCTATTTTATACGGAGCTGGAGAAATACGAAGATATCATAGGTATTGTAAAAAGCTACAGGGATATTGAAGAAAACCGGAAGAATGGAAAGATGTCTGCCATGCTTACCATAGAAGAAGGAGGCGTCTGCCAGGGAGAACTGGCATTCTTAAGAAGTTTTTACCGTCTGGGAGTCCGGATGGCCACCCTTACATGGAACTATAAAAATGAACTGGGGCATCCCAACCGGATCTGGGAGGAAAACGGAGAGGCCTTTTTTGAACCGGAGATGGAGCATGGGCTTACGGAAAAGGGAATCGAATTTGTTCAGGAGATGGAACGGCTGGGAATGGTTATCGATGTCTCCCATTTGTCGGATGCCGGGATAGAAGATATGTTCCGGTATACGGAAAAGCCATTTGTGGCCAGCCATTCCAATGCAAGAGCCATTGCCTCCAACCCAAGAAACTTAACGGACGATATGATTAGAAAGCTTTCGGAACGAGGCGGCGTGACCGGAATCAATTATTGCGCTGATTTTCTTCATGACTGGAAGAAGGGGGAAGGAGCCTTAAGCCGGGTGGAAGATATGGTTTTACATATGAAGCATATGAAAAAGGTGGGAGGCATCCAGTGTATTGGACTTGGATCGGATTTTGACGGCATCGGGGGAAATTTGGAAATGAAATCTCCGGAAGACTTACCCCTATTGGAAGTTTATATGAAAAAAGAAGGATTTTCGGAAAGCGAAATTGAGGCAGTCTTTTATGGAAATGTCCTTCGTGTCTACAAAGAAATTTTACATTAAGACAAGAATTTACATAAATTTTACATTTATGTGCATTTTACTTTACATAGATTTGATATAGTATTTACAAAAATGTATTATCATGAAAAACGGAGGATGCTATGTCAATCGCAGATTTACAAATGCTATTTAAATTCATCGGGGGACTGGGAATGTTCCTTTATGGAATGGATGCTATGGCTGATGGGCTGCAAAAATCAGCAGGTCATAAAATGCAGCAGCTTTTAGGAGTCCTTACCAGCAACCGGCTCATGGGTGTGCTTTTGGGAACCGGAATTACTGCCATCATTCAGAGCAGCTCGGCCACCACAGTCATGGTGGTAGGCTTTGTAAACGCCGGGATCATCAATCTGCAGCAGGCTGTTGGTATTATAATGGGTGCTAACATCGGAACCACCGTCACCAGCTGGATTGTATCCATGAGTGAATGGGGAGAGATGATGAAACCCGAGTTTTTTGCTCCTGCACTGGTAGGCGTGGGCGCTGTTTTAAGCCTTTTTACCGGAAGCGGGAAGAAAAAACAGGTTGGAGAAATTCTGGTAGGCTTTGGTGTTCTGTTTATAGGACTTTCCTTCATGTCAGACTCCATTACGCCTTACCGGAACGCACCTATTTTCAGCCAGGCCTTTTCCGTTTTAGGAAGAAATCCTATTCTTGGAATTTTAGCGGGCCTTGTTGTTACCGGTATCATTCAAAGCTCCTCAGCATCTGTAGGAATTCTGCAGACACTGGCTCTCAACGGTATCGTAAACTGGCAGTCTGCGATATTTATCACTTTGGGACAAAATATCGGTACCTGTGTTACCGCCCTGCTTTCCAGCGTGGGAGCTAACAAAACCGCAAAGCGTGCCGCTGTCATTCATCTTCTTTTTAATGTGGTGGGTGCAATCATTTTCGGCTGCGTCATGTTTGTCGTGTTTAAACTGAATCCGGTTTTCGCGGCTTCACGGATCAGCAGTGTGGGAATATCCATCTTCCATACGATATTTAATGTGAGCAATACCATTATTTTATTCCCCTTTGCCGGGCTTTTGGTAAAGGCTTCCGGTCTGCTTGTACGGGAAGATCAGAAAGAATCACCGATTGATTCTGATACCCAGATGAAACGTCACCTGGATGAAAGAATTTTAGAAACCCCTTCCTTTGCTATCGAGAATGTGAATCATGAAGTTGTAAGTATGGGATATGCTGCCATGGAAAACTTAGATCTTGCGGCGGCGGCTCTTCTTGGCAACAACAAAGCAGAGGCAAAGCTGGTGGAAAAAATGGAACAGAAAATCAATGATTATGAAAAGATACTCACAGATTATCTGATAAAACTTAATAACCAGTCCTTAAATGAGGAGCAGCATCTTCTGGTTAAAAACTTATTTTATACAATCAGTGACTTTGAACGGGTCAGCGATCATTGTGAGAACTTATCTGAGCTGGCAATAGAAAAATCCAACCGGAACATAATTTTTTCAAATGGTGCAGAAAATGAAATCAAGGAAATGCTTAAGGAAGTCCGATCCTCTTTGGAGCATGCCATAAAAGCCAGGGAAACTGGAGACATGTCAGAGGTCCGCGCAGTGATTCAGAGCGAAGAACGTGTGGACAGCCTGGAGGAGGAATTAAGAGAACGTCATATCGAACGTTTATCCGCTCAGACATGTAAACCGGAAAATGGAATTATCTTTTTGGACGCACTGAGCAATCTGGAACGTATTTCAGACCATGCCCATAATATCGCCGGCTACGTGAGGGATGAAATGTAACAGAAAGCGTGGGCGGGAAATAAGAACGCCCTGCGGGCATTCCTCTATGCCCAAAAAGCTTGGGCAGGAAAAAGGAAAGGAGAATATATGGAACGTATCTATGTAATTGAAGACGATGACAACATCAGGGACTTAATTAAAATTGCCCTGGAAGGTTTTGGCTATGAAGTATCCGCTTTTGAGATGGCGGAAGATGCCTTAAGGCATATTGAATCAGATAAACCGGCACTGGCTGTGTTTGATCTGATGCTTCCAGGTATGGACGGACTGACAGCCATTCGCAGGATTCGGAAAAATGAGTCTTTAAAAGATATTCCCATTCTTATTCTTACCGCGAAAGACAGGGAGTTTGATAAGGTGGCAGGACTTGACGGCGGAGCTGACGACTACATGACAAAGCCATTTGGAGTCATGGAACTGGCAGCCAGAATCCGGAGCCTTTTGCGGCGGAGCACCAGGGGAGAGGCGAACGCAAACGAATTGAATCAATATTGCTTAAGTTTAAATAAAAAAACAAGAGAGGTCTATTGTGACGGCGTTAAGGTTGAACTGACGTTAAAAGAGTTTGAGCTTTTGCAGTATTTAATGGAGAACCATAATAAGGTTGTTACCAGAGATGAGCTTTTAAACCACATCTGGGGGTATGATTACGATGGAGAGACCAGGACTCTGGACATGCATATCCGTACGCTCCGGCAAAAGCTGGGAGAAAACGGCGGTTCCTGCATTAAGACAATCCGCGGCGTAGGCTATCGTTTTATTAAGACGGAAGAGTAGGACAAACAATCGTCTGGCTGTATCCGCAGAATGAGGGAATCTATGAGAAGCGTGATCTTTAAAAAATTTATCCAGATCATTCTGGTAGTGCTGATACTAAGCAGTTCTGTATTTTATATTGCTTCCAGCAGCGCATTGCTTAAAAATTCCAGAAAAGACATGACATACACCTTAAGAGCTATGGATGAGATTCTGGATTATTCCAGTAATCTTGCCGGTGAAATAGGGGATTTAAAGCAGGCACTTAGTGAGAATGAGAGCCGTTTTACAATTATACGCATGGATGGAAGTATTGTGGCCGATACTGGGAATGTACCGGCCGCTTCCCTGGATAATCATTTGGACAGGGAAGAAGTGAAGGAGGCTCTTGTGGAGGGAACCGGCACAGCCAGACGCTATTCCAAGACCCTTAAGGTAAATATGCTTTATGTAGCGATCCGCTCCTCACGGGCGGATTATATTCTTCGTATGGCAATTCCCTATTCCGGCATGAAAGAATACCTGATGCTTCTATTACCTTCGATCTGGCTCAGCTTTCTGATGGCCATTATGTATTCCGCGTTTTCGGCGGACAGCTTTTCAAAATCCATTACAAGGCCGTTAAAAGAAATTTCTCAGGAGATGTTAAAAGTAAACGGGGATTATACAGATCTCTCTTTTGAAAAATACCAGTATCCGGAAATTAATATTATTGCGGAAACGACAACGGAGATGTCTAAGAACGTAAAAGAATATTTAAACCAGATTGAGCTTGAAAAACAAATTCGCCAGGAATTTTTTAGTAATGCTTCCCATGAGTTAAAAACCCCGATCACATCGGTTCAGGGCTATGCGGAGCTTTTAGAAAGCGGGATCATTCAGGATGAAGAACAAAAGATGGATTTCATAAGACGCATCAAAAAGGAAGCGGTCAACATGAATCATCTCATCAATGACATCCTTATGATCTCCCGGCTTGAGGCTAAAGAAGCAGAAGTATTAAAAAATGATGTGCGCCTGTCCATTCTTGTAGGCGACATCGTAGAATCTTTAAAACCACTGGCTGCATCCCATGAAGTCACTGTCCATGTGGATTGCAAACCACTTTGTATTTACGCCAATGGACAGCAAATGAAGGAACTATTTGGAAATCTCATAAGCAACGCAGTAAAATACAATAAGCCTGGTGGCGAAGTTTGGGTCACGGTGACAGAAGAAGACCGCAATGTAATAATCCGTGTGAAGGATAATGGAATGGGTATTCCAAAAGAATCCTTAAGCCGTATCTTTGAACGCTTTTACCGGGTAGACAAAGGACGGAGCAAGAAACAGGGCGGAACAGGCCTTGGACTATCCATTGTAAAACACATTGTTAATTTCTATCATGGGACCATTACCGTTCGGTCAGAGCTTGATATGGGAACGGAATTTATGGTAAAGATTCCAATTCAAGAGAAAATATGATAATATTGATTCAGTAAATGATAGGAGGTGTGCAGATATGGGACGTTTTATTTTAACCTGCTGTTCTACGGTAGATATGAAGAAGGAATTTTTTGAGCAGCGCCAGATTCCTTATGTGTGTTTTCACTATACAATGGATGGCGTTACCTATCCGGATGACTTAGGGCAGAGCATTCCCTTTCCTGAGTTTTATGACCGGATTGCCAAAGGCGCGACCCCAGTGACTTCCCAGGTAAATGTGGAAGAATATTGTGATTTTTTTGAACCATTTTTAAAGGAAGGCAAGGATATACTGCACCTCACTCTTTCATCCGGTATTTCAGGAACCTACAATTCTGCATGCGTAGCCAGAGAGGAAATGAGTTCCAGATATCCGGATAGAAAGATCGTCATTGTGGACTCCCTGGGCGCTTCTTCCGGCTATGGTCTTCTGACCGATTCCGTGGCAGACTTAAGGGATAATGGGGTTTCCCTGGAAGAGGCCGCCGAATGGACCGAGAATAATAAATTATTCGTGCATCACTGGTTTTTCTCCACAGATTTGACCAGTTTTAAGCGGGGAGGCAGGATTTCAGCCACATCCGCAATGCTTGGCACGGTGCTTAATATCTGCCCTCTCATGAGCATTGACAACACGGGACATTTGATTCCAAAGCAGAAGATCCGTACCAAGAAAAAGGCCATCCAGGAGATCATAAACACAATGGAAGCCCATGCAAAGGGCGGGAGAGATTATAGCGGCCAATGCTTTCTTTCCTATTCCGCCTGTGAAAATGATGCCAGGGAAGTAGCGGCCCTGGTGGAGGAACGCTTCCAAAAGCTTTCCGGAAAGGTGCTGTTAAACAGCATTGGTGCAGTCATCGGCTCCCATACCGGACCTGGTACTGTGGCATTATTTTTCTGGGGTGATAAAAGAACAGATTAGTTCTGGTCCCGGAGAGCACTTTCATAATAATGAGAATGCTCTCCGGGATTTTCTTTTACATAAATGCCAAAGTGTGATAAGATAAATGCTGAATGCAGGAAAAAGGAGAGCTCTTATGAAAGTAAAAAATTCAGCACATGTGGCAGCGTTGTACGGAATGCTGATTGCACTGGCATTTGTTCTCAGCTTCGTAGAAACCCTGATTCCCATTTCCCTTGGAATACCGGGTGTAAAGCTGGGGCTTGCCAATCTGGTCACGGTTGTGGGGCTCTATACGGTTGGGACAGGCGGGACGGTTGTCATTTCACTTTTGCGGATCGTTCTCACCGGATTTACCTTTGGAAACTTGTTTGCCATGCTCTACAGCCTGGGAGGCTGGAGCTTAAGCCTGCTTCTAATGGTTCTTTGCAAGAGAAAAAACTGGATGGGCACAACGGGAATCAGTATTCTTGGAGGCGTGGGGCATAACATCGGACAGGTTTGCGTGGCTGCCCTTGTGGTCAAACAGGCTGGAGTATTCTTTTATCTACCCTTTCTTTTGATCGCCGGTACAGCCGCCGGACTTATCATAGGGATCCTGGGCGGCATGATTATAAGCAGGATCAGTAATTTTATAAAAAAAATGCAATAAAAACAAAATATAGGATATTGTTTTGCCGCTTTTGGAAATGTATAATGGGAGAGGTATATTAGGATAAAAAAACCAGGAGGAACATCACAATGATTTACGAGGCAATTAAGAAACTGGTACAGTATGGACGGAACACAGGCTTGATCGGGGAAGCGGACCGGTATTATGCCCTTAACCAAATCCTTGATGTAATGATGATGGACGAGTATGAGGAGTCAGAAGGAGTACCGGAAGATATAGATCTGGAAGCTGTTTTGCAGGAATTACTTGATTATGCATGCCAGGCCGGAATCATAGAAGAAGATAGTGTTACATACCGGGATTTGTTTGATACAAAACTGATGAATTGTCTGATGCCAAGACCTAGCGAAATAGAAAAAACATTCTGGGAGCTGTATCAGGGCCAGTCACCTGAGGCTGCAACAGGATATTATTATAAACTGAGCCAGGATTCCGATTATATCAGGCGGTACCGGATTAAAAAGGATATGCGGTGGGTGACCCCTACCAAGTACGGTGACCTGGATATTACGGTGAATTTATCTAAGCCTGAGAAGGATCCAAAGGCGATTGCCGCAGCAAAGCTTGCAAAACAAGGTGGTTATCCCAAATGCCAGCTTTGTATGGAAAATGAGGGCTATGCCGGAAGGACCAATCATCCGGCCAGAAATAACCACAGAATCATCCGTCTTGAAATCAATAACAGTGAGTGGGGCTTTCAGTATTCCCCCTATGTTTATTATAACGAGCACTGTATCGTTTTCAACGGAAAGCATATTCCCATGAAGATAGAGAGAGATACCTTTGTAAAATTGTTTGATTTTGTCAAAATGTTTCCTCACTACTTCCTTGGTTCCAATGCAGATCTTCCCATTGTAGGAGGATCCATCCTGTCCCATGACCATTTTCAGGGAGGAAATTATGATTTTGCCATGGCAAAGGCCCCTATGGAGAGATGTTTCCGGTTGGAAGGCTTTGAGGGAGTGGAAGCCGGAATCGTGAAATGGCCGATGTCCGTGCTGCGCACCAGAAGCAAAAATCCGGAGGACCTAATCGCCCTTGGAACTAAGATTCTTGATGCCTGGAGGGCTTATACGGACGAGGAAGCCTTTATTTTTGCGGAAACGGACGGAGAGCCTCACAACACCATCACCCCTATTGCCAGAATGCGGGATGGCGTATACGAACTTGATCTGGTCTTAAGAAATAATATTACCACAGAAGAATTCCCTCTTGGAGTTTACCACCCTCATCAGGAGCTGCATCATATCAAGAAAGAGAATATCGGCTTAATTGAAGTCATGGGATTGGCTGTCCTGCCTTCCAGGCTGAAGGAAGAGCTGAACCTGCTGGCTCAGTGCATTGTGGAAGGAAAAAGCATAAGAGACGAAAACGCCATTGAAAAGCACGCAGATTGGGCGGAGGCTTTCCTTGTAAAATATGAAGAAGTGACAAAAGATAATGTGGATGAAATTTTAAAGAAGGAAGTTGGCCTGGTATTTGAACGGGTTCTGGAGGATTCCGGCGTATACAAATGCGATGAGCAGGGACGGAATGGATTTGGACGGTTCCTTGCCAGTGTCGGATTTACTTCTTGTTCACAATAGAAAGACTGTGAGAATATCAGATGGAATTGTGTTTGTAATTACCGCCCCTTTGAGGTATAGTCGAGTGGGAGTGAAAGGAAACTATAAATTCACTCAAAAACGTACAGAACCGGCTTAAAGGAGCCGGAGGGAGATAGACAAACAGTCATGAAGCAGATAGAAAACAAAACACTGAGAACGCTTGCAGAGTATGGACTGATCACGTTCAGTATCTGGATTATGGTAGTGGGGATTTATTTCTTCAAATTCCCCAATAATTTTGCATTCGGAGGTGTCACAGGGTTTGCGACGGTAATCAGTGCATTAACCCATTGGTCGGCCAGTGAGTTCACAACCATTGTGAATACAGTTTTACTGGTGGCTGGCTTTCTCTTCCTGGGACGGAGCTTTGGGATTAAAACGGTTTACGCCACCCTCATGATGTCCCTATTTCTTTACTTTTTGGAACGGCTGTATCCGATTACAAGGCCTCTTACCAGGGAACCACTTTTGGAACTGATCTTTGCGATTCTTTTGCCAAGCGTAGGTTCTGCGCTCCTTTTTAACACCGGAGCTTCCAGCGGGGGAACGGATATTATCGCCATGATTCTGAAACGGTACACCAGCCTTAATATTGGAACCGTGCTTTTGCTGGTGGATGTGACAGGAGTCATTATGGCCTACTTTGTATTTGGACCGGAGACAGGGTTATTCTCTTCCCTTGGTTTATTAGCCAAATCCCTTGTGATTGGCGATGTTATCGAAAACATTAATCTGTGCAAGTGTTTCAGCATCATCTGTGATGATCCGGGGCCCATCTGTGATTATATCATTCATGGACTTAACCGGAGTGCCACGGTTTATGAGGCACAGGGCGCGTTCAGCCATCATAAAAAGACAGTCATCCTGACAACCATGAAGCGTTCACAGGCACTTAAGCTAAAAAATTATATACGTACTGTGGAACCAACAGCGTTTATACTGATATCTAATTCCAGCGAAATAATAGGAAAAGGATTTCTTGCCAATTAAAAAAAACCGGAGAACATTGATTCTCCGGTTTTTTTAATGATTAGAACAGGAAATGCGGGACCAGCTTTCGTCATTTTTTACAAAAATGTACTTTAGCACATTAAAAACGCATAAATTTAAAGCAATAAAATTGACGGCTAATCTTTTTTGTAGTATGATACGAATTAAGTTCCAAAAAGGACGAAATTTTGGAAGGAAGAGGAGAGAAGATTATGAAGAAATCAGCAAATGTTTTATCATTGGTTCTTGCCGGCGCCATGATGTTGTCCTTAACAGCATGCGGCAGCAAAGCACCAGACACGGCGACCTCAGCTCCGGAAACCACGACTGCAACAGAAAAAACAAGTGAAGCAGCAGAATCCACAGGAGAAAAGACAGCGGATGGAAAGCAGTATAAAATCGGGGTTCTCCAGCTTGTACAGCATGCAGCCTTAGACGCCTCCAATAAAGGCTTTATCCAGGCGCTTGATGATGCAGGTCTTAACTATACCGTTGACCAGCAGAACGCCTCCGGTGACCAGCCTACGTGCCAGACCATTGCCAGCAAGCTGGTTAATGACAACGACGATTTGATCCTTGCGATCGCAACACCGGCGGCTCAGGCTGTGGCAGGAGCCACAAGCGATATCCCGATTCTTTTGACAGCAGTCACTGATCCGGCATCATCTGATCTGGTTGAGAGCAACGATAACCCAGGAGGAAATGTAAGCGGTACCTCTGATTTAACTCCTGTAAAAGAGCAGATAGCTCTCCTAAAAAAGATTCTCCCTGATGCAAAAACCGTGGGTATTCTTTTCTGCTCTGCAGAATCCAACTCTGAAATCCAGGCTAAGATGGCAAAAGATGCAATTGAAGCGGAAGGCATGACAGCGGTAGAGTACACCGTATCCAACTCCAACGAGATCCAGACGGTTGTTACCTCCATGGTAGGCAAAGTAGATGCACTTTATACTCCTACCGATAATACCATTGCAGCAGGTATGGCAACCGTGAGCATGGTAGCGAATGAAAACGGCATTCCGGTAATCTGCGGAGAAGAAGGTATGGTAAATGCCGGCGGTCTTGCTACATATGGCATTGATTATTATGAACTGGGTTACTTAACCGGACAGCAGGCTGTAAAGATCCTGACAGAGGGTGCGGATATCTCCAAGATGCCGATTGAATACCTTCCTTTGGATAAGTGTAAGCTGACTGTCAATGAGGAAACAGCAAAGACCCTGGGAATTGATATTTCCAGCCTTAAATAAGGGGGTTAAGAAATGAGCGGCAGGCGGGACCTGTTTGAATGGTCCGCCTGCCGGCCATAGATGCTTTACATAAAGGATGGGCTTTCATTCTTTATGTAAGGCATTTATGTCTATGAAAGCCCTTTGGGCATTGCAGGAAATATGAAACGAGAAAATACGCGGAGGAATGATTGATGAGTGGTTTGTTGGTATCCCTTCAGGATGCAGTTGTTCAGGGGGTTTTATGGGGGATTATGGTTTTAGGAGTTTACATTACCTACAAACTATTGGACATTGCCGATTTGACGGTAGATGGAAGCTTTGCCATGGGCGGCTGTGTATGCGCCGTTATGATACTAAATTTTAACGTTGATCCCTGGATTGCCTTAGGGATTGCGGCAGTGGCCGGGATGGCAGCCGGGGCAGTGACCGGGTTGCTGCATACGATCTTTGAAATACCGGCGATACTGGCAGGAATCCTGACACAGATCGGTCTTTGGTCCATAAATCTCCGGATTATGGGAGGAAAGAGTAATGTACCGCTTTTAAAGACTGATACAATTATGTCTAAATTCATAGCGGTAACCGGGTTAAGCAAGCAGGCCGCCGCAATGATCATCGGAATCGGCCTGGCTATCGTAATGATTTTCTTTCTTTACTGGTTCTTTGGAACAGAAATCGGCAGTGCCATGCGTGCTACAGGGAATAATCAGGCAATGATACGCGCTCAGGGCGTCAATACAAACTGGACAAAGCTTTTGGCCCTCACCATCAGCAACGGACTTGTAGGACTTTCCGGAGGACTGGTCTGTCAAAGCCAGAAATACGCGGATATCGGTATGGGTACCGGTGCGATTGTCATTGGCCTTGCGGCTATTGTTATTGGTGATGTGCTGATGGGGAAACTTCGTTCCTTTGCAAGTAAACTTATCTCGGCAGTCGTGGGTTCTGTCATATATTTCGTGATCCGTGCCATGGTTTTAAGAATGGGTATGGATGCCAATGATATGAAGCTTTTGTCGGCTGCGATCGTTGCAGTGGCGCTTTGCGTGCCAGTCATGGTGAATAAATGGCGCATCAGGAAATCTTATACAGAAGGAGGAGAATAACCGTGCTGTATATTAAGAATGTCAGAAAAACATTTAATAGGAACACCATCAATGAAAAAAAGGCATTGAATGGCATTGACCTCCATCTGAATGAGGGTGACTTTGTTACGGTGATCGGCGGTAACGGAGCAGGGAAATCCACAATGTTAAACATGATAGCAGGAGTATACCCGATTGATTCCGGTAAGATCCAGATTGATGAGATCAATATTTCCAGGGACCCGGAATATAAAAGGGCTAAATATATCGGAAGGGTATTCCAGGATCCTATGCTGGGAACTGCCGCCGGAATGGAAATACAGGAGAATATGGCGTTGGCTTATCGGCGGGGACAGGGAAGAGGCCTTGCCTGGGGAATTAAGACCAGCGAAAAAGCTTTTTACCATGAGGCGCTAAAAAAACTGGGTCTTGGGCTTCAGGACCGTATGACCAATAAGGTCGGGCTTCTTTCCGGAGGCCAGAGACAGGCGCTTACCTTGTTGATGGCGACCTTAAAAAAGCCAAAACTGCTTCTTCTTGATGAGCATACCGCTGCACTTGACCCCAAAACTGCTAAAAAGGTTCTGGAAATTACACAGGAGATTGTGAAAGAGCAAAATCTCACGACTCTTATGATCACTCATAACATGAAGGATGCGATCCAGATCGGCAACAGGCTTGTCATGATGCATGAAGGCCGCATCATATATGATGTGTCAGGGGAAGAAAAAAAGAAACTGGAAGTTGAGGATCTTCTTAAGAAATTCGAAGAGGCAAGCGGTGAGGAATTTTCTAATGACAGAATGATTCTGGCGAAATAGCCGTTGAAATTACAGGACATGGAACCTTTTATAGGGTTTTCTGTCCTGTTTTTTGTTCTCATGCCTGTAGGCTTATGATTCAAATCTGCCTTTTCCGGATGTATCTTTCTTAATATATGTAACATAATCTTAATAATTTTTTGCTATGGTTATATCGCAAATAATGACATTTTATGCTATACTTAGGCAGATAGACTTTTAGTCTGAATTGGCTTTCCGCTAGAAAACAGGAATATGGAGAGAAAGTACAGGATGGAAAATAACAACGAGAAAAAAGATTATATAATTCGTTTGGATAAGGCAAGAAAAAAACGCAGTAAGAATGATTATAAGAAACTTTTGGCAATGGGAGGTACAGCGGTTCTCTGCGTAGCAGTTATTTCTGCAGTGGGAATGGCGGTGAAGAATCACCTCTCTGCAAAACCTGCAGGGCTTGCAACAGGATCCGAGGCCACAGCAATAAAACTGGAGGAATCAGCAGGCATAAATGCAGAGGCCGAGTCCGAAGCTCAGGCAGCAAAGGAAAAGGACGAAAAAGAAAAGGTTGTAAATTCCTACAAGAATTTAGGGATCATTCAGGTATCAGGATACTTAAACGTGAGAAAAGCGCCGGGTACCGAGGAGGATGTAATCGGAAAACTCCAGGGAGACAGTGCCTGCGATATCCTGGAGAATACGGAATCCGGCTGGTGCAAAATATCTTCCGGCGGGATTGAAGGATATATAAATTCCGAATTTGTTTTAACAGGGGAAGACGCAAAAAAGAAAGCAATGGATCTGGTGAAGTTAAGAGCTATCGTTCAGACCGATAGCATGAATATCAGGAAGGAACCCTCCACCAGTTCAGATGTGGTAGGCCAGGCGCTTTCCAATGAGCGGTATGAGGTCTTAGGCCAGACTGAGGGCTGGGTACAGATCCCGGCCGGGTATTTATCCGCGGATTACGTTAAATTGGAATATGGACTGAATGAAGCCAGAAAACTGGATCTAAAGGCCATGATATTTAATCTCTATAAGAACATCGGTATTTCCGACGTGGATAATTATTTGAACGTAAGAGAAGAGCCGAATGAAAACGGCAAGATTATTGCAAAGATGCCAAGCAAGGCCGCAGGAAATATTTTAGAGACGACGGATGGCTGGTATAAGATTCAGTCCGGTAACATTACCGGCTATGTGAAGTCCGATTATATCCTGACAGGACAGGCAGCAAAGGATGAGGCCTTGCAGGTTGCAGAGCTGATGGCCATCGTAAACACGGATATGTTAAACGCAAGGACCGAGCCTTCCACTGAATCAAAGATATGGACACAGATATCAAATAACGAGCGGTATCCGGTTTTAAAGCAGATTGACGGCTGGATACAGATCGAGCTGGAGGAAAACAGCAGCGCCTATGTATCCACAGATTACGTTGATGTCCGGTATGCTCTTCCTGAGGCAATCAAATTTTCTCCTTTAGAGGAAAAAGCCAATGCCCAGGCATCATTTAGGGCGCAGATCGTCAATTATGCCCTGCAGTTTTTGGGGAATCCTTATGTATGGGGCGGAACCAGCCTCACGAAGGGAGCCGACTGCTCTGGGTTTACCATGTCTGTTTATGCTCATTTTGGCATTGGACTACCTCATTATTCCGGCTCTCAGGCAGGTAAGGGGAAGGCAGTAAAATCCAGCGAAATGAGGCCTGGGGATCTGATCTATTATGCAGACAGCAAAGGGACCATTAACCATGTGTCCATGTATATCGGCAACGGACAGATCGTCCATGCGGCAAGCAGACGAAGCGGTATTAAAATTTCCACATGGAATTACCGGACACCGGTAAAAATCCGTAACATGATCGGTGATTGATACAAGGTCCCCGGATTGAAATTTAGTTGATGTTTGATTAAATTTCAATCCGGGGACCTTTTGTATTTTACTTTTATCAGGTTTACAAATTCTGGAAAAAGGATTATAATAAACAAAGCCGTTGTATTTTTAAAAATATAACGGAAAGGTGGGATCCGATATGAAGACAAGTGCAGTCATTTTTGCGGCAGGGCATAAATGTTACAGTTTTATAAAATATTTTGAGGGGGTATTGAAATGAGGAAGCTGTTCAAAACAGTTCTAGAAACGCTGGAAAAAGGCGAAGATGGGGTTTTGGTAACCATTATTGCAAGTTCTGGATCCACTCCCAGAGGTGCAGGATCCCATATGCTGGTAAGGCGGGATGGAACCACCGAAGGAACCATCGGAGGCGGAGCGGTGGAATACCGGTCCATTAAACGGTCACAGAAAGCGATTGAGGAAAAGACCTCCTATATGCACAGCTTTGTACTTGGAAAGGAGCAGGTAGCTGATCTGGGTATGATCTGCGGTGGTGATGTAGTGGTTTACTTCCAGTATCTGGATCATGAAAATCAGGAATTTAAGGACTTATGCAGGAAGATAGAAGAAGCCTATAACAAGGATGAAGACAGCTGGCTGTTTATGGATATTACCAACGAAACCACATGGGGGCTGGGTATCTACAGTAAATCCGCGGGATTAACTGGAATAACGGGAATTGATGAAGAAGATAGAAAAATCCTTCTTCAACATAAGGCGGTTCAAAAAAACTTTGGTGAACGTAAGTATTACAGTGAGCCTCTGGTCCGGGCCGGCTGCGTCTATATTTTTGGAGGCGGACATGTGGCACAGGAATTGGTGCCTGTTCTGGCGCATGTAGGATTCCGGTGTACTGTTTTTGATGACCGGCCGGAGTTTGCCAATAAAACACTGTTTCCCCTGGCAGAGAGGACTATTGTTGGGGATTATGAAAGGATTTTTGATTCCCTCGAATTAAGGGAATGCGATTATGTCTGTGTTATGACCAGAGGGCATCAGTCGGATTATGTTGTCCAGAGACAGGTCCTTACGAAAAATGCCTGCTACGTCGGTGTGATTGGCAGCCGCAGGAAACTGGAAACGTTGACTGAAAAGCTTATGGCAGACGGCGTTACCAGAGAACAAATCGACAGCTGTCACAGCCCCATCGGCTTGGAAATCTACGCAGAAACACCCGCTGAAATTGCCATCAGCGTGGCAGGAGAACTAATTGCTACTAGGGCTCTTCGGGAAGGGCGAAAAAAGTAATGGGAAAATATTTATTTCTAAAAGGTGATTCCGGAGAAGGCAAGACAACCCTGCTTTTTGAATGCTTAAAGTCCTTGCACCCAATGGTTGGAGGATTTTATTCCCAACGTTTGTTAAATGAAGATGGGATGACCATGGGATTTCGTATGGTCCCGGCAGAGGAAGAATGGATTCCGGCAGCTGCCTATAAAAAAGGAATGACCAATGTCTTTATCGAATGGACTGAACATGGATTTCAAAAAAATCTTCAGTTCTTTAAAACCGGTGGAATAGAAATTCTTCGTTCTTACACTCGTAAAGAATTCTGCCTTTTGGATGAAATAGGAGGGATAGAACTTTTTGTACCGGAATTTATGGAAGAGGTTCTTTGCTGCCTTGATAGCCAGGTGCCCTGCATCGGAGTTATGAAAAGCCGGAAAAATCTGGAGGCCATGAGAACCAGAGTTCCCACAGAGCCGGACCCGGACAAGCTTCTTCGGGATTTGGAAGAAAAGCTTGTAAAACGGTCAAATGGACGAATTCTTACGTTTGAACGCGAAAAAAGAGAATACATTCAGACGGAAATTATGGAATTTTTGAGAGAATGTACGGAAAAGGAAGGAAAGGAAACCCATGGTAGAAAGGGACTGGATCTATAAAAGACGTTTTGGAATCATCGTGCTCTTATTTATTATCTGCTTTTTTTGCTCCTTTTTGCTTGGACGGTACCCGGTATACCCTGACACGCTCTTAAAGATCCTTCTCTCTGGGATTTTTCCCATAAAATCCACTTGGCCGGCCCAGGCAGAGACGGTTGTTTTCCAGGTCCGCCTGCCAAGAGTTTTTATGGCTGCATTGATCGGAGGAGGATTGTCCTGTGCAGGCGCCGCTTATCAGGGGATCTTTAAAAATCCCATGGTATCACCGGATGTTCTTGGTGCATCTTCTGGTGCGGGATTAGGTGCTGCTCTGGGATTGTTTTTTTCGTTCGGTTATAACGGAGTAACAATAAACGCTTTTCTTTTTGGTCTTGGCGCGGTAGGGATTGTCTGTCTCATCAGCAGCCGGGTAAAGTATAATCCCGTGCTGGGACTGGTGTTGTCCGGCATGATGGTGAGCTCTCTTGCTTCCGCAGCGGTCTCTTTTTTAAAACTGGTGGCGGATCCGACCAACACCCTTCCTGTCATTACCTATTGGCTTATGGGAAGCCTGGCATCCATCCGGCAGAAAGACGTTATGTTTGCTGCACCATGGATCCTCATAGGAATAATTCCGATTTACCTTCTTCGGTGGCGGATCAATGTTTTAAGCCTTGGGGAAGATGAAGCGAAGAGCATGGGGATCAATGCTAAGAAGCTCCGTTTTATCATTGTAGTCAGCGCAACTTTAATTACCTCAGCAGCAGTTTCAGTAAGCGGACATATCGGCTGGGTAGGGCTGGTAATCCCGCATTTTGCCAGAATGCTGGTAGGAAGCGACTACCGCAGGCTATTGCCGGCCTCACTGCTTATGGGCGGCAGCTTTCTGCTGATCGTGGATAATTTTGCAAGGCTTTTGGCCACCAGTGAGATCCCTATCGGTATTTTGACTGCATTTATTGGTGCTCCGTTCTTTTTATATCTTATTTTGCGGGAAGGAAACCGGTTATAAAGGAGGGGAAGTATGGAGCTGACAGTAAAAGATCTGGAATTCGGATATCATTGTTTTCCGGTATTAAAGGGGATCAATTTTTCATTCAACAAAGGAGAACTGGTCTGCGTCCTTGGAAAAAACGGTGCAGGCAAGAGCACGCTTTTTCGGTGCATGTTAGGTCTGCTAAAGGGGTACCATGGAGAGATTCTGATCGATGGAACAGAACGCCGGCACTTCTCAGAACGGGAATTGGCCGGAAGGATCGCCTACATACCCCAAAACCATGATACTGCATTCTCTTTTTCGGTTCTGGATATGGTGTTAATGGGAACGACGGCCTCGCTGCCCCGCTTTGCAAGCCCGGGACAGAAAGAAAAAGAAAGGGCATTGAATGCTCTGAAGCTTTTAAAGATTGCCGGTCTAAAGGACCGTATATTTGGGCAGATCAGCGGCGGCGAACAGCAGCTTGTACTGATTGCAAGAGCCATCGCCCAGGAGGCAAAGATACTGGTTATGGATGAACCATGTTCCAGCTTGGATTATGGCAACCAGATCCGGGTTATGGAGGAACTGCGGACCCTGTCAGAAAAGGGATATTTAATTGTACAATCCACCCATAATCCGGAGCATGTCTTTTATTTTGCCCATAAGGCGCTGGTGATGATGGAAGGAAAGATAGCGGCTTTCGGCGAGCCGGACAAGATCCTTACAAAAGAGCTTTTGGAAGGCGTATACCAGGTGCCTATTGAGATCTATGAGGATTTAAAAAGCGGAAAAAAGGTGTGTATGCCTGGGGGAAGGTGATGGATATGTGGGAAATGTATGACCGTCTGATAGATCCAATACCAGATGATGTAAAGATAGAAGATTATTTTGTAGGAATCCAGTGGACTTCAGTGACTGTCTGCGGATATACCGGTGCAGCTGCGACAAATCCGCTTCAGACCATTAGGAGGACTGAAAAAAATATACTGGATATGTCATGGAAGGAAGCGGCTGGGCTGATAAAATCATGGAATTTTACCGAAGCAAGCATCGGTGCGGCAGCGGTGAATGCCTATTATAATCAGCCGGACCGGATCAGCAGGCTGGAAAAGGAAGGTGCAATCAGACAGCTGTCAAAGGAAGATGCTTTTATGGCCTATCGAGAGGATATCAAAGGAAAAAAGGTGGCGACCATCGGACATTTCTGCTTTGCAGAGGAATTTTTAAAAGAAGCAGAATCCTGTGTAATCCTGGAGCGCAATCCAATGGAAGGCGATTATCCGGACAGTGCCTGTGAATATATACTTTCAGACAGAGACTATGTTTTTATCACTGGATTTACCCTGGTAAATAAAACTCTTCCAAGACTTTTAGAGCTGTCGCGGAATGCCAAAGTTATATTAGTGGGACCCAGCGTGGCTCTCGCTCCTGATCTTTTTAACTTTGGCGTGTGGGAGTTAGCGGGTACTCTTATAACGGATAAAAAGCTTACAGAGGAATTAGTGAAAAAAGGTGAGCACAAGGCGGTAATCCGTTCCGGATTGCCGGTAAGGCTTTCTAAATAATAAATATATGCCGCAAAAGCGACAGAATAGGGGGATCATATGAAAAAAATAAGAAAAGGTCTGGTACTGGCTGCATTCCTTGCTGCTGCAGTACTGGCAAATGGCTGCCAAAAAGGAAGCGGTAAGGAGGTTCCTGCCAGTCAGGCAGAGTCAACTGCATCTGTAAAAACAGAAACGCAGGAAGAAACAGAAAAAGCGGGTGAAGCAGGGGTGCAATCAGACGCCAGAGTATTCACGGATTCAGCAGGAAGGGAAGTTACACTGCCAAAGGAAATAAAAAAGATTGCTCCTTCCGGGCCTTTGGCACAGATTGTGCTTTACACTCTTTGTCCGGATAAGCTGTCCGGACTTTCTTCTGATTTTTCCGAAGGTGCAAAGCAGTACATTGACGAAAAATATTGGTCACTTCCTAAATTCGGCCAATTTTATGGGAAGAATGCAAATCTGAACATGGAGGCTCTAATTGCAGAAAGTCCTGATGCAATCATTGATATCGGAGAAGCGAAAAAAAGTGTAAAAGAAGATATGGATGCCCTTCAGGAGCAACTAAATATGCCAGTCATCTTTATAGAGGCAGATTTAGATACCATGAGTTCTGCTTATGAGAAGCTGGGAGAGCTTACCGGAGATACCGATCAGGCAAAGAAACTGGCGGACGATTGCAATTACATACTGAAAACGTCTGAAACAGCCAGGGAACAGCTGTCAGAAAAGAAATCGGTTTATTTCGCTGTTGGAGATGATGGACTTCACACCAATGCAGAGGGTTCCATTCATGCCCGGGTTATCGAGCAGATAGGAGCGGAAAATGCAGCTAAAGTTGAAATGGTATCAAGCGGCGGCGGAAGCGAAGTATCCTTTGAACAGCTTCTTCTGTGGCAGCCGGATGTTATCATCGCAGATTCTGAAGCCCTGTACCAAACCATAACAACAGATAAGGTCTGGGGAGAATTAGATGCTGTAAAAGAGGGGAAGGTCTTTCAGATACCTTCCGTTCCATATAGCTTTATGAGCAGTCCGCCTTCTGTCAACCGGATGATCGGGATTTTGTGGCTGGGCAATCTTGTATATCCTGAACAGTATGGCGTTGATATAAAACATGAAGTAAAGGACTTCTACGAACTGTTTTATCATGTGACTCTTGATGATACACAGGTAGATAAAATCTTAAAATAAAAAATATAACCCCCGGATTGGAATCTGGCTTTTATACCAGTTCCATGTCCGGGGGTATTATTTACTGCTGTTGGTTTTTGTTTCTATTATAATTAATCAGACATCCGGCTTTTACGATTTCCCGCTCTTCCGGGGTCATATCAGCAATGTGCAGCTCTATCTCATGAATCGGATTTCCTTCTTCGTTTTTCACAACGTAAGCTGGAATGTGGTTCATATCTCCGTCTAGAGCTTTGCGGATTCCAGGTACATAGATAAAATCCCCTACTTCAAAATCCGGCTCTGCCTCAAGAAGGAAGGGAAGCATTCCCCAGTTCATAACATTGGAACGGTAGCGTTTGGTCGCATACTCTTTTGCAATATTAGCTAAGCCGCCCAGGACTCGCTGGCAGCTGGCTGCCTGTTCACGGGCAGAACCATCACCCGGCTTTACTGCGTAAATCATACTTCCAATCTCTGTTTCCCTTACATTCAGTTCCGGCTGGTTTAAGTAAGCGGCCAGGGCCTTAAATGCAGATTCCAGTGACCGGTCAGCCTCTAAGGCACAGGAACCGGCTTTCCTTACCTGCTCCAGCTCATTTACTTTCTTTGAGCGTTCCACGTATTCCGGATCGCGGCGGGACAAGGTAAATTCCGCAAGTCCGAGTGGGTTGGAACGGTAGGAAGAGGTTTCTCCGGAAGGGATCAGTTCATCGGTAGTAGTGACCGGATCCATGATCTTTGAACATACTCGTAATATGATGTTATCCGTTAAGGCACTCATAGCCGGCCAGTCCTTGATATTTGGACCATAAATCAGGGGTACCTCAGGCTGAGCCTTTCCGAATCCCTGATATACCCGTCTCTCATAGGAAGATGGATCGAATTCATAGGCAGGAACCTGGTAATCCTCTCCATAACCTTCCGCAGATGTGAGATAGCCGCCGTTTGCCGCTGTTGCAGCAATGGAGCGGGCATCCATAAGGGCGACACAGGAAATCTGTCCGCTGCCTGGCTTGGAGCCTTCCCGGTTGGGGAAGTTTCTTGTGGTGTGGCGGATGCTTAAGGAGTTGTTGGAAGGTGTATCCCCTGCGCCAAAGCATGGGCCGCAGAAGGCCGTCCGGACAGTTGCACCGGCTGCCATCAGTTCCGAGATGGCTCCCTTTTTCACCAGATCCATATAAACCGGCTGGGAGGAGGGGTATACAGATAAATTAAAGATGTCATTTCCGCAGTTTTTACCGGTCAGAATATTGGCCGCAGCCATAACGTTGGAGTAGTTTCCTCCGGCGCATCCTGCAATCACTCCCTGCTGAACCATCAGCTTTCCGTCCGCGATCTTATCTGTTAAGGAAAGGTTTGCTTTGGAACTTCCCACAATGCGCTCTGCTTCTTGTTCCACAGTGCGCAGAATGTCTCCAAGGTTATTATTTAATTCGTCGATCTCATAGGTATTGCTTGGGTGGAAGGGCAGTGCGATCATAGGTTTAATGGTGCTTAAGTCCACATATACTACTCCGTCGTAATAAGCAACTTCTTCAGGGTTCAATTCTTTGTAGGCATCTCCCCGGCCATGAAGGTCCAGATAGGCTTTTGTGTCCTCATCGGTTCTCCAGATAGAGGAAAGGCAGGTGGTTTCCGTTGTCATAACATCCACACCGTTCCGATAGTCCGTATCCATAGAAGAAACACCGGGTCCTACGAATTCCATGATTTTGTTCTTTACATAGCCGCTTTTAAAGACCGCTCCGATAATGGCCAGGGCCACATCGTGAGGACCAACAGATGGAGCAGGGCTTCCGGTAAGATAAATGGCCACAACGCCGGGATAAGCCACATCATAGGTATCACAAAGAAGCTGCTTTACCAATTCCCCGCCGCCTTCTCCGATGGCCATGGTTCCCAGGGCGCCATAGCGGGTATGGCTGTCAGATCCGAGGATCATGCGTCCGCAGCCGGCCATCATTTCCCGCATGTACTGATGGATGACCGCAATATGAGGCGGAACAAAGATCCCGCCGTATTTTTTAGCAGCGGAAAGTCCGAATACGTGATCATCCTCGTTAATGGTACCGCCAACTGCGCATAAAGAGTTATGACAGTTGGTCATAATGTATGGAATAGGAAATTCTTTAAGCCCTGATGCACGGGCAGTCTGGATAATTCCTACAAATGTAATGTCGTGGGAGGCCATGGAGTCAAAACGGAGCTTTAGATGATCCATTTGATCCGAAGTGTTGTGATTCTTTAAAATGGAATAGGCGATGGTACCTTTTTTTGCCTCAGCCTTATCTGCAGCTTTTCCTGTAAGGGCAGCAACTTTTTCTGCTTCCTGATCCGGAACCAGTTCCGTTCCATGTACAAGATAAGCTCCGCCGTCATACAATTTAACCATATGCTATCGTTCCTCTCTTTTTTTTGTAGGAAATAGTTTCTCCTACGTATTTTGTCGCCGGACGCATGATTCTTCCGTCGTACA